>SIAW01000008.1 GCA_009695465.1 Pedosphaera sp.
ATTGCATTTATTTTTTCTAGCCGCAGGCGATTGAAGCGAACGATTAGTTTGCCGGAATACAGAGGCGCTGCCGAGTTGATGCAGCAGTGTTCGCTCCTAGTGGCAAGGTGACAGACCGGCGCATTGTGCCTGACGCAGTGGATGCTGCGCTGGAACACCGACTTGCCAACCGAGTGCTGCGATTTATTGTATCCAAAGATGAACCCAAGCGCGTCATCACGGCGCATCTGGATCGCACGCTGAGAGGCAAATTATGAAACTGACGATTGATCGCACTGCCGATGCGTTGTATCTCGATTTGGATGAGGTGCCCGCTGTTGAAAGTGAGGAGATTTCGCCCGGTGTCATTTTTGATTACAACGCCGCTGGCAACGTGGTTGGGATTGAGTTGCTGTATCTTTCCAAGCGGGTCTCTGCCGAAAAGCTGACTCGGATGCAGATGGAAACAGTAGGGGCGTGATGCCTGTGTGCTGGCGTGGCGTCAGTCCTCTTTGAATTCTTCTGTCAGTGAATCAATGGCCAGTTCCAGCATGGTGGCGTTGCGGGCGGGGTCTTCGTTGCGGGCGTTGGGTTTGATGCCCAGTGCGGCGCATTCGTCGGTGCTGATTTCCAGCAGCCACTCCACTTTTCCCAGTGGGGCGGTGTTTCTGAGTTCGCGGATTAGTTGCATAGCGTGAAGCAGCCGGGGTTGGGGTTGGATGAAGCCACGGCACGGCCTGTTTGGGCTTGGGCGCGAAGCGTGTTGAATGACTTCATCTACCTACTATTCGTTGGGGTGGATCTGAATCTTCTAGGCATTTTGCCCACCACCGATGCTTGCACGGATGGGAAGGGCTTGAGCTTGATTTGGCGGGGGGCAGGGCGGATGCTCGCGCGCAGTTGAAGGCTATTTCATCGCACACCAGCAAGTTGGATGACGCGCAGGCGACGGCGTTGGAGGCGTTGTTGCGCGGGCGTGGTTTTGAGTTTGGCACGGTGCCGCATGCGCGGTTTGCGGCGGCGGGTACGGGGGTGAACGTGGTTTTCTACACGAGCGGCAAGTTGGTGGTGCAGGGCAAAGGGACGCAGGAGTTCGTGGAGTTCATATTGGAGCCGGAGATTCTCAAGGAGGCGCGGCTGGGCTATGAGACGGTGCTGAACCCGGAGTTGCTGTTGCCGCGACTGGGCGTGGATGAATCGGGCAAGGGCGATTTTTTTGGGCCGCTGTGCATCGCGGGGGTGTACGTCAATGCAGCGGTGGTGAAGGCGTGGGAAGAGGCGGGCGTCCGCGATTCCAAAAACATCTCCAGCGACAAGAAGATCGCGCAGTTGGCGGAGTTGATCCAGAACACACCCGGCTGCGTGACCAGCGTGGTGGCCATCGGCAACGAGGCGTACAACCGGCTTTACGCGAAGATGCGCAGCGTGAACCGCCTTTTGGCGTGGGGACACGCGCGGGTGATCGAGAATTTGATGGGCCAACGGCAGCGGATGAACCCTGCGCCGGTGCGGGCCATCAGCGATCAGTTCGCCAGCGACAAGGCCACGGTGGCCAAGGCGCTGATGGCGTTGGGGCGCGAGATTGAGCTGGTGCAACGGCACAAGGCGGAGTCGGACTTGGCAGTGGCGGCGGCGTCCATCTTGGCGAGGCACGAGTTTGTCAGCCGACTGGCTGCGCTGGAACAGGAGGCTGGCGTGAAATTACCCAAGGGCGCCAGTGCAGCGGTGGATGCGGCGGCCAAAGGATTATTTGAGAAACAAGGCCAAGCTGGACTGGTGAAGGTGGCCAAGATGCATTTTCGCACTTCCTTCCGGGCGCAGGGACTGCCGGAGCCGCCGAAGGTGGAGTGGCGGGGAAAGTCTGGAAAGGCGAGCCGGTGAACAACTTTTTTGCAGTTTCCCGAAAAAAGGTTTGACCTGTGGAGTGTGGCGAGTAGGTTCTCGCCCCGTTGGTGAGTGGCCCGCAGGGGCAATTGTAGAAAAATACGCTGTAAACCCAGCCATAGTTTCCGCGAAAGCGGAAGTATGGTGCTGGGATTTATTGTCGTTATTTGGGTTGAGGCTGAGTTGTGGAGTCGGGATTGAAATTTTTTGGTGCCCATGTAGCTCAGTTGGTAGAGCACGTCCTTGGTAAGGACGAGGTCATCGGTTCAAACCCGATCATGGGCTCCACAGGCGAGTTAAACTAAAACTGAACACGATAGCACGTCATGGCAAAAGAAGCGTTTGAACGTAAGAAACCGCACGTCAACATTGGTACGATTGGCCACGTTGACCACGGCAAGTCCACTTTGGCAGCGGCGATAGTGGCGGTGCAGGCCAATAAAGGCATGGCCACGCCCATCTCCTATGCGGAGATCACCAAGGGCGGCACGGTGCGCGACGAAAACAAGACGGTGACCATCGCGGCCTCCCACGTGGAGTACGAGAGCGACCTGCGCCACTACGCGCACGTGGATTGCCCCGGCCACGCGGACTACGTGAAGAACATGATCACCGGTGCGGCGCAGATGGACGGCGCCATTTTGGTGGTGTGCGCGGATTCTGGCGCCATGCCGCAGACCAAGGAGCACGTGCTTTTGGCCCGTCAGGTCGGCGTGCCTTCCATCGTGGTGTTCCTCAACAAGACTGACTTGGTGGAGGACGAAGAGATGCTGATGTTGGTGGAAGAAGACATCCGCGATCTGCTCAAGAAATACAATTTCCCGGGCGACAAGACGCCGATCATCCGCGGCAGCGCCTCCGGCGCGTTGGCGGGAGAAGCCAAGTGGGTGGCAAAGATCGGCGAGCTGCTCAAGGCTTGCGATGAATTCGTGGCCGAGCCGGTGCGTGACGCCGACAAGCCCTTCCTGATGTGCGTGGAAGACACGTTCATCATTGAAGGTCGCGGTCTGGTGGCCACGGGCCGTGTGGAGCGCGGTCTGCTCAAGAAGATGGACGAAGTGGAAATTGTCGGTCTGCACGACACCACCAAGACCATCGCGACGGACATCGAAATGTTCCGCAAACTGTTGGACGAAGCGCGCGCCGGTGAGAACGTGGGCGTGCTGTTGCGCGGCAAAAAGAAGGGTGAAGTCGAGCGCGGCCAGGTGTTGGCCAAGCCCGGTTCCATCAAGCCGCACATGAAGTTCAAGGCTGAGGTTTACGTGTTGACCAAGGATGAAGGTGGCCGGCACACGCCGTTCTTCGTCAACTACCGCCCGCAATTCTATTTCCGCACGAGCGACGTGACCGGCAACGTGAAGTCGCTGCGTGAAGGAGTGGAAATGATCATGCCCGGTGACAACACCGAGGTGGAAGTGGAGTTGATTGCCCCCATCGCCATGGAAGAAGGTCTGACCTTCGCCATCCGCGAGGGCGGTCGCACCATTGGCTCGGGTCGTGTAACCAAGATTTTGCCGGCGTAGTCCAAACCCTGCTGAAACCCGACCCAGATCGGCGCGGCGCAATGGGCGTCCTGCCGCCGTCTGATAATGCGCCACCGTCATCAAAATCCAATGGATAGGGCGATAGCTCAATTGGTAGAGCAGCGGTCTCCAAAACCGCTTGTTGGGGGTTCGAGTCCCTTTCGCCCTGCCAATTTCATGGGTGGGAGGGGTGGCAGAGTGGTCTAACGCGGCGGTCTTGAAAACCGCTTTGGGTTAACGCCCAACGGGGGTTCGAATCCCTCCCCCTCCGCCAAACTGGGATTACGCAGACAAACGATTAACATGGCTGAACAGCAAAAAGGCAACGCGACCGTCGCACCGGCAGGCAACGGCACCTTACAGGTGCGGTTGACCAAGCCCGATGGCAACGCTACGCCCGTCGGCAACGCCACGGTGACGCCTGCCGTCGGCAACGCCAGCACACCTGTCGCCACAAACAGTATCGCGAGCGCTGGCAAGGCGAGCGTCGTGGTTCCTTCCACTAAGAAAACCGACACGCCTCCTGCGTCCGATACTGGATTTTGGTGGACTGTCGGGCTGCTGATTGGGTTGGTGGTCGTGGTTGTCCTGATGTGGCGCTCGGGGGTGTTCCACCGCATCAGCATCTTCGCCGAGGAAGTCCGCGAGCAACTGCGCAAGTGCACGTGGCCCACTGGTCACGAACTGGCGCAGCACGTGGTCGTGGTGCTGTTGGGCACGCTGATGTTGGGCGCCTTCACCATGCTTTCAGAATTTATTGCGCGCGAGACGGTGTGGGGCGCGTTGTTGAACACCAAAACAATCCTCTTCAATAAGAACTGAGCTGGGGACGCGTTATGGACAGCAAATGGTACGTATTGCAGACGTTGGCCGGCCAAGAAATGAAGGTCGAGGAGAGCATCCGTAAACGCCTCAAGGTTGAGGAGATGGTGGAGTTTATCCAAGAAGTCCTCGTGCCGATGGAGAAGGTCGTCGAGGTGCGCAACGGCAAGAAGAGCGTCACCAACCGCAAGCTTTATCCGGGCTACGTCTTCGTGCGCATGGTGCTCTTTGACGAGAACAAGCGCATCATCGAGAAGCCGTGGTACTACATCCGCAACACGCAGGGCATCACCAAATTTGTCGGAGGCGATCATCCCACGCCCACGCCCACCGATGAGGTGGAGGAAATCAAGGCGCGCATCAGCGCAAGCGAGGAGAGCGAACGTCCCCGTGTGGACTTCACCGTGGGCGAGGGCGTGAAGATCACCGACGGCCCGTTCCAGAACTACAACGGTGCCATTGAGGAGATTGACCCCGCGCGCGGCAAGCTCAAGGTCACCATCAATATTTTCGGCCGTAACACACCCGTGGAACTAGAGTACTGGCAAGTGGAGAAGGCCTAAGAGGAATATCATGGCAAAGAAAATTGTCGGAGAAATCAAACTGCAAATCGACGCCGGGCAGGCGACCCCCGCTCCGCCCGTCGGTCCGGCACTGGGTCAGCGCGGTGTGAACATTGGCGAATTCGTCAATCAATTCAACACCCGCACCCGCCCGTTGATGGGGCTGAAGATCCCCGTGATCATCACGGTGTATCACGACAAGACCTTCACCTTCATCACCAAGTCGCCGCCGGCGGCCGTGCTGCTCAAGAAAGCCGCGGGCATCGCGTCCGGCTCCAAAGAGGCGGGCAAGACCAAGGTGGGCAGCGTCACACGCGCGCAGGTCACCGACATCGCCAAGCAAAAGATGGTGGATCTCAACGCCCGCGATGAGGCCTCAGCATTTCGCGTCATTGAAGGCACCGCCCGCAGCATGGGCATCGAAATCAAGTAACCCTAACCGCGGGAGGGCCACCCGGCCCGCTTGCACCGCAAACAAACATGGTCACACATAGCAAACGATACAACGCCGCCTTTAAGAAGTCGGCAGACAAGATAGCCCATCCGCTCAACGAAGCGCTTGGCATCCTCACCCAGTTTCCCCGGGCCAAATTCCGGGAGACGGTGGAAGTAGCTTTTAACTTGGGCATCGATCCCAAGCAATCCGACCAGAACGTGCGCGGCACCGTTTCGCTGCCGCACGGCACGGGCAAGAAAGTCCGCGTCGTGGTGTTCTCCAAGCCCGGCGCCGTCGCCGATGCGGCCAAGGCCGCAGGCGCTGAAGAAGTCGGTTTTGATGACCTCATGCAGAAGGTCATCGGCGGCTGGACTGATTTTGACATCGCCATCGCCACGCCCGAAGCCATGAAAGAAGGCGTCGCCAAGTTGGGCAAAGTGCTCGGCCCGCGCGGGCTGATGCCCAACCCCAAGACCGGCACCGTCACCGATGACGTCGTCAAGGCCATCAAAGAAGTGCAGGCCGGCCGTGTGGAATTCAAGATTGATAAGGGCGCCAACCTGCACGTGCCCATCGGCAAAGTGGACTTCCCCATGGAACAATTGGTGGAGAACGCGCAGGCGATTATCGACGCCGTCGTGAAGGCCCGGCCCCCCAGTGCCAAGGGCGTATACGTGAAAAGCTGCACGCTCTCGGCCACGATGAGCCCGGGCGTGCGCGTAATCGTCAAGCAACTCTAACCCGCTTTCCAAGCCTGCTGACATGAGAGAAGAAAAGAAACTGATCACCGCCGAATACCTCGCGCGGTTGAACGCCTCGCCGTTCTTTATCGCTGCGGAATACACTGGGATGACCGTGTCCGGGTTCACCGAATTGCGCAAACGCCTGCGCGGTGCTGGCGCCGAGGTGCACGTGGTGAAAAACACCGTGTTCCGCGCCGCTGCCAAAGAGGCGGGCATCACCGACCTGAGCAGCGCGCTCACCGGACAGTTGGCAATGGTCACCGGCAAGGCCGATATTTTTGCCGCCGCCAAGGTCGTTAAGACTTTCGCGAAGGAATTTGATAAGCCGAAGATCCGCTTTGGCTATCTGGGATCGCAAGCATTGACCGCGGAGGAAGTCGGTCAGATGGCGGATCTGCCCTCGTTGGACGCACTGCGCGGACAATTGGCGGGACTGCTGCTCGAACCGGCCGCACGGATTGCGCGCGTCATCCAGTTGCACGTGGATAAGACGACAGGCGGAGAGGTCGAGCAGCCTGCTGCTTGATCGGGACGGATCGGGAAACAATTTAACACTTTCACCAAGGCCAACGTCAGGCGGTGGTGGGAACAAAAAACGAAACGTAACTCGTCGGTTCGCCGGCGGCGAACTCAAATCCTCTGCAGCTGCGGAGGGCGACGAAACTGAAAGGAAGAGTAAGACAATGGCTGATCTAGATAAGATCGTAGAAGAGTTGAGCGGGCTGACCGTGATGGACGCCGCTAACCTGGTGAAGAAATTAGAAGAGAAGTGGGGCGTCTCAGCAGCAGCACCGGCGGCAGCCGCGGGCGGCGGCGGGGCAGCACCGGCGGCAGTGGAGCAGAAGGACACGTTTGACTTGATCCTGGTCTCTGTGCCGGCCGACAAGAAGATCAACGTCATCAAAGCGGTGCGCATCGTGAAAGCCGGTCTGGGCCTGAAAGAGGCCAAGGACTTGGTCGAGAGCGCGCCCAAGCCTCTCTTGGAAGGCGTGAAGAAGGACGAAGTTGACGCGGCCAAGAAGGCGCTGGAAGAAGCCGGCGCCAAGGTCGAAGTCAAGTAAGCGATTACCCGCGCGGACGGCAGGCGGCTTGCCTGTCGTCCGCCGGTTTTATCAATGGTGTGAGTGGAGCAAGCCAACGAGATCAACAGAGAGTCGCAGAGAATTGGAGTGGGGAACAGTCGGTGAGTGGACAGACGGTGCGATGGATTTCCATCGTGGCAGTCAACGGGATGAAAACCGTCCAGTCCAGAAACTAGGTGGCAAGACAACATGGCAACGAGCACAAATACGCGCATCAACTTCGGCAAGATCATTGAAGTCATTGACCCGCCGAACCTGATCCAAATCCAGAACCGCTCCTACGAGCAGTTTCTGCAACTGGACCTGCCGCCGGAACGGCGCAAGGATTTCGGCCTGCAAGCGGTGTTTAAGGAGGTGTTCCCCATCGAGAGTTACGATGGCAAGATCACGCTGGGCTACCACTGCTACGAGCTGGGCGCGGCCAAGAACGATTGGCTGGAGAGCCTGCGCGAAGGCATCACTTACGGTGCGCCGTTGTACGTTACCTTCCGCCTCAAAGAACCCAAGGGCGTGAAAGAGGAGAAGGTGTTCATGGGCGAACTGCCGCTCATGACGCCGCAGGGCAGCTTTGTCATCAACGGCGCCGAGCGCGTGGTGGTGAGCCAGTTGCACCGCTCGCCGGGCTTGGCGTTTGAGGATACCAAGCATCCCAATGGCAAGACCCTGCATTCCTTCCGCATCATCCCGGATCGCGGTTCGTGGTTCGAGGCGCAGTTTGACACCAACGATTTGCTTTACGTTTATCTGGACCGCAAGAAGCGGCGCCGGAAATTTTTGATCACGACCTTCTTCCGCGCGCTCAGCTTTTTGGGCGAGGACGGCGGCAAGGGTACGGACGGTGAGATCCTCGAGCTGTTCTACAAGATCCAGACGGCGACCCTCAAGTCGTTGGAGAAAGAGGAGAAGCTGGAGAACTTCGTGCTCGTGTCCGACGTGGTGGACAAGGACAAGAAGACCGTGCTGGCACGTGCGTTTGAGCCGCTGTCCAAGACGGTGCTCAAGTCCCTCGCGCAGGCCGACGTGGACAAGGTGCGCGTGGTGGACACGTCCATTGATGACGGTCTGGTGATCAAGTGCCTCAAGAAAGATCCCACGAAGAACGAGGAAGAGGCGCTCAAGGATATTTACAGCCGGCTGCGTCCGGGCGATCCGCCCACGGCGGCCAATGCGCGCGCGCTGCTCAAGCGGCTTTTCTTTGATCCCAAGCGGTATGACTTGGGTCGCGTGGGCCGTTACAAGATCGGCCAGAAGCTGGACTTCCATGACGCCAAGGAAAGCCGCGTGCTGACCAAGCGGGATTTGGTGGAGGCCACGAAATATTTGTTCAAGCTCAAGATGGGCGGGGGCATCCTCGACGACATTGACCACTTGGGCAGCCGTCGCGTGCGCACGGTGGGCGAGTTGCTCGCCAACCAATGCCGCGTGGGTTTGGCGCGCACGGAGCGGTTGGTGAAAGAGCGCATGACGCTGTTTGACCAGCAGGCCGATTCGATGACACCGGCCAAGCTGGTGAATCCCAAGGCGCTTTCGGCGGTCATCCGCGATTTCTTCGGGCGCAGTCAGCTCTCGCAGTTCATGGACCAGATCAACCCGCTGGCAGAGGTGACGCACAAGCGCCGCCTCTCGGCACTCGGGCCGGGCGGTCTGTCACGCGAACGCGCAGGGTTCGAGGTGCGCGACGTGCATCCTTCGCACTACGGCCGCATCTGTCCGGTGGAAACGCCTGAAGGTCCGAACATCGGCCTCATCGCGTCGCTGGCCACGTTTGCGCGCGTCAATGACTTTGGTTTCATCGAGGCGCCCTATCGCCGGGTGGAGAAGGGTCATGTGACCAAGCATTTGGATTATCTCACCGCTGATCGCGATGAGGTTCTCACCATCGCGCAGGCCAACTCGCCGTTGAACGACAAGAACGAATTCGTTGGCGAGACCGTGCTCTGCCGACTCAAGGGCGAGTTCATTGATGCCGACCCCAAGAACGTCAATTACATGGAGGTGTCGCCCAAGCAATTGGTCTCCATCGCCGCAGGTCTCATTCCGTTCCTGGAACACGACGATGCTAACCGCGCGTTGATGGGATCGAACATGCAACGCCAGGCTGTGCCGTTGCTGGTGACTGAAGAGCCGCTGGTGGCCACGGGGTTGGAATATCGCGTGGCGCAGGATTCCTGCGCGGTGCTCATGTCCACGACTGCGGGCAAAGTGGCCTCGGTGGGTGGCGATCGCATCATCATCACCAAGGACGGCGAAATGCCGTCGGGCAAACGCAAGCTCAAGCACGATCCGGAGAACGACGTGCACATCTATCCGCTGCGAAAATTCATGCGCTCCAACGCCGCCACCTGTGTGAACCAGCAACCGCTGGTGCACAAAGGTCAGTCGGTGAAGAAGGGCGATGTCCTCGCGGACGGGCCTTGCACCAAGAACGGCGAACTGGCGCTGGGGCGCAATGTGCTCTGCGCGTTCATGCCGTGGTACGGCTACAACTTTGAGGACGCCATCATGATCAGCGAACGCATCGTGAAGGATGACGTGTACACGTCCATCCACATCGATGAGTTCGAGGTGGGCGCCCGCGACACCAAGCTGGGGCCGGAAGAAATCACGCGCGACATTCCCAACATCGGTGAAGAGGCGCTAAGAAATCTTGGCCCCGACGGCGTCATCCGCATTGGTGCCGAGGTGAAGCCCGGCGACATCCTCGTCGGCAAGATCACGCCCAAGAGCGAGACGGAGCTGGCACCGGAAGAACGGTTGCTGCGCGCCATCTTCGGCGAGAAAGCCGCCGACGTGAAAGACACTTCGCTGAAGGTGCCCTCGGGCACTTACGGCATCGTGATGGACGTGAAGGTTTCTTCCAAGCGCGAGAAGGACGTGGCCAAGCCCGTCAGCAAGAATAGCGGGAAACAGGTCGCGGAAGATTTCAAGAAACGCCACGCCGATTTGTTGGAGCAACTCACCGAGGCGCTCTCCAACATTCTGTTGGGTGAAAAGATTCCGTTGGACGTGGTCAACAGCGAGACGGGCGAGATTATCATCCCCGCCAATCGCAAGATCACCAAGACGCTGCTGCGCAAATTGGCCAGCGTGCACGATCGCATGGAGATCGATCCGTCGCCCATCCGCAACAAGATCAAAGAGATCTTCGCGGTCTTCGGCAAAAAGTTCTCCGAACTGGAGCTGCAGAAGGACGAGGAGATGCAGCGGGTGGAGTCGGGTGAGGACGTTGACACAGGCGTCGTCAAGCAGGTGAAGGTGTACATCGCCTCCAAGCGCAAGCTTTCCGTGGGTGATAAAATGGCTGGACGCCACGGCAACAAGGGCGTCATCGCGCACATCGTGCCAGAAGCCGACATGCCCTTCCTCAAGGACGGCACGCCGATGGACATCGTGCTCAACCCGTTGGGCGTGCCTTCGCGCATGAACGTGGGACAGGTGCTGGAAACGCACTTGGGCTACGCGGCGCGATTGCTCGGACTGAAATTTGCCACGCCGGTGTTCGATGGCATCAAGGAAAAAGACATCCGCGGCTACCTCAAGGAAGCGGGCGAACTCCAGAAGAAGACCGTGGGCATGCCGTTGGTGGGCCAGCACGGCAAGGCGTCGCTCTATGATGGGCGCACGGGTGACAGGTTCGACCAGGAGATTGTCGTGGGTTACATCTACATGATGAAACTGGGCCACTTGGTCGCGGACAAGATTCACGCCCGCGCAGTCGGTCCGTACTCGTTGGTCACCCAGCAACCGCTGGGCGGCAAAGCGCAGTACGGTGGCCAGCGCTTCGGCGAAATGGAAGTGTGGGCGATGGAAGCCTACGGCGCGGCGTACACGCTGCAAGAATTGCTCACCGTCAAATCCGACGACGTGCAAGGACGCACACGCATTTACGAGAACATCGTCAAGGGCGACAACTCCCTGGACGCTTCAGTGCCCGAATCTTTCAACGTGTTGGTGAAGGAGATGGAGGCGCTCTGTCTGGAAGTGAAAGTTGGATATACCAACCCGGTGGACGGCACCATTGAGGCTAACGAAACGCTGGCGGCATTGGCCAGCTAACCCGCGGGAAATTTACCTTGGAAACACATACCAATAGCAATAGAGCCGGCGCCCGCGATTTGTTGGGGCTGGAGAAGGTCAATTCCGTGGACTACGTGTCCATCAGCGTCGCCGGTCCGGACACCATCCGGCGCTGGTCCAAAGGCGAGGTCAAGAACCCGGAGACGATCAACTACCGCACCTTCAAGCCCGAAAAAGGCGGCTTGTTCTGCGAGCGCATCTTCGGTCCGGTGAAGGACTGGGAATGTTCTTGCGGCAAATACAAACGCATCAAGTACAAGGGCGTGGTCTGCGATCGCTGCGGCGTGGAAGTCACCCTCGCACGCGTGCGGCGCGAGCGCATGGGCCACTTGGAATTGTCCGTGCCGGTCACGCACATCTGGTTTTTCAAGTGCATGCCCAGCCGCTTGGGCTTGGTGCTGGACATGACGGCGCGTCATTTGGAGCGCGTGATTTACTACGAGGACTCCCTCGTCATTGATCCGGGCAAGACACCGCTGTTGCAGAATCAACTGCTGACCGAATCAGAGTTGGCTGAAGCCCGCGAGACTTACGGTGCCGATGCGTTTGTCGCCAAGATGGGCGCCGGCGCCGTGCGCGAGGCCATGGAGCGGGTTGATCTGGCCAAAGGCGTCAGCGAGATGCAGGAGGCGATGACGCAGACCAAGAGCAAACAGATCCGCAAGAAACTCGCCAAGCGCATCAAACTGTTCGGGGGCTTCATCGGCTCGGGCGCGCGCCCGGAGTGGATGATCCTCACGGTGCTGCCGGTGATCCCGCCGGACTTGCGTCCGTTGGTGCCGCTGGAAGGCGGCCGGTTTGCCACCTCCGATCTCAACGATCTTTATCGTCGTGTCATCAACCGCAATAACCGGTTGAAGAACCTGCTCCAGCTCAAGACGCCGGAGGTCATCGTGCGCAACGAAAAGCGCATGTTGCAGGAAGCCGTGGACGCGCTCTTTGACAACGGCCGGCATGGCCGCGCGGTCACGGGTGCGGGCAATCGCGCGCTCAAATCCCTTTCCGACATGCTCAAGGGCAAGGGCGGACGGTTCCGCCAGAACTTGCTGGGCAAACGCGTGGATTACTCGGGCCGTTCCGTCATCGTCATCGGGCCGGAGCTCAAGCTGCATCAGTGCGGCTTGCCCAAGAAGATGGCGCTGGTGTTGTTCGAGCCGTTCATCATCCGCCGCCTCAAAGAGCTGGGCTATGTGCACACCGTGCGCTCGGCCAAGAAGCTCATCGAGAAACAGACCGTCGAGGTGTGGGACGTGTTGGACGAGGTGACCAAAGGCCATCCGGTGCTGCTCAACCGCGCGCCCACGTTGCACCGTCTCTCGGTGCAGGCGTTCGAGCCAGTGCTCATCGAAGGCGAAGCCATCCGCATCCATCCGCTCGTCTGCACGGCGTACAACGCTGACTTTGACGGCGACCAGATGGCGGTGCACGTGCCGTTGTCGGTGGAAGCGCAGATGGAAACGCGCCTGTTGATGATGGCGCCGTTGAACATCTTCAGCCCGTCCAGCGGCCGGCCCATCATGACGCCGACGCAGGACATCCCGTTGGGTTGCTTTTATCTCACGGCCGAGCCGCGCGAATTGACCGGCCGCAGCAAAGACCGTCTCAAACTGTTTGGTTCACTCTCGGAAGTGCTCTTTGCGTTGGCCGAGGGCGCTGTGCACACGCACACGCGCATCCATTTGGCCAACCCGGATCTGGGCCAGGACACCATCTACGGCAACAAGACGAAGAAGATCATCGAGACCACCGTGGGCCGCGTGGTCTTCAGCGAGATCTGGCCAGAGGAATTGGGCTTCGCCAATTTCCCGGTGAACAAATCCAAGTTGGGCGATCTGATCTGGAACTCGTACCGGCACGCGGGCCAGCCGCGCACCGTCGAGACGCTCGACAAGCTCAAGGAGCTGGGTTTCAAGGAAGCCACACGCGCGGGCATCTCCATTGGCATTGATGACATGATCATCCCCAAGGAGAAAGATCAGGAGATCAAGTTGGCGCAGAAGGAAATCGCCGAGGTGGAGAAGCAGTACCGCAAGGGCGTCATCACGCCGGGCGAACGCTACAACAAGATCATTGATATCTGGACGCATGCGACGGACAAGATTTCCAACGTCATGCTCACCACGCTGGCCCATAACCATGGCAAGCAGGAGTACAATGCAGTGGCATTGATGGTGGACTCGGGCGCCCGCGGCAATCGCCAGCAGGTGCGCCAGTTGGCAGGCGTGCGTGGATTGATGGCCAAGCCCTCGGGCGACATCATCGAGAAACCCATTCTCTCCAACTTCCGCGAGGGTCTCTCCGTGCTGGAATATTTCATCTCCACACACGGCGCCCGCAAGGGTTTGGCCGACACCGCGCTCAAGACCGCCGACTCCGGCTACATGACGCGCAAATTGGTGGACGTGGCGCAGGACGTGATCATCCGCGAAGTGGATTGCGGCACCCACAACGGCATCTGGCTGGGCGCGATCTACGAGGGCGAAGAAGAAGTGGTGAAGATGGGCGACCGTTTGGTCGGCCGCACCTCCTGCGATACCATCATCAACCCGGTGGCCCCCGACGAGAAGATTGTCAAAGCCGGCAAAGAGATCACCGAAGTCATCGCCAAGCGGCTTGAGGACACGGGCATCGAAAAGGTCAAGGTGCGTTCCGGTTTGATGTGCGAAGCCAAGAAGGGCATTTGCATCTCCTGCTACGGCCGCAACCTGGCCACGGGCGCACCGGCAAAGCTGGGCGAAGCGGTGGGCATCATCGCGGCGCAATCCATCGGCGAGCCGGGCACACAGTTGACCATGCGTACCTTCCACATCGGTGGTACGGCGTCGGCCGTGTTCAAGCAGCCGCAAATCAAAGCCAAGGAGACCGGCAAGGTTCGCTACAATGAACTGCGCGTGGTGGCCTTGAGCGACGGCAGCAACATCGTTCTGAACAAGAACGGATCCGTCACCATCCTCGACGAGAAATCGGTCGTGGAAAAAGAGCTGGACCGTTACGACGTGCCGATCGGCGCAGTCATCACCGTGCCCGATGGCGGGCATGTGAAGAAGGATCAGATGTTCATCCAGTGGGATCCGTACAACGTACCGATCCTTTCTGAGAAGCCGGGCGTGGTGCGTTTCCACGACATTATCGCTGGCGTCACGATGGAGCAGGAACTGGACGCAGCGACGGGCCGC
Organism: Pedosphaera sp.; assembly: GCA_009695465.1. Taxonomy (GTDB): domain Bacteria; phylum Verrucomicrobiota; class Verrucomicrobiia; order Limisphaerales; family UBA1100; genus SYLI01. The sequence goes on from SIAW01000008.1 coordinate 14,286, forward strand.
GACTCCATGGTCATCATCGACCACAAAGAAGATCTGCACCCGCAGGTCATCATCGTGGATGACAAGGGCAAGGTCGTTGCGAACTATCCCATCCCCTCCGGCGCGCACGTGCAGGTGGAGGAAGGCGACAAGATTGCGGCCGGCACCTTGATGGCTAAAACACCCCGCAAGACTTCCAAGACGAAGGACATCACCGGCGGTCTGCCGCGAGTGGCGGAACTCTTTGAGGCGCGTCGTCCGAAAGATGCGGCGGAGATCTCGAAGATTGACGGCATCGTGGACTTTGGTCCGACCGTGCGCGGCAAACGTTCCATCCTCGTCAAGGATGTGGAGACTGGCGCGGAGGAAGAGCATCTCATCCCCATCGGCAAACACGTCATCGTGTTCAAGGGCGACATGGTCAAGAGAGGCCAGCAGCTCACCGAAGGCCCGGTGGTGCCGCATGAAATTCTCGACATCTGCGGCATGCAGGCGTTGCAGGAACATTTGGTGGACGAAGTGCAGGAGGTGTACCGACTGCAAGGCGTGACCATCAATGACAAGCACATCGAGCTGATTGTGCGGCAGATGCTGCGCAAGGTGCGCATCACCGAGCCGGGCGACACGACCTTCCTGTGGAGCGAGCAGATTGACCGGCTGGTGTTCGAGCAGGAAAACCTGCGCATGAAAGAGACTGGCGGCCAAGCTGCCGAGTCCGTGCCGATTCTTTTGGGCATCACCAAGGCGTCGTTGGAAACGGAAAGTTTCCTGTCGGCGGCGTCGTTCCAAGACACGACGCGCGTGCTCACCGAAGCAGCGACTTTGGGCAAGGTGGACTATCTGGTTGGGTTTAAGGAAAACGTGATCATGGGTCACATCATCCCAGCGGGCACAGGGTTTTTCCGTCACCGCAACGTGGAGCTTAAACCGTTGGTCGAACCCGTCGCCCCGATGGAGGACGAGGAGACCAATCTGCTTCTGCAACCCGAGGCGGCCAGCTAATAGCGCGCGAAAACAAAATTGTGGAAATACTTGTTGCTACGAAGATGTTCTTTGCTATTATCCGCGCCCCGTTTGTGAGCAGCTGGCGGGATTATTTAATTAACTAGAGACATCACGGGATGCCGACGATAAATCAACTGGTCCGAAAGGGACGGAACAAAGTGAAGGTGAAATCCAAATCACCGGCACTGCAAGGTTGCCCGTTCCGTCAGGCCGTCTGTCTGCAGGTGTACACGCGTACGCCCAAGAAGCCCAACTCGGCCATGCGTAAGGTGGCCAAGGTGCGCCTCACCAACGGACAGGAGATCATCGCGTACATTCCCGACGAGGGACACTCGCTGCAGGAGCACTCGATTGTGCTGGTCCGCGGCGGGCGTGTGAAAGATTTGCCGGGCGTGCGTTACCACATTGTCCGTGGCAACCGCGACGCTGCCGGTGTGGAGAAGCGGCGGGTGAGCCGCAGTAAGTACGGCGTCAAGCGCCCGAAGGAAAAGAAGAAGTAAGGAACCATGTCACGTCGTCGCAGAGCAGTATCGCGGCCTACCCGGCCTGATGTTCGTTACCAGAACCCGCTGGTCGGGCGGCTGGTCAACACGGTGATGAAGGGTGGCAATCGCAGCATCGCGCACGGAATCGTGTACACCGCTTTTGATATCATCGCGGAGAAGCAGACGGGGGCGACGCCCTTGGAAGTGCTCGTTCGCGCCGTGGACAACGCCAAGCCGCGTTTGGAAGTGAAGAGCCGCCGCGTGGGCGGGGCGACGTATCAAGTGCCGCTGGAAGTTTCCACCGAGCGTCAATTGGCGCTGGCATTGCGGTGGATGGTGGATTCGGCAAAGGCTCGCAAGGGCACGCCGATGCGCGACGCGCTGGCAACGGAGATTATCGAGGCGTACGGCGGGCAGGGGAATTGCATTCGCAAGCGCGACGAGACCCACCGGATGGCGCAGGCCAATAAGGCCTTCGCGCACTTCCGCTGGTAGAAAATTTTGCTGGAGATTTACCCCGGGGTGGATTGCTCGGGGCGTTTTTTTTGGTCTGAAAGAGCTAACGATTTTTGGAATGTCATCAGTGACGGAAAATAACAGTGCCGCAGCAGTGAATTCGCCTGATCGCGAATACACGCTGCAATGCACTCGGAACATCGGCATTGCCGCGCACATCGATGCGGGCAAGACGACGACGACCGAGCGCATCCTCTATTACACCGGCTTGATCCACCGCATCGGCGACGTGGATGACGGCAACACCGTGACCGACTGGATGGAGCAGGAGCGCGAGCGCGGCATCACCATCACTTCGGCGGCCATCACCTGTTACTGGAAGCAGAAACCCGAAGAGCAGTTGGTCAAACTGTACTCGGGCGTGCAGCATCGCGTGAACATCATCGACACGCCAGGCCACGTGGATTTCACCGCGGAAGTGGAGCGCTCGCTGCGCGTGTTGGATGGAGCCATCGCCGTGTTCTGCGGTGTGGCGGCTGTGCAACCGCAGTCCGAGACGGTGTGGCGTCAGGCCACGCGCTACAACATCCCGCGCATCGCATTCGTCAACAAGATGGACCGCGTGGGTGCCAATTTTAATTACGTCATCAAGGAGATGAGGGACAAGCTGGGCGCCAACGCCTGGGCCGTGGGTATTCCCATCGGGGCGGAGGACAAGCTGGCGGGTGTGGTGGATGTCATCAACCAGAAGGCCATCGTGTACGACCCGGCGGACGTGACCGGCACCACCTATTCCGTGGGAGATATTCCTGCGGACATGGTGGAAGCGGCCAAGACGGCGTTGGCCGAGTTGATCGGCGCAGTGAGCGATAAGGATGAGGAGATCGCTGATCTGGTGTTGAACGAGCAGCCCATCGCGCCCGATGTGCTCAAGCGCGCGGTGCGTCGTCTGACCATCGCTAACGAGATGGTGCCCGTCTTTGGTGGTTCCGCGTTTAAGAATCGCGGTGTGCAACCGCTGGTGGATGGCGTCATGGATTTTCTGCCGTCGCCGCTGGACATTCCTGCGGCCAAGGGCATGGATCCGCATGACCCGAACGAGGCCATCGTTGTGGCTGCGGGCGACACGGGCAAGTTCTGCTCGCTGGCATTCAAGCTGTGGACCGATCCCTTCGTCGGCAAGCTGGTGTTTTTCCGCGTGTACCGCGGCTCGGTCAGCAAGGGCGACACAATTTACAATCCCCGCACGCGGCGCAGTGCGCGAGTGAGCCGCCTCTTGCGGATCCAGGCCGACAAACGGTTGGATGTGGACACCGTTTATTCTGGCGACATCGCGGCGCTGGTCGGTCTGCGCAACATCACCACCGGTGATACGTTGTGCGATGAGGATGAGGTCGTGAGTTTGGAGCCGCCGAAGTTCCCCGAGCCGGTCATCGCGATGGCGATTGAGCCTAAGACGACCCAGGATCGCGACAAGATGGCCGAAGGGTTGGCGCGTCTTTCGGAAGAGGATCCGACCTTCCGGATGTTCACCGATCACGAGACGGGCCAGACGATTATCGCGGGCATGGGCGAGCTGCACTTGGAGATCATCCGCGATCGACTGTTGCGGGAATTCACCGTGCAGGCCAACTGCGGCGCGCCGCAGATTGCTTATCGCGAGGCGATCACCAAGCCGGCCGAGGGCGAGGGCAAATTCATCAAGCAATCCGGCGGACGCGGTCAATACGGACACGCCGTCATCAAGATTGCACCACGCAAACGGGGCGAGGGCGTGGAGATCGAAAATAAGATTGTCGGCGGAACGATTCCCAAGGAGTATATTCCTGCTGTCATCGCTGGAATTGAAGAGGCAATTGCTGGCGGTGTGTTGGCGGGCTATCAGATGATCGACATTCATGTCGAGGTCATTGACGGCAGCTTCCACGAAGTGGACTCCAACGAGCTGGCGTTCAAGATGGCCGGCATTTTTGCGTTCAAAGATGCGGCGCACCGAGCGGGCTTGGTTTTGTTGGAGCCGGTGATGGCGGTGGATTGCACGACGCCCGGACAGTATCAGGGTGAACTGATTGGCGATTTGAACCGGCGTCGCGGTCGCATCGAAGCGATCGACACGAACAACACGGGCACGGTCATCAAGGCCGAGGTGCCGTTGGCGGAGATGTTTGGCTATGCCACATCGATCCGTTCGCTCTCCAGTGGGCGTGCGGCATACTCGATGGAGCCGCGCAGTTTTGCGCAGGTGCCGCCGAACATCGCTGAAGAAATTTTAGAGAAGAGCCCGAACCGTCCCGCGAGAAAACGGGCGTAAAGACATGGCCGAAGCAAAGCAAACTATTATTCGAATCCGCCTCAAGGCGTACGACCACCGAGTTTTGGACAAGTCGGTGCTGGACATCGTGGAGACGGTCAAGCGCACCGGCGGTGTGGTGCGCGGGCCGGTGCCACTGCCCACGCGCGTGGAGCGGTTCACGGTGCTGCGCTCACCCCACTGCGACAAGAAATCGCAGGAGACCTTTGAGCAGCGCACGCACAAGCGCATCATCGACATTCTGCCCACCAACAACACCACCGACGAGCTCAAGAAGCTGAACCTGCCCGCCGGCATGGACATTAACATCAAGATTCTGAACTAGGTTATGATTGGTTTGATTGGCAAAAAACTTGGGCAGACGCGCGTGTTCGACAGCGCCGGTAACGCCGTGGGCGTGACGGTGGTGCTGGCCGGACCCAACCGCGTGCTGCAGTGCAAGACCATGGAGAGTGACCAGTACAACTCCGTGCAACTGGGGTTTGACGACCAGAAAGAGTCGCGCGTGACCAAGTCGCTCCTTGGCCACTTCAAGAAGAGCGGCAGCGCCGCGGTGAAGCAGGTGCGCGAGTTCCGCAATTTCACGCTGCCTGTCAAGGCGGGCGATGTGGTGGGTGTTGATATTTTCAGCCAGGGCGATTACGTGGACGCCATTGGCGTCAGCAAAGGCAAAGGCTTTGCCGGTGTTGTGCGCCGTTACAAGTACGCTGGCGGCCCGGCGTCGCACGGTCAAAAAGGCTGGCACCGCCGGCCCGGTGCCATTGGTTGCCGCTCCACGCCCGGCTGGGTGATCAAGGGCAAAGGTATGCCCGGCCACATGGGCCAGCGCCAACGCACCGTGCAGAACCTGCAGGTGATGGCCGTGCGTACAGAAGATAATTTACTGCTGATCCAAGGCTCCATCCCGGGCGCGAATGGCGACTACGTCATCATCCGCGAATCCAAGAAGAACGCCAAGGTGCCGGCTAAGAAGTAACCGATTGAGCCGATGAAACTGAAGGTCATATCGAAAGATGGCAAAGACGCTGGCGAGCTGAACGTCAGCTTCAGCGTCATCGATAATGCCAAGGGCACGCAAGCGGTGCACGAGGCCGTGGTCGCTTTCCGCGCCGCGCAACGACTTGGCACGGCCAAGGTCAAGATGCGTGACGAGGTGTCGGGCAGCGGCAAGAAGCCGTGGCGCCAAAAGGGCACGGGCCGCGCACGCGCAGGCTCAGTGCGCTCGCCGCTCTGGCGTGGTGGTGGTATCACGCACGGCCCGCGTCAGCGCGATTACACCAAGAAGGTCACTCACAAGTCCGCCCACTTGGCGTTGCGCAAGGCGTTCAGCGCCCGGTTGCATGACAACGACGTGGTCGTGGTGGACAATCTGGATTTGGATTCACACAAGACCAAAGGCCTGCTGCAACTGCTCGACCAGTTGGCCATCGCCCCCGGCGCTACGGTGTTGCTGGTGGACACGCAGGACAAACTCAAGGACGCCACCGCCAAGCTGCGGTTGGCTGCGGGCAACTTGCTCTTGGTGGATGTGACGGCGGGCCGCCTGTTGAACACCTACCAAGTGTTGCGGTACGACAAATTGATCATTGCCCAAGCCGCCTTCGCGGAAGTGGAACAGCGACTGATAGGGGGCAAGTAGGACATGAACGCCACTGACATCATCAAGTCCCTTCATCTGGGCGAGAAGAGCCTGGTCTCTCGTGACCTGTTCAATTCCTCCAATCGCCGCACGCAGGGCATGGCGGCCAAGAAGAAGCGCGTTGAGGCGTTGAAGCCCGACGATCGCAAGAAGCTCAAGAACCAGTTCAACCAGCCCAAGTACACTTTCATTGTTGATCGGCGTGCGAACAAGCACCAGATCGGCATGGCCGTTCACGAGCTTTACAAGGTGGTCGTGGTGGCGGTGAACACGCTCAACGGCACCACCAAGCGTGGCCGCAAGCTCACGAAATTCCCGAGGGCCCCGCGTGACTACAAGAAGGCCGTCGTCACGCTCCGGGAAGGCGAAAGAATCGAAACCATTTAATCCGATGCCGATCCGCACTTACAGACCATTGACGCCGTCGCAGCGCTACATCGCGCGGCCGACGTATGAGGAAATCACGAAGACGACTCCGGAGAAGTCGCTCGTGCAGACGCGCAAGCGCACCTCGGGCCGCAACAGCTACGGGCGCATCACATCGCGCGGTCGTGGCGGCGGGCACAAGCAGAAGCTCCGCACGGTGGATTTCAAGCGTAACAAGCAGGGGATGGACGCGAAGGTCATCGCCATCGAGTACGATCCGGGTCGTACGGCGCGGTTGGCGTTGCTGGAATACGCTGACAAAGAGCGCCGGTACATCGTCGCGCCGGTGGGCTTGGTCGTGGGCCGCGTGGTGCAGAGCGGGCCGAATGCCGCGCCGCTGCCGGGCAACAGTCTGCAGATGAAATCCATTCCGATTGGATCGGCCATTCACAATTTGGAGCTGACCCCCGGTCGCGGTGGGCAACTGGTGCGTTCGGCGGGCGTCTCCGCCACGCTGATGTCGCGCGGCGATGGATTTGCGCAGGTCCGCCTGCCTTCGGGCGAGATCCGCAAGTTCAACGAGATTTGCATCGCTACCATTGGTCAGGTCGGCAACACCGATCATGAGAACCGGGTGTGGGGCAAGGCGGGCAGCTCGCGGCATCGCGGCATCCGTCCCATCTCCCGCGCCGTGGCGCGTAACCCGGTGGATCATCCGATGGGTGGTGGTCAGGGCAAGACCGCCGGCGGCGGACATCCGGTGACGCCGTGGGGTGTCATCACGCGCGGTTACAAGACGCGGCTGCGCAAGAAAGTTTCCAACCGGTTCATCTTGGTGCGGCGCGACGGTCGGCCGTTCAAACAGAAATAAGCCATGCCACGCTCACTCAAAAAAGGTCCGTTCTTCGAGCAGTACCTGCTGGACAAGGTCAACGCGGTGAATGCCAGCGGCACCAAGAAGCCGATCAAGACATGGTCGCGGCGTTCGACGATCATCCCTGAATTTGTCGGGCACACGTTCAACGTCCACAACGGGAAACTATTTTTGCCGGTGCACGTCAACGACCAGATGGTGGGGCACAAGTTGGGGGAATTTTCTCCCACGCGTACCTTCAAGAAACACGGCGCTCATACGGCCAAAGTGGAGAAGTAAACGATGGAAGTTCGTTCAATCACACGCAACGCAAAGATGTCTGCGCAGAAAGTGCGCGAGGTCGCCCGCCAGATTCAAGGCATGACCGCGCTGCACGCCAAGGCTGTGCTGGCCAGTGTGCCGCGCAAGTCCGCGCGCCTCATCGCCAAGACGCTGGCCTCGGCCATCGCCAACGCGGAGAACAACAACAATCTCAAGGTCGAGACCCTGCGCGTCAAAGAGGCGTGGGTGGGACAGGCCACGCCCGCGCGTCGTATGATGACCCGCGCACGCGGTTCTGCGGCGACCATCATCAAGGGCAATTGCCACATCCGCATCGTCCTGTCGGACGGGCGCAAGGAAACTTAATCTCATGGGCCAGAAAACAAATCCCGTTGGGTTGCGCTTGGCGGTCAACAAAGACTGGAACTCCAAGTGGTACGCCGACAAGAAAGAATTCCCGCGCCTGCTCGATGAGGATCGGCGCATCCGCGAGCTGCTCAAGAGCAAGCTCGAGGCGGCTGCCATCACCAAGATTTTCATTGAACGCGCCACGGGCCGTTGCCGCATCAAGTTGCTGACCGCCCGCCCCGGCGTGGTGATCGGCCGTCGCGGCACGGAGATCGATAAGCTCAAGGAAGATTTGGCCAAGATGACGGGCAAAGAGATCCACGTGGATATCGCCGAGGTGCGCCAGCCCGATTCCGACGCCCAGCTCGTCGCCGAGAATATTGCCATGCAGTTGGAGCGCCGCATCGCTTTCCGTCGCGCCATGAAGAAGGCCATGCAGATGGCCATGGACGTCGGCGCTGAAGGCATACGCATCCGGTTGGCCGGACGCTTGGGCGGTTCTGAAATCGCCCGCGTGGAGCAATATCTCAAGGGCCGCGTGCCGTTGCACACGCTGCGCGCGAACATTGATTACGGATTCACCGAGGCATCCACGCAACAGGGGCTGATCGGCATCAAGGTTTGGATTTGCAAGGGCGATGAACAGCCGCGCAAGGCCGGCCGCCAGATGGTGCTGGAGAATGAGCCTGCCGCCGCCACGCCCCAATCACGATAATTTCACATGGCCACAACCCCAGATTTAACTAAACATCGCAAGATGCACCGCGGCAGCCGCGCGGGCATTGCGCGCCGCGGCCATACGGTGGCCTTTGGCCAGTTTGGCCTGCAGGCGTTGGAACGCTGCTGGATGACCACGCGCCAGATTGAGGCTGCGCGTCAGACGATTTCGCGCGCGATGAAGCGCCGCGGCAAGATGTGGATCCGCATCTTCCCGCAGCAATCGTACACCAAGAAGCCGTTGGAAGTCCGAATGGGTAAAGGTAAGGCCAACATCGAGGACTGGGTGGCGGTGATCCGCCCGGCGAACATTCTTTTTGAGATGGACGGCGTGCCGGAACCCGTGGCCAGAGAGGCCATGCGTCTGGCGGCGGCCAAGCTGCCAATGCGCACTCGGTTCATCACACGCGGTCACGCTTGATGCCCATGAAGAAATCCGACATCAAAGAATTATCTGAAGTAGAACTGCAACGTCAGGCGCGGGACTTGCGCCTGGAAGTTTTTCAGTTGCGGCAATCGCATGCGCAGATTGGCAACAGCCAAGGCGGCGACTTTAAGGTGCATCAGTTGACGCTGAAACGCCGGCAAGTTGCGCGCATCGAAACGCGGTTGACACAATTGCATCGCGCCAAGGCCAAGGCCGCGGTGCCGGCCATCAAAGCTTGAGCAGGAGATCATTAATGAGCGAGGTACAAACAACTCAACCCAATCGCAAAGAGCGCGAAGGCGAAGTGGTGTCGGACAAGATGAAGCAGACGATTGTCGTGCGCGTGAAGCGCCGCGTCCACCATCCGATCTATCGCAAGGCCATCACGCTCTCCAAGAAATTTTACGCCCACGATCCCAAGGACGAGGCGAAGACCGGTGATATGGTGATCATCCGCGAGACTCGGCCCATCTCCAAGCTCAAGCACTGGGAGTTGGTGAAGATTGTCCGTCGCGCCAACGTCGTTGCCCAAGCTTAAGGACACGCATGCTGCAAATACGATCCATCTGTGATGTGGCTGACAACACCGGCGCCAAGCGCGCGGCGGTGATCGGCGTGCTCGGGCGCAACAAGCGCTACGGCGAGATTGGCGACATCATCAAGGTACACATCAAGGAAGCGGCCCCCGATGGCACGATCAAGAAGAGCGAGGTCGTCAACGCTGTCGTCGTGCGCACCAAGAAGGCGATCCGGCGCAACGACGGTTCCTACGTGCGCTTTGACAACAACGCCATCGTGATTATTGACGCGGATTGCAATCCGCGCGGCACCCGCATCTTTGGTCCGGTGGCGCGTGAATTGCGCCAGAAGCGTTTCATGAAAATTATTTCCCTGGCCCCTGAGGTCATCTAAACCATGGCTCGTCGTTACACACAAAATCAAGCCCCCGCCCGTCACGTTGCCCATGTGAAAGTGGGAGACGAGGTCGTCGTGCTCATTGGCAAGGATCGCAAAAAGCGCGGCAAGATCCGCGAGATCCTTACCAAGAAAGGCCGCGCGGTAGTGGAGAATCTGCAGCAGATCAAGAAACACACGCGCCGCAGCCAGACCCAGCCGCAAGGCGCTGTCGTGGAGCAGGACGGTTCCATTCATATTTCCAACCTCATGCTCGCCGCCGAATATGACAGGCGTCGCGCGAAGCATCAGCCCGCGGCCAAGTAAGCCCAGCATCCGATGAAAGCCCGACTTTACACCAAGTACAATAACGAGATTCGCCCAGCGATGATGAAAGATCGCGGGTATTCCAACGTGCATCAGGTGCCCAAGCTGGAAAAGGTGGTGCTCAACATGGGCGTCAGCGCCAGCCTGGAGAAATCCGCGATGGACGAGGCCGTGCGCGATCTCACCCTCATTTCCGGTCGCAAGCCGGTGGTGACCAAGTCCCGCATGGCGATTGCCAATTTCAAGCTGCGTCAAGGGCAGGCGGTCGGTTGTTTTGTCACCCTGCGCCGCGAGGCGATGTACGAGTTTGTGGATCGCCTGACTTCGACGGCGCTGCCGTGCGTCCGCGATTTTCGCGGCATCAGCCCGCGCTCCTTTGACGGGCGCGGCAACTATTCGCTGGGCGTCTCGGACCAGACGATTTTCCCGGAGGTGGAGATTGAAAAAGTGAAGCGCCAGCAGGGGCTGGACATCACGTTTGTCACCTCGGCAACCTCCGACGATGAGGCGCGCGATCTGCTCACCCGACTCGGCATGCCTTTTTCCGCCCCCCCGGCGACTGCCGCCGCAGCTCACTAGACCCAAACTGATCTGATATGGCCAAAGTATCCTGGACTGAACGTAACGACCGCAAGCGCCGCACGGTGGCCAAGTTTGCCGCCAAGCGCGCCGAACTGAAGGCCAAGGGCGACTACGCCGGCCTGTCCCAGTTGCCGCGCGATGCCAGCCCGACACGGCTGGTCAACCGCTGCAACGTCACTGGCCGTCGCCACGCGCACATGCGCAAGTTTGGCGTGAGCCGTATGACGTTCCGCGAGGCGGCATTAAACGGGATGATTCCCGGTGTGACGAAAGCGAGCTGGTAATTTTATGGATCCGATTGCAGACATGTTGACCAGCGTGCGTAACGGCAGCCAGGCGTTGTTGCCCGTCGTGCTCGTGCCCCACTCCAAGATGAAGGAGAGCATCGCGCGCATCCTCAAGCGCGAAGGCTACATCATCGAATTTGGTGTGGAGGGCGACAAATTGAAGAAGCTCAAGATGACCCTCAAGTATCGCGGCCGCAAAGGTGTGATCGAGGGTCTGCGCCGCATCAGCACACCGGGCCTGCGCCAGTATGTGCCGTCGCAGGAAATTCCGCGCGTGTTGGGCGGCTTGGGAGTCGCTATTATGTCCACCTCCAAAGGGGTGATGAGCGGCGCCGATGCGCGCCGGGAAAATTTGGGTGGCGAAGTGCTCTGCCACGTTTGGTAAGAAAGAATCACGATGTCGAAGATTGGAAAAACCCCCATTGCAGTACCGGACAAGGTGAAGGTCACCCTCACCGGGCGTCGCGTGGCCGTGGAAGGAGCCAAGGGCAAGCTGGCGATGGAATTGCCGGCGCACACCACCGCCGTGTTGGCCGAAGGCAAACTGTTGGTCAGCCGCGATGGTGACAACGCCAAGGCCCGCGCCATGCACGGTCTTTGCCGCGCGCTCATCAACAACATGGTGCGCGGCGTGCACACCGGTTTTGAGAAGCGGCTGGAAATTCAAGGCGTCGGCTTCAAGGCCGCCGTGCAGGGCAAAATAGTTAACTTGCAGGTGGGCTACTCCCATCCGATCAACCACGCCATCCCCGATCAGATCAAGGTGACGGTGGATCAGAACACCAAGATTCACATCGAAGGCCCGGACAAACAGGTCGTGGGCCAGCTCGCTGCCGAGCTGCGCGCGTATTACCCGCCAGAGCCGTACAAAGGCAAGGGCGTGCGGTACGTGGGCGAGATCGTGGAGCGCAAGAAGGGCAAGCGCGAGCAATAGGCCGTAACCCGCAAGAACAATTTTACTGGAATGAAACCACAGATCAAACAGCAGCGCGAACAACGTCGGCGCTGGAGCGTGCGCAAACGGATCGTCGGCACTGCCGCGCGCCCGCGCATGAGCGTTCGCTTTACCGGCAAGAACATCCACGTGCAGTTTGTGGACGACGCCACTGGGCACACCTTGGTCCACGCCAACACCCTGAAGAAGGATGCGGGCGCCAAGTCCAGAGCCAACAAGGAATGCGCCGGGCAACTGGGCAAGACGGCTGCGGCGGCGGCGTTGGAAAAAGGCATCAAGCAGGTCGTGTTCGACCGTAGCGGCTCTCAGTACCACGGCAAAGTGGAAGTGCTGGCTCAGGCCGCGCGTGAGGCCGGACTGATTTTCTAGCAACCCCCCGATACGCAATACAGGATTTAACGTGGCCGAAGAAACAAAACCCGCAGTGAATGTTCAAGCTCCCAGCGATGCAGCTGCGCCCGCGGCGCAAGGTGGTCGTGGCGGTGCTGGAGGTCGTGGTGGTGGGCCTGGAGGTCGCGGTGGTGGGCCTGGAGGTCGCGGAGGATTTGGCGGTGGACAGCGCCGTGGCGGCGGACGTCCGCAGCGCCCGCAACGAGAAGAACGCGCCGATGGTTTGGTGGACAAGGTTCTGTTCATCAACCGTTCCACCAAGGTGGTAAAGGGCGGCCGTCGTTTTGGATTTAGCGCACTCATCGTGGCCGGTGACCAAAAAGGGCGCGTGGGTTTGGGCTTGGGCAAAGGCCGTGAAGTGGCTGATGCCATCCGCAAAGGCACCGACAGCGCACGCTTGGTCTGTCAGTCTTCAGAGCCGATGTCGCTGCAAGGCCAGACCTTGCCGCACGAAGTTCTCGCAGTGTTCAGCGGCGCGCGTGTGCTCTTGCGCCCCGCATCGCCCGGTACCGGATTGATTGCCGGCAAGATCGTGCGCGCCGTGTTGGAAGCTGCCGGCGTGAAGGATGTCCTCACAAAATCAATGGGTTCTTCCAATGCTGCCAACGTCGCCAAGGCCACCTTGCAGGGTCTGCGCGGATTGCGTTTGCCGGCGCAGGTGTACGAGCTGCGCGGGATTCAACGCAAGGTCAAGGAAACCCCAGCCAAGTAATTTCTATGCGATTGCACACTCTCAAACCCCGCGAAGGATCCACCCATCGCAGCAACCGCTTCGGGCGCGGTACCGGCAGCGGTCATGGTAAGACCTCCGGCCGTGGTCACAAGGGACAGGGATCGCGTTCCGGCAGCAGCACGCGGCCGGGCTTCGAAGGCGGCCAGATGCCCTTGGCGCGCCGTCTGCCCAAGCGCGGTTTTAGCAACGCGCAGTTTTGCACGGAGTATCTGCCGGTGAACTTGGATTCGCTGGAACAACATTTTGCCGCTGGGGCGACGGTGGACGTCGCCGCGATGCGCAAAGCGGGGTTGGCCAATGGCCGCTCCGATGGCATCAAGATTCTCGGAGTAGGCAAGCTCACCAAGAAACTCACGGTGGTGGCCCATCGGTTCAGCAAAACCGCCCGCGAAGCGATCGAGAAGGTCGGAGGCGTTTGCGAACAGGTGGTCAGACCGAAGGCGGCACCGAGGGTGGCTTCGAAGAAGTAACTGAAGTGGGCGCATGATTTCCGTCTCCGACACATTCCGGAATTTTTTCACGACGCTGGGGAATTGTTTTACCATCCCCGAGCTGCGTTCGCGCCTGTTCTTCACGATGGTGCTGCTGGCTGTCACGCGGTTGGTCGCCATCATCCCGGTGCCCGGACTGGACGGCGAGATTCTGGCCAACGCATTTCAGGAGCTGCGCGACAAAGAGGCCAAGGCCGAGGGCGGCCCCAGCCTGCTGGGTTTGTACAGCCTGTTCACCGGCGGCGCGTTGGAGCGTTGCGGATTGGCTTCGCTGGGCATCATGCCCTACATCAGCGCGACGATCATCCTGCAGCTCATGACAGCCGTGATGCCCGGACTGTCCAAGCTGGCGCGTGAAGAAGGCGGGCGCACGAAGATCGTCCAGTACGGCCGCTACCTGACGGTGTTGCTCTGCCTCGGGCAAGGTTTTGTGATGGCGATGGGCTGGGAAAATCCGGAGAAAGTTTTTCAGGGGCTGAAGCTCGACGGGGAGTTGGTGCGCGATCCAGGGTTGTGGTATCGCATCCAGACGATGCTCATGCTGACCACCGGCACGCTGTTGCTGATGTGGTTGGGCGAACAGATCACCGAGCGCGGCGTGGGCAACGGCGTGTCACTCGTCATCACCACGGGCATCTTGGCCCGGGCCGATCAGGCGATCGGTGAATTCTGGGGAATGTTCTTCGGCGATACTGCCACCCACGGCGGATTCTTTGCCATCATGCTGCTGGCGATGTTGCTGGCGGTGGTGGCCGGTGTCATTGCGATGACGCAGGCGCAGCGCAAGATTCCCGTGCAGTACGCCCAGCGCACCAAAGGCGGCAAGATGTATCAGGGCGGCAGCTCGTTCATGCCGTTGCGGGTGAATTACGCGGGCGTGATGCCCATCATTTTCGCGCAGGCCATCCTGATGTTCCCGCAGGCCATCTTTCAATTTCTAGCTGGGGTATTCACCACGGGTACTTTTCTGAATGACGCGTTCTCCACATTGGCACTCAAGCTCAACTACGGCAGCCCGTGGTTTTTGGTGCTGGAAGGATTGATGATCCTGTTCTTCTCCTATTTCTGGGTGGCTACACAATTCAACGAGCGGCAGATCGCCGATGACCTCAAGAAATACGGCGGCTACATTCCCGGCATCCGCCCCGGCGACGCCACGATGAATTTCCTGCACCACGCGATGAGCCGGATCACGTTGGCCGGTGCCATCTTCCTGATGGTCATCGCCATCATCCCGACGCTCTTGAACAACTGGATGAATATCCCCTTCAGTGTGGCCACCTTTTTGGGTGGCACCAGCGTGCTCATCTCCGTGGGCGTGATGCTCGACACGATGCGGCAGATCGAGTCGCACCTGATGATGCGCCACTACGACGGGTTTCTGGGCAAGGGCAAGGTTCGCGGTCGAAGCTAATCGTTGACGCACGACCATGATCATCATCAAAAGCAAACTGGAGCAGGAAGCCATGCGCGTCGCAGGGCATGCGGCTGGCCAGGTGCTGGAGGATGTGGCGGGGTTTGTCGCGCCAGGCCGCAGCACCAAAGAGATTGATGAGTTTGCGGCCGAACGCATCCGGCATTACGGCGGCACCAGTGCGTTTCTGGGCTACCGCAATTATCCGTGCCACATCTGCATCTCGGTGAACGAGGAAGTGGTGCATGGACTGGCCAGCGACCGCCGGCTGCGACTGGGCGACATCGTCAGCTTGGATGTGGGCGTGAAGAAGGACGGCTTCATCGGCGACACCGCGCGCACGGTGCCGGTGGGCCCGTGTGACTTTGAAAAGCAAAAATTGATTGATGTCACTCAGCAGGCCTTGTACGATGGAATTTCGTGCGCGTTGTCCGGCAACCGGGTGAAAGACATCTCCCGCGCCGTGCAAAATTGCGTGGAGGCCAGCGGCTTTAGCGTCGTGCGCGAATTTGTCGGGCACGGTGTGGGTCGCACGGTTCATGAGGATCCGCAGATACCGAATTTTGTCAGTGCCGGTCTCTCGCCGGAATTGCGGCCCGGTATGGCCTTGGCGATTGAGCCGATGGTCAACGCCGGAACCGCCGCGGTGAAGTGCCTGCGCGACGGCTGGACGGTGGTGACTCGCGACGAGCGGCTCTCGGCGCATTTTGAACATACCGTATTGGTGACCGAAGGTGAGCCGGAGATTTTGACATGCCTGGAGAAGAAGCCATCGAGGCTGAAGGCGTTGTCGTAAAGAATTTGGGCGGGGGCCGCTGCTGGTTGGAATTGGCCAATGGCCACCGACTGCTGGCCCATGCCACACGGAAAACAAAGCAGCCACTGACTGCCACTGAAGGCGGTCGGTTGCGGGTGCAAGTGTCACCCTTCGATATGTCAAAGGGCAGGATTATTTAGGAAGCGATAAGGTAAAAAACATGAAGGTGCGTGCGTCAGTCAAACGGATTTGCGAACACTGCCGGGTGGTCCGGCGGCAAGGCGTCATCCGTGTCATCTGCAAAAACAAACGTCACAAACAACGCCAAGGTTAAGCTATGCCACGCATACTCGGAATTGATATCCCCCCCCACAAGCGAGTTGACATCGCGCTGCGCGCCATCTACGGCATCGGCCCCGTGATCTCCAAGCTCGTGCTGGAGAACGCCAAGGTTGATCCTGCTGTCCGCGCCAAAGATTTGGACGAGCAGCAGATCTCCAAGATCGTCCATGCGTTGCAAGAGACGCAGATCCGCGGCGAGAAGCTGATGCTCGAAGGCGACCTGCGCCGCGAGCTGGGCCAGAATCTCAAACGCCTCAAAGGCATCAAATGTTATCGCGGCCTGCGCCATCTACGCGGCCTGCCCGTGCGCGGTCAACGCACGCAGACCAATGCGCGTACGCGCAAAGGCCCGCGTAGCACCGTCGGCGTGCAGCGCAAAGCGAACGTAAAGTCCTAATCCATCCCACCCCTGATCATGTCAGAAGAAGAAAAAGAGAAAGCAAAGACGGCAGCGGCATCCGAGCCGAAGGCCGAGACCAAGCCCAAGGCTGAAAAGAAGCCCAAGGCCGATGGTGCCAAACCGGATGCTGCGGGATCTCCCAGAGCGCCGAAGAAGGAAGAGGCTGCAC
Organism: Pedosphaera sp.; assembly: GCA_009695465.1. Classification (GTDB taxonomy): domain Bacteria; phylum Verrucomicrobiota; class Verrucomicrobiia; order Limisphaerales; family UBA1100; genus SYLI01. The sequence continues at coordinate 30,895 of SIAW01000008.1, forward strand.
CCGTTGCGCCGACGGCCAAGGAATTGCTCAGCGATGAACTGGCGGGCACGCCCATCGTCAAGGCCAAGAAATCCAAGAACGTCACCTCTGGCATCGCCTGCATCCTGGCGACATTTAACAACACGCAGGTGACCATCACCGACATGCACGGCAATCCCATCAGTTGGTCCAGCGCCGGTCGCGCGGGATTCAAGGGCAGCCGCAAGAGCACGGCGTACGCCGCGCAGCAGGTGGCCCAACGCGCAGCGCGCGACGCCATGGCGCATGGATTGCGCGAGGTGGAAGTGCGCGTCAAAGGTCCCGGCTCTGGCCGCGAGGCAGCCATCCGCGCTTTGCAGGCGGTCGGTCTGGAAATCACCTCCATCAAAGATGTCACGCCGGTGCCGCACAACGGTTGCCGCCCGCGCAAGCATCGTCGCGTTTAACCCCTTTTTTACCACCGCACATGGCACGTTATACCGGACCCCGCATTCGCGTCAGCCGACGCTTTGGAACGCCCATCTTTGGGCCGTCGAAATATCTCGAGCGCAAGCCGTATGGCCCGGGCGTTCACGGCCCCAAATCCGCGCGCCGCAAGACGACCGACTACGGTCTGGCGTTGTTGGAGAAGCAGAAGATGCGTGCCTACTACGGCCTGATGGAGCGCCAGTTCCGCGGCGTGTACGAAGCGGCTGTGCGTCGTCCCGGCAGGACCGGCGAGCTCATGCTGGTGATTTTGGAGACGCGTTTGGACAGCATCGTGTACAGCCTCGGACTGGGCTACACCCGTTTCGCCGCGCGTCAGATGATCGTGCACGGGCACGTGCAGGTGAATGGCAAACGCGCCCGCACGCCTTCCTACGCCTGCCGCGCGAATGACGTGGTGGAGATTCAGAACAACAACAAGTCGCGCCTGTTGGCCTCTCGCAATTTGGAGATTTCGACCAGCCGCGTGGTGCCGGGTTGGCTGTTGCTGAACAAGGAAGGCCAGAAGGGCACGATCATGCGCCTGCCAGCTCGCGAAGATTTGCAGCCGATCTCCAACGAACAAACGATCGTCGAATTTTATTCCCGTTAACCAGTGCGCCTCCGTGTGGGGGCGCGCATCGCAATTACAAGGGCTCCACGCGGGAATAATACAGTGGGAGCCAGATTAAAATTGCAACCGAACAAAACACATGGCCATCAGACTCGCTCCATTTGAGCATCCCAAACGCTTGGCGAAGGAGGAGGCAACCGCTTCCCCCACGTACGCCAAGTTCATCGCCGAACCGTTTGAAACGGGCTACGGCCACACCGTCGGCAACTCGCTGCGGCGCGTCCTGCTTTCCTCGTTGGAAGGCGCGGCGATTACCTCCATCAAGATTGATGGTGCCCAGCACGAGTTCTCCGCTGTCGAAGATGTGGTGGAAGATGTGGTGGAGATCATCTTGAACCTCAAGAAGGTCAAGTTCCTCCACGACCGCAACAAGCAGGACTGCCGCGAGCCGCAGATGCTGATCCTCTCCACCAATAAGGAAGGTGCCGTGACGGCGGGCGACATCCAGTTGAACCATAACTTGGGCATCGTGAATCCCGGGCAGCACATCTGCACGTTGGACAAGAAAAAGAAATTCATGATGGAACTGGAAGTGCGCGTGGGCCGCGGCTTCTACTCCGGCAACGAGAACAAGAAGCTCGATCAGCCCATCGGCGTCATCGCCATTGACTCCATCTTTTCGCCGGTCACCCGCGTGCGCTACGACGTGGGCACCTCGCGCGTCGGCCAGCGTACCGACTACGACAAACTGGAATTGGAAGTGTGGACCGATGGCCGCATGTCGCCCGACGACGCGCTCACGCAAGCCTCGGCGATCCTGCGCAAGCACCTCGATGTGTTCGTTCACTTCGACGACGCCGCAGTGGAATTTGAAGTGGGCGTCCAGCAGCATGACGAGGAGCGCAACGAACTCAAGAAGACCCTCGGCATGAGTGTCAACGAGATCGAGCTTTCCGTGCGCGCCGCCAACTGCCTCAACAACGCCAACATCACCTCCGTGGGACAGTTGGCGCAGAAGAGCGAGGCGGACATGCTCAAGTACCGCAACTTCGGCAAGAAATCCCTCAACGAAATCAAGGACAAGCTGCGTGATCTGGGCTTGTCGCTGGGCATGACCTTTGAAGAAGGTATGGTCGAGCGCCCTGCGATCACTGCCGACGTGCCGATGGACGGCGGCGGCCTGTTCCTTCCTGAAGAAGACTAATTGCTGCCATGCGACATCGCAAAAATACCGCCAAACTAGGGCGCACCAGTGAGCATCGCAATGCGATGCTGGCCAACCTCGTGCGCAGTCTCATCAAACATCACCGCATCAAAACCACTTTGGCCAAGGCCAAAGCGGCACGGCCGGTGGCCGAGAAGCTCGTGACGTTGGGCAAGAAAGGCACGCTGCATCACCGCCGCTTGGCGGCTGCCAAACTGCGCAGCCAAGCCCGTGCACACTTCCCGAAACGCGGCGGGGTGAGCGGCAAGACGCAGCGTCTGGAGTGGCGCGAGCACGAGGACGTCGTGCGCATGCTATTCGAGACCGTGGCGCCCTCCTTCAAGGACCGGCGTGGCGGTTACACGCGCATCATCAAACTGGGTAATCGTGTTGGCGATGCTGCGCCCTTGGCGATTCTGGAATTTGTGGACTTGGCGGTGGCGTCCACCGAGACCACGGTGACTGAGGAGGCTGCCAGTGCTTTGGCCAAGAAGGGTGGGAAGGCCAAAGAGACGGCCGCTGCGAAATAGCCAGCAGACGTTTCAACCAAACATTTCAAAGCCCGCCCATTGGGCGGGCTATTTTTTTGGACAGGCTGGGCCGCAGACTCGGCTGGCGTCATTCCCCACGCTGCTCACTCTTCGTCGTGTGCGCTGCGCTCTTTCTTCGCCTCGGCAATGATCTTGATTTCGAGATCATGCGGCATCTCTTGGTAGTGATCGAATTCCTCGGTGTGGATGCCGCGCCCTTCGGTGGTGGAACGCAGGTGGGTGGAATATCTATAGAGATCGCGTGCCGGTACCGTGGCGCGGATGAGGGTGAACCCTCCGATGTTTTCGATGCCGAGAATTTTGCCGCGCCGACTGTTCAGATCGCCCATCACCACGCCCATAAAGGCGTCGGGCAATTTCACTTCGATGCGAAACACCGGTTCGAGAAGGCACGGTTTGGCCGCCAGAAAGGCTTCGCGGAAGGCGTGTTTGCCGGCGAGTTGGAAGGCGACATCCTTGGAATCCACCGGGTGCGTCTTGCCGTCATAAAAATCCACGCGCACATCCACCACGCGATAGCCGGCGAGCACACCGGTGGTGCAGGCGGTCTTCACGCCTTTTTCCACTGAGGGCGCAAAGGCGCGGTCCACGTTCATGCCGCTGAGCGAGTCCACAAATTCCACGCCCGTGTCGCGCGCGCGCGGTTCCACGCGCATCCACACCTCGGCGAATTGCCCGGAGCCGCCGGTCTGTTTCTTGTGGCGATACCTGCTCTCGCCGCGGCCGCGGATGGTCTCGCGGTACGCCACCTTGGGTTCGCCCAACTCCACGTCCACGTGATAGCGCTCCTTCAAACGCCCCGTCACCACGCGCAGATGCAGCTCGCCTTGGCCGGAAATCACCGTCTGATGCAGCTCCGAATCCACGTGATAAAGGAACATCGGATTCTCCGCATGCAACGCGGCCAACCCTTGCGCGATCTTTTCCTCGTCGCCTTTGCCTTTCAATTTCAGCGCGGCATGGATGTTGGGATGGGGGAAATGGATGGGCGGCAGGGTGACCTCGACACTCTGCCCGCACAACGTGTCGCACGTGTGCGTGTGTTTCATCTTCACCAACGCGCCGAGGTCGCCCGCCATCAGATGATCCACACTGGTGCGCGTGTGCCCGTTGAGCAGGAAGATTTGCCCGACGCGCTCGGTGTGTTTGTTGCAGACATTCTGCAGATCCTGCCCCACCTGCAGGCGGCCGGAGAAGAGTTTGAAAAAGGATAGATCGCCCAGATGCGCTTCGCCGAGTGTCTTGAAGATGAAGAGCACCGGACCGCTGCCATTGGCAATCAGCCGCCCTTCGGTGCCATCGCTGCGGCGCACGGTGGCCGGGTCGTGGTCCAGCGGCGATGCGCCGTGCAGGGAAAGAAATTCCATCACGCGCGTGACGCCCACATTGGTCGTGGCCGATGTGGCAAAGAGTGGGATGAGCGAATGTTGGCGCAGCGCCTTGATGAGGCCGGCGTGCAGTTCTTCTTTCGTGAGGTCGCCGTCCTGGAAATATTTTTCGATCAGCGTGTCATCCACCTCCGCCGCCAACTCGATGAGTTGCCCGTGCAACGTTTCGGCCAGCGTGGCCAGATCGCCCTGCGCGGGTTGCGCGGTGGACTTGCCCGAGCCATCCAGAACGTAAGTCACCACTTCCTTGGTGACCACGTCGAGCACTTGATTGAAGCCCGGCCCGGGATTGAGCGGGATCGTGACGGGGGCCACTTTGGCACCGAAGGCGATGCGGATGTTCTGCAGCGTGGCGTCAAAGTCCACGCCTTCCTTGTCCAACCCATTGAGGACGAGCACGCATTGCTGCTCGCACTCGGTGGCCCATTCCCACACCTTCATCGTGCCCACCTCGACGCCTTCCATCGCGTTCAACACCACCAACGCCGTGTCGGTGACGCGCAGCGCGCCCATGGCCTCGGCCAGAAAATCCAGATAGCCGGGCGTGTCGATGAAGTTGAATTTGCGGCCCGCCCACTCGGTGTGCAGCAACGAGGCGTTGATGGAAAGTTGCATCTGCCGTTCCGCGTCGAGGTAGTCCGAAACGGTGGTGCCGCTTTCGATGCTGCCCAAGCGGTTGATGACGGCGCTGGAGGCGAGCAGGCACTCGGCCAGCATCGTTTTGCCGGATTTGGCGTGGCCGACGATGGCCACATTGCGGAGGTCGCCGGAAGCATAGTCCTTCATAGGTAAAATCTTTTGGGTGAGCATTGCCACACTAATGCGTCCGGGAGCTTGGCAAGTGGTTTTGAAAGGCAGCCGTCTGGAAATAAACGCTTGGCGGCGCAACGGGCACTGTGTAGGAACCACGGGGCAATCCCCGCACATGACTTCCTCCACACCCTCCCAAACTCCCAATGGCCCGTGGTGGCGCGGACTCAACCGCTACCAAATCACCGTGTTCATCTTCGCCTCGCTGGGGTGGATGTTTGACACGATGGATCAGCAGATCTTCACCATGTCGCGCTCGATGTCCATGCGCGAGCTGGTGCCTGACGGCGATCTGAACACGCAGAACAAATACGGCGGCTATGCCACGACGTGTTTCATCCTCGGCTGGGCCACCGGCGGGCTGATCTTCGGCGTGCTCGGCGATGTGTGGGGCCGCGCCAAGACGATGGCGCTGACCATCTTTATCTACGCGGTCTTCACCGGCTTGAGCGCGCTGTCCACCACGTGGGTGGATTTCAGCATTTTCCGTTTTCTGGCGGGACTGGGTGTCGGCGGCGAATTCGCCGTGGGTGTTGCACTCATCGCCGAGGTGATGCCCGACCGTTCCCGCGCCGGCGCGTTGGGTACGCTACAAGCGCTCTCGGCGCTCGGCAACATCATGGCCGCGATCATCATCGGCTACAAAGATGAGCTGGGCGGCTGGCGCAATCTGTACTGGGTTGGTGCCGCGCCCGCTCTGCTGGCGGGCCTCGTGATTTTCAAACTCAAAGAGCCGGAGAAATGGGTGCAGTGGCGCGAGAAGGTGAAGGCCGATCCCAACGCCGCGAAGCAACCGGGCCGCATGCGGACGTTGCTGGGCCATCCACGTTGGCGGCGCAACGCGCTGGTGGGATTGACACTGGCGGTGGCCGGTGTGTTTGGCCTGTGGGGCGTTGGTTTTTGGAGTGGAGAACTAATTGATTCCACGCTGCCCACCATGCCCACGACCACGCGCGACGCCATCCAGAAAATCGTCGCTGCGCCATCCTTGACTGTGCAGACCAATCTGGTGGCAAAACTCGACGGCAACCAGACGCGCTCTTACTCCAATCTCTACAAGTACACGATGCCCGGCGGGACGAAGTTCGATGCGGTGACAGTCAAGACGGCGGCGTTGAGCGAGGCGCAGAAAACCAAGATGACCAAGCTGCTGGACAAGGCGCTGGATCCCAAAGAAGAACCCAAGCTCAAGCGAAAGGCGTTCATCCTGCAGCAGGTCGGCGGCTTTTTCGGCATCCTGCTGATGAGCTACGTGGCCGGGCGCTTCGGCCGTCGCATCGCGCTGGGCGTGGCGATGATCGGCGCGTACTGCGGGGCGACGTTCGTCTTTTACACTTTTCAGGACAAGTCGCAGATTACCTATCTCTGGCTGCTCTTGGGGGTCAGCACGCTGATGCCCTTTGGTTGTTACGCGATTTATTTCCCCGAACTTTTCCCCACGAGCCTGCGCGCCACCGGCGTGAGCTTCTGCTACAACGTCGGGCGTTACATCACTGCGTTTGGCCCAATCCTGCTACCGCAACTCGCGTTGCAATTGCACGGGCGACAAGAGATGTCCGGCTTCCGCATGGCGGCGCTGATCATGTGCAGCGCGTATTTCATCGGCTTGATCGCCCTCATCTGGGCGCCGGAAACCAAAGGCCAGCCGTTGCCGGAGGAAGAAGCCACCGCGTGATCCGCGCGCACGCGGAGGGCGTTCACTTCGCGAAGTTCAGGCAGACCAATCGGCTTTCGCAGCGCAGATAGACGCGCTTGTTCGAGAGCACCGGCGCGGCCCAGCAAGGAAAGAGCAGTCCGGGCACATTGTACGCGGCCAGCTCCATCGGCTTTTTCACGTCCGGCGTGAAGAGTCCCAGCCGGCCCGTCTCGCCCAGCGCGATGAGTTTGCCATCGGCCATGATCAGCGAGCCGCGCCCGTACTTTTTCTTGTCCTCATCAAAGCGGTTCCAGCTTTCGTCCTGATCCCACAACAGCTTGCCCGTCTTAAACTCCACACAGCGGAAGCGCGCATCGGGTTCGTTGCGCCCGCTGTACGCGTAGAGATTTCCCTCGTGATAGATCGGAGTCATCCAGTGCAGTCCCAGCGTTTCAGGCAGTCGCGGGTTGTTCTGTTCCACGCGAGTCTTGGCGGTGCTCCACACTTCATCATAGCCGCTGAGGTCAGGTTTGATTTTCAGCAGGATCGAGCCGAGGCCGTAGTAGGCTCCCGAGCAGAACACGTGGTTATCAATCACGACGGGGTTGGAGGCGTTGACCGTTTCATTTTGGCGCGCGCGAAACCAGCGTTTGAAAAGCACCTTGCCGGTCTTGGGATCCAGCGCCACCAATCCCTGTCGCATCAGACAAAACACCACGCGCCGGCCGTGCACCGTCGCCAACACCGGCGATGCGTAGCTGGCCTGCTTCTCTTCCTCGTTCCATTCCATCAACGGCTCGCCCGGATAACCCAGCATCGGCTCCTTGTCCCACGTGTCTTTGCCGACGGCTTGCCATAGCGTCTTGCCGGTCTTGGCGTCCAACGCCACCACGCCGGAATTGGGTTGGCCGCCCAACATGACGATGAGCCGATCCTCCTCCAACGCCGGTGTGCTGCCCACGCCGAAGAACGCGACGGGCACCTGCCAGTCCTTGTGCGTGTCGCGCCGCCAGATTTGCTTGCCGGTGTTTAAGTCCAGACACAGCAGCGCGCCTTCGGCACCGAGCGTGTAACAGCGATCGGCCGTCAGCAGCGGCGCGCAGCGCGGGCCGTTGTTGAATCCGTAGGGATCCTCATACGCCGTGGGATAGGTCGTGCGCCAAAGCACCTTGCCGGTGCGCGCATCCAATGCGTCCACCACTTCCACGTCCAGATGCCGCGACACCGCAGCGGGCAGCTTGAGCATGCCGCGGCGACTGTTCAGCTCCGGCTTGTTCGCCTGCATCAGGCTTTCGGGCGTCAACCGTTCTTTGACACCCAACGCGGCCAACTCCTCGTTGTAGTACGCCACGAGGCCGGGCACCGTGTCGCCCTCCAGAATCTGGTGATCGCGGCTCAGCCGATGGAAGAGCACCAGCTTGTCGCCACGCACCGAGGGGGCCGCGTAGCCTGTGCCGATGCGCTTGGAGAAAACCAGCGGCGGTCCGTCTTTGCCAAACGTGTTGATGAGGCCCGTCTCGGTGGAAACGTTGTCGCCAGTCGGGCCAAGGAATTGCGGCCAGTCCGCTGCGGCCAATCCCAGTGCGACCAGCGGCAGCAGCGTGCAGCAGAGCAGACGTCTCATGGCTCGAACCCTTTCCCTTTGGTTTTCGTGCGGATGCGGCAGAGGTACATGTCCGAAGTCAGATAGAGCGTGCAGCCGTCGTTGCCCCACGCGCAGTTGGCGATGCGCTCGCCCGTGTTGATCGTGCCCAGATGTTTGCCGGCCGGGCTGATCACCAGCACGCCGCCCGGCCCAGTGGCGAAAAGGTTTCCATGCAGATCCACCTTCAGTCCGTCGTGGCCGCCGGCGATGCCGGCCTTGCGCAGCGGCGCAGGATCAAAGAAGACGCGCTTGCCAGCGAGCGCCCCATCCTCGCTGATGGCGAACGCCCAGATGCGCGTGTCAGGCCCGCTCTCGGCCACGTACAACGTGCGGTCGTCCGGCGACAGCGCGATGCCGTTGGGATAGGCGATCTCGGCCGTCAACAATTGCACCGCGCCTTGGCCGGCCTTGGCCAGATGCGACTTGGAAAGTTTGTACACCCCTTGATGGCGCAGTTCTTTGGCGGGATCGTCCATGCGCCGTTCCAAGCCGTACGGCGGGTCGGTGAAATAGAGATCGCCGTTCTGGCTGTAGCACGCGTCGTTGGGGCTGTTGAATCGTTTGCCATCGAACGTCGTGGCCAACGGTTCGTAGATGGGCTTGGGATTGCGCATCGAGATGCCCAACCTCGCCATGCGGCGATCGCCGTGCTGGCACAGCACCAGCCGTCCTTGCGGATCCAGCAACAACCCGTTGCTGCCCGGCTCACCCGTGCGCGGCGTCTTGCCCGTGTACCCCGACGGCTCCAGAAACAGGCTCAGCCCATCGCTCTGGCTCCATTTGTAAATGCGGTTGCGCGGGACATCGGAGAAGAGGAGGAACCGGCCGTACTCCACCCACACCGGCCCTTCCGACCAGTCAAAGCCCTGCGCCAACGTCTGCGTGAGGCCATCGGGCATGGCGCATTTGGTGCCCGGCCCAGCGAGCATTTCAATGCGCGCATCCGGGGCGATCAACGCGTCGAGCGCCGCGTCTAGTCGTTCCACTTTTCCCAAGGTCGGGAACGCGCGGCTGGAAATATTTTCGCAGTGCGTGACCGGAGGTTTGGGCAGAGGACGCTCCGTGTTGGTCGGTGGCACGGGCACCGTTTCGCATCCGGTCATCACCAGCACGAGGCTCGCTGCAATCGCTTTCCACGGGCTGTTAGAAAGAAAACGTGTCATCGCGTCGTGCAGGACGTTAGCGGGCGGCATCCGCCACGCAAGCCTGCGGTGGTGCTGCGCACGGCGGTGTTGCGCACATCTGGCGAGTCAAGGAGCCGGAGCCAGATCCACGCAGACCAGACGGTTTTTGTCGCGGGCAAAAAAGCGGCCGCCTGCCAACGCGGGATGCGAACGCTGGCCCGAGCCGAGAATCTGCACGCGGCCAGATTCCTTAAAACCCTCCGGCGTCGCAGCGACTCGCACAAGCTCACCTTTCTCCGTGAGGAGCAGGAGATGGCCGCCAGCCAACGTGAGGCTCGCGCTGCCAAACTCATCGCGCGACCAGCGCAACTTGCCCGTCTTGAGTTCCACGCAGCGCAGCGCCGGGGCAGGCCCGGTGTCCACGCGACCGTGCAGGCCGTAAAGAAATCCACCGCGTCCGATGCACGTGGCGTACTGGCTGGAGAGAGTGGTGTCGTTGCTCCAAAGTTTTTCGAAGGTGCCGTCCTTCACCGCCAACGCAACCGCCCCCGCGCCGTAGCTGGCGGTGATGAAGATGGTGTTGCCGGCGACCACCGGCGCGGCTCCGCTGACGGAGGCGCGCATCTTCGGTGCCCAGTCGAGTTGGAAGCGGATCGTCCCGTTCGCCGGATCCAGCGAGAAGAATTTGTTGCGCGTGAAAAAGAGCGCGTGGCGTTTGCCATCCAGCGTGGCAGCGACGGGCGAGGAGTAGCTGGCCTCGTCGTCGGTGGCCTTCCAGAGCAGCTTGCCGGTGGCGGTGTCAAACGCGGCGATGCCCGCGCCGTCCGCCCCACCAATATTCACAAGCACAGCGCGGCCTTCCACCAGCGGCGAGCACGCCATCCCGAAAAATCCTTTGCCCGCCCCGAAATCTTTTCGCACCTGCACCGCCCACAATTTTTTGCCGGTGGCCAGATCCATCCCGTGCAGCGTGCCCTCAGCGCCGAAGGTGAAGACGCGGCCCTCGGCGATGGCGGGTGTGGCACGCGGGCCGGGATCAAAACCAAAATCATCCACGTACTCGGTGGGATAGGCGGTGCGCCAGCGCGGTTTGCCGTTGGTGGCGTTGAGGCATTCCACCACTTCCTGGGTGTCTTCGCGGTGAAAGAGGATGAGGCTGTCGCCAGCGACGATCGGGCCGCTGAAGCCCGCGCCGACTTTGCGCTGCCACAAAATCGCCGGCCCTTCATTGGGCCACGTGGCGGCGAGCTTCATCTCCGCGGCGACACCGTTGCGTGTCGGGCCAAGGAACTGCGGCCAGTCCTGCGCCAGTGCGGCCAGTGGAAGGAGGCACAGCGCGAGCAGGGTTTTCATGCGGGCCAAACTAGCAAATGCGCGCGGGCGAGGGGAGCGCAATTGTGGCGCACTTGTTCAGCGCGACCACTGCCAGATCAACGCTACGAGCACCGCGATGCCAACGGCCCACCAAAACCAGTGCAGTCCCTGCGGCTTGACCTCGGGCTTGCCGCCGAATTCACGGCGCGTGAAGTCTTCGTAATCAAATTCCTCGTCGGGCAAATCCGGATTGGCTGTGTAGGCCTCCTCGCCCCAACCGGTCTTTTCATCGGCGCCGCACGAGGGGCAGGCGCGCGCCTTTTGCGGCACGTGCTCGCCACAGAGTGGGCAGAGGACTGGCGGCATCGGCGGGGCGGGCGTTTAGCCCATGCCAGCGTATTCCTCGTCGGTCTGCATATCCAGCCCCATCAACACGTAGTCGTGGGTGATGGTCTGCATGTCCTGCACGTAATTTTCCAGCCGTATCAGGTGGACGAAGCCCAGCATCGCGAACATTTTCTGCGCGCCTTCCTGCGTGCCGATGAACTCGGCCTCCAACCGGCGCAGGCCGCTCATCTGCGCCACTTCCACAAGGTCGTGGACCAGTTTGGCGGCGATGCCTTTTTTGCGGTGCGCCGGCAGCACGCTCACGCTGATGCGGCCGATGTGGCGTTTCCAGCCGCCCAGCTTTTGATGTAATGTGGCCACGGCGACGATGGCACCCTCTTCCAGCGCCAGCAGCGGCAGCGTCTTGCCGAGGTCAAGATTTTCGCACCAGCCTTTGAGGACCTCTGGGTTGGTGACGCGGTGTTTGAAGAACATCAGGTCGCCCGTGGGCAGCGCCTTAAAGAAGGTGAGCAAGAGCGTCCCGTCGGTGGACTTGAGCGGGCGTATCTGCAGCTTCGAGCCATCTCCAGTGGCGAACGACTTTGGCAAGGCGCGCAATGCGAGTTCAAACGACATAACTTCTCACAGGTTGCGAGGCAGCGCGGGCCGCCTCTGGATTTACTGCTTCTGCTACTGCTCAGGCGGATCGGGCCGCAAGCCATTCGCCCAACGTGCCCGGCTCCTGCTGACCGCGCAGGGCGTGCGCAGCCGGATCCACTCCCCAGTGCGCGGCCAACAACGGCACCATCTCCGTGTTGTGCGCCAGCCCGGGCAGATCGCCATAGGGCAAATCTTCCAACGATTGTCCGTACGGATGATGACGCAGGCGCAGCAGCGTTTCCGCCGGTGTCACCGTGCCTTGATGCCACAGCGTCTCGCCCGCCCACGCATACGCGCGCTCGATGTGTCCGTTGTGCGCCCGCACCCACGCGTGGTGGCTCAGCGCCGCGTTGTGGCTGAAAAATTGCACGTGCCCCAGCTCGTGGCTCAGGTGTACGAGAAAATGAAAACAGAGATCCGCATCTTCCTCCGGCGAGGGCAGTGGCGCGCCCATCACCAGTGTCCAGCCTTGCACGGGCGGCGTGATGAAGAGCCGCCCGCCTTCACTGGCGGCCACGCCTTCGGCCCACGTGCAACGTTGCGTGTTGCCCAATTCCAACGCCTGCTGAATGGCCGCCGTGTTGACGCTGCGAATGGCCAGCCAACAGTTGGGCAGATTCATTGACGGCGCCAAAGACTGCGCGGGTGTGCCCGTGCCATTCACGCTGTGCTGGCCACGACGCTTGCGGAGGTGCCGTTTGGCCAGCAACAAAAAAACGCCAGCGACCAACAGGATGCCCAGAAACAAACCCAACATGATCCACGCCACCCAGTCCGCCGTCGCCATGAAAGACGGCACAGCGCCCAGCGATGGCAGTGGGGGAAGGGCGGCTTGCACGGTGGCAATCTAAAACATCCTCGCCGCCACGCAATGGAAATCCTGCTGGCCCCTCCGGCCAGTCTTGCGGAGTGGGCCGACATGCGGTTCAATCCCCGTGATTCCAATCCCCATGCGAACCCCAATCACATTGCTGTTGCGATGGTTTTTGCGCCGCGCACTGATGTGGACTGTTGCCAGTGCGGTGTCTGCTGCAGAGTTGCCGGACTTGAAAATCGTGGCGGCGGATTTGAAGTCGCCCGCGATGGAAGTCGCCGCGCCCGCAGCGGGCAAGCGCGTGCGCCAGACCACGCCCGGCTGGGAAAAGACCGAGGTGCATCACGCGCTGTATCTGCCGCGCAATTGGAAAAAGGAGAAGCGCCATCCGGTGTTCGTCGAGTACGCGGGCAACGGCGGCTATCGCAATGCGTTTGGCGATGTCTGCGAGGGCACGGTGGAGGGCTGCAATCTGGGCTACGGCATCTCCGGCGGCGCGGATTACATCTGGATCTGTCTGCCGTTCGTGAAGGTGGACGGCGCCAAAAAATCCAACGCGCCCAATTGGTGGGGCGACGCCGATGAGACGGCCGCGTATTGCGTGGCCACGATGCGCTGGCTGGCGCGGGAGTTTGGCGCGGACCCCGACGCGCTGGTGCTGTGCGGTTTTTCGCGCGGCGCCATCGCCTGCAATTACATTGGCCTGCGCAATGACACCATCGCCCCGTTGTGGCGCGCGTTCATCTGCCACAGCCACTACGACGGCGTGAACACGCGCTGGCCGTATGCCGATGCCGACCGCGTCTCGGCATTGGCGCGGCTGCAACGACTCCGCAACCGGCCGCAGTTCATCAGCCACGAGAATTCCACCGAAGCCACGCGCCGTTATCTGGCGGAGACGGGCGTGCGCGCGCCGTTGACCTTTGTGGATCTGCCCTTTCGCAATCACTCCGACCAATGGGCACTGCGCGATGGTGAGACGCGCCGCCAAGTGCGCGACTGGCTGCGCGCACTGGGTTTGCCCGCTCCCGCCAAACACCCAACCACAAGCGAAAAACCATGAGACTACTTTTTCTGATCGGCTTGCTGTTGTCCGGAGCCGTCCCGTTGTTGCGCGCGGCGGATGCGCCAAAGCCCGCCAGCGCACTGCGCGCGGGTGCGGCAGCAGTGGACATCACGCCCAAAGAATTTCCGCTGAACATGCCCGGCGGTTTCAGCGCGAACTTGGCCACGGGCGCGCATGACCCGTTGTACGCGCGCGCGTTGGTGCTCGATGACGGCAAAACCGCGCTGGCACTGGTCGTGGTGGACAATCTGGGCTTGGCGCGCGAGACGACCGATGACGCCAAGGCCATCGCCTCCAAACGCACGGGCATCCCGATGGACCGCATGCTCATCGCCGCCACGCACACCCACAGCGGGCCGCCGTCCAATGCGGGCGCGAATGATCCCATCGGTTTCGCGTATCGCAAGCGGCTGGTCGAAGGCATCGCCGAGTCCATCATCCGCGCGCATGAAAAGTTGCGGCCGGCGGCAGTGGGTGCGGCGGCGCATCCGTTGGCCGGTGAAGCTTTCAATCGCCGCTGGTTTCTCAAGCCGGGAAAAATGCCGCTCAATCCATTTGGCAAACTGGATGAGGTGAAGATGAATCCGGGCACCGACCTCGCCACGCTCGAACGCCCCGCTGGTCCGACGGATCCGGATGTCACCATTCTTTCCGTGCAGGACGCCAAGCGCAAGCCGCTGGCGCTGCTCGCCAATTACTCGCTGCATTACGTGGGCGGGACGCCCAAAGCCTTGATGTCCGCCGATTATTTTGGCGAGTTTGCGCGGCTCATGCCCGCGCGCGTTCGCGGCGACGAGGACTTCATCGCGATGCTCTCCAACAGCGCCTCGGGCGACATCAACAACATCCCGTTCCTCGTGGACCGGCCGCCGCGCGAGACGTTCGAGCAAATCCGCATCGTCGCGCAGAAGACGGCCGATGCCGCGTGGTTCGCGCTGCGCAAAATTGAGACGCACCGCACCGATGCAAAGCTTGGCATGCTGCAACGCGAGGTGATCCTGAAATATCGCCGCCCCAACGCCGCGCAAGTCGCCGAGGCCAAAGCGGTGCTTGCCGTCACCGATCCTGTCGCCAAAGAAAAGCTGCCGCGCTTGGCCGAGAATTATGCGCGCAGCACCCTTGCCGCCGCCGAGCGCAAGGAGGAGACGCTGACCGTCATCGTGCAAGCCATCCGCGTCGGTGACTTTGCCGTGTGCGCGATCCCGTTCGAGGCGTTTGTTGAGATTGGACTCGACCTGAAACAGCGCAGCCCGTTCCCGCGCACGATGGTCATCGGCTTGGCCAATGCCCGGCACGGTTATTTGCCCACACTCGCTCAGCATGCGCTGGGCGGTTACGAGACTTGGTTGGGCACCAACGTGGTGCAGGTGGACGCCTCGGTGATTCTCACGCGGCACCTGCTGGAGATGCTCGGTGAACTGGCGAAAGCAAAATGAGCCGCCCTGAAAAATCTTCACGCCGACAATTCATCAAGGCCACGGCCGTCGCCGCTGCGACTGCGGGCGGCGTGGGCGCGGGGGCGCAGCCTGTGCGGAAATCTGCGCTGGGCAAAACGATCAAGACGGACGTGCTTGTTTGCGGCGGGGGTTGCGCGGGGACGGCGGCGGCGCTGGCTGCTGCGCGGCGCGGGGCGAAGGTGTTGCTCGTGGAGAAGGCGCCGTTTGCTGGCGGCATCATCACGTGTGTCGGGCTGCCGTACTTCGATGGCATCGCGCGCATCAGCGACAACCGCATCGTCGTGCGCGGCATCGCGCTGGAGTTGCTCTCCCAATCCGGCGTGTGCAAGCCGGACGCCACGCACACGGCCAGGCACAATCCGACCATCGCAAACACGTTTGAGTTCAA
>SIAW01000098.1 GCA_009695465.1 Pedosphaera sp.
GCGGCGTGCGCGCACCACCTTTTCCAGTCCGATGCGTTGTGTTTCGGAGAGTTCGATGACGCGCGCTTTTCTCATGCCCAAGACTACTCCGGGTGCTGCCGCGTCCACAACAATATGTTACACTATTTCACGCGCACTACACTAGCCGCGCAGTTCAGGTCAGCCACGGTTGCAGGCGCAGCGAATACAGGTCGGCGTTCTTCAGCTCAAACCGCAGCCGCACTGTCCGTCCTTTGAGCGTGCTGATATCCCCGTCCTGTTTCCACGACACCGTGTGGCGGACGCGATCTCCGCGCAGCGGCGGGCAATTATCCAGCGCGCGCCCCGGCAAAGGTTGACCTTCGGGCGTCTCCAACGCCACGCGCAGATGGCCCTCCTCGCGCGTCGCAAAATTGATTTCCAGTCGCTCCGCCAACTGCCCCAGCTTGATGGGCGGGGTGATTAATTCTCCACCCGCTGCGCCTGCACGAATGGAGACAAAGCCGTCCACGCGATACTCAAAGCGCCGCACACGACTGCTGGGGCCGGTGTAATACGCCTCGGTCGCGTACACCGAGAGATGGTTGGGCCGGCCCGGCAACGTCACCAGTCCCCACGTCATGTAATTGCTGCGATTGCCGCCGCGGTCTTTGGGTGCCGTCTCCGGAATGACTGGCGTGGCCCAGCGATGAAAGCGCCGTCCATCGCGGCTGGCCATGAGAACCGGCTCCACGCGCTGGCCCGTCTTGGGCAGAAAGCGCGCGGGAAATCCGATGAGCAGATGCGGCGCGCGCGGGTAAGGACGCACGGTGTTGGTGTAGAGATGTTCATCGGGTGCGCTGGGCTGGTAGGTCAGCAATTGTGGCGGTGTCCATTTCAGAAAATCCGCCGAGGTGCCCGTCATGATGGCGCGTACGCCGTTGACGAAGGTGCGGTGATACTCGCGGTACATCTGCGCGTGCTCGTCCCAGAACGCCAAGTTCTGCGAGTCAAACGCGCCTTCAGTAATCACCGGCTCCTCGCGCTGGAGTTGCCAGCGCAGACCGTCGGCGGAGTGATAAGCGTACAGCCCTTTCTTGCCGCCGGGATAACCGCTGGAGATTGCCTTGTAGCGCGCGGCCGGCGCGCACGCAGGATTCTCGTCCTTGAACGGCGCGAAGCAGTGCGTGCCGTTGCCCATCCACACGATGTTATTTTTCTTGGAGCCGCCAAACTCGAACAGCCCCAGCGTCGGCTTGTCCCAACGGATGCCGTCCTTGCTCTCCGCGTAGCAGGTCACTTCCGGATGCGTGGCGCGCTTGGCCGTCTCATCCCAGTGCGAGCCGCGATAGTACATGCGGTAGCGCGAGCCATCCTGAAAGAGGGTGTAATAAGCGCACGTGTTGCCCTCCCACGGTTCGTCGGTGATCAGCGCCACGTCCTTGGGCTCGGGCTGGTGCAGATGCGATTTGGCGTCGCCGGTAAGTTTGGCGATGAGCAGTTCATCAACGAACAACTCCAGTCGCGTGCCCAAGTCCAGCGCCGCAGCTTTCTCTTGGGCGCGCACCTGCCACGGTTGCGACGCGATGCCCGCTGCTGTGGTGGCAAGAAATGCGCGGCGGCTGAACGCAAGATGCGAAAGCGATTTCATGAGCGAGAAACTCAGCGCGCCCGGTTCAGCGCGCAGGGGTCAACCAAAAAGTTGCGTGAGTGCTTTGCCGCTTTCGACGATCGGCACGGGGCGACCTTCTTTGTCCGGCAACATCAGTTCGGGATTGATGCCGAGCGACCAGTACAATGTCTTCGCCAAATCTTCGGGGGTGACGGGGTGATCTTTCGGATACGCGGCGTGGGCGTCGCTGGTGCCGTACACGCTGCCGCCGCGGATGCCGCCGCCGGCGAGCACGCAGGGGAAGCACGCGCTCCAATGATCGCGTCCCCAGTTGGCGTTGCCGCGCGGTGTGCGGCCCATTTCACCGACAGCGACGACGAGCGTTTCCTTGAGCAACCCGCGCGAGTCCAGATCAGCGATGAGCGCCGCCGCGCCTTGATCGAACGTGGGCAGCAAATGCTTTTGCACATCGGCATTGTTGCGGTGCGAATCCCAACTGTAACCGTCGGGGCAATCGTAATGCACGGTGACAAACCGCACGCCCGCCTCCACCAACCGCCGCGCCATGAGACAGGATTGGCCGAAGAGATGGCGCCCGTAGGCGTCGCGCAACTTGGCTGGCTCGCGCCGGATGTCGAGTGCGCCGCCGGTCTTGTCGGAGGTGACGAGCGCGAGCGCGCGTTGACGATGGCGATCGAGCGCTGCGCCCGCGCCGTGATCCACACGCCGCTGGACGCCTTCAAATTGTTCGAGCAACGCAGCGCGATCCCGCAGCGTCTTGATGGGCACTTCCGGCGCCAGCCCGTCAATCTGGAAGGAGACCTCTTCGTCCGTGCAATCGCGCCAGTACGGATTATCCGTCAGGTCGCGCTTATCGACTTTCGTGGTGAGCGGGTTAAATCCGGCGCCCAACCAGCCCGCGTATTGTCCCGGACGCCGATACTGGCCGCTCTCTTGCAATCGGCCCAGCCAGTTGGGCAGCACGGCATACGCGGGCAACTGGCGCTCCAATCCGCCGGGCGCATTCTGAGAAAGGTGTTCCACCACGCTGCCCATCGAAGGCCAGTCCTGTGGCGTGGCGACAAAACCGCCGCCCACCGGCACGTGCCAGCGTTTGCCCGTCTGCATGTAATGCCCGCCGCCGCTGTGATCGTTGAACGTGTGGGTCATCGTGCGGATGACGCAGTACTTGTCCGACACCGCCGCGAGTTTGGGCAGATGATCGGAGATGAGCAGCCCGGGTGTTTTAGATGCGATGGGCCGGAACGGGCCGCGGATTTCCACCGGCGCCTCGGGCTTCATGTCGAACGTCTCCAACTGGCTCGGCCCGCCGAAGAGGAAAAGGAAGATGACCGACTTGGCCTTGGCATTTTTGAAATGCGCCGCCGATTCTTCCGCAGCGAAAACTTTCGGCAGCGACATTCCGAGGAGTCCCGCGCCGCCAATCTGCAAGAGTTGCCGACGGCTGACCGTGCCCGAACAAACCCGCAACGATTGACCTCGGATCGTTAGCATAACCGAAAACTTAGTGTGTTGGACTGGTTCGCCCAGCCCTCAATTCAGTGCTGGAAAAACTGCGACGCCTGCGGCGCGGTGTAGCTCACGGCCAGATGCGGCGTCTCCAGTCGCTTCTTTTGCGCCAGCGACTGCAACCCCGCCGCGACGAGACCGGAGGTCAGCAGCGTGCGCTCCACCGGATAGGGCGCTTTGCCGGTGCGGAACATTTCTTCGGCCTTGGACATCAGTGCGGCGGAGTACACGACGTTGGGATTGGGCGGCAGTTGGAAGAGCGTCGAGACCGGCTCGGCTTGGCCGCGCACGCGCCAGGCGATGTTGAAATCATCCACCAGCCCGTTCATCAACAGCATCGTCGCTTTGAGACCATCGTTGTACTCGAAGCGATAGGCCACCGGTTCTTTGACCCACGCGCGGATCTGCTCGGGCGTGGGGTAACGATGGCTGAACGATTCCGGTTGGCGCAACGTGTGGCTGCGCGAGAGGCACGATTCAAAGAGCGTCGCATCCCATCCGCCGCGCGCGAAGTTGCCTTGCGCCATCGCCTGCCAGACGGCGTCGCCGCGCAGCGCCTCGATCCATTTCACGCCGGTCTCGCCGCCCTTGCGACGTTCGGCCATGCACTGGATGGTTTCCAGCGCGTGAAAATCGTAGATGTCCACCGCGCCCATCGCCACGCACACGACCTCTTCGGCGGGCGCATCGTAGGGCAGATCAATCGAGGGCATCCGCCACGTCACCGGCAGCGAGGAGCCGGCGAGGAACGGGAATTTCAATTCGCGCGCCGTGGCCACCATTTCCTTGGCCCACTCGAATTTCCACGAGAGGTGCTTGTCGTTAAACACCGGCGCGGTGCGCTTGTCCTCGCGGAACACGTCGGTGATCTGTTTGAAGAACTGGTAGCGCGGATACATTTTCTGCCCGATCTCGTTGAGCGGATAATCGCCGTGCTCGCCGATGAGCAGCACACCATCCACCGCCAGCGACTTGCCGCCTTGCCGCAGCGTCTCCGCGATGGTGGGATAAATCTTGAAGCCGAATTCGCGTGCGCGGTCGCCGCTCAAATCTTTCTCCGGCTTCTGATCCACATACGCGGAGACCACTTGGAATGGCGGGCGATGCCAGCGGCCATTGAGTGGGTAGCCGGTGAGGAAGCGCTCGGCCATGTGCCATGCGTGCGAGCGGTACCGCCATTCGGTGGTGACGACCGCCAGTCGCTTGGGTTTCGTCGTGGGTTCCGCGCCCAACACGGCCAGTGCCGAACCACCGCCGAGCGCGCCAATGAAAGTCCGCCGGTCTATCATGGGATGCCGTGACGATACACCCCCGCACCGCATCTGGCAAGCGGTGCGACATAGCACTTGCCAGACTGTTGCGGAGGGTTTAAGGATACTAACGCATGCTCGTGGTCAACGGCCATCCCAAGCGCGTGTGTTCCGGGTTGACGCGTCGCCAGATGCTTCAAATCGGTGGGGCGGGGCTCTTCGGGTTGTCGTTGCCCAAGGTGCTGGCCGCCGAGGCCGCCGCCGCAGCCTTCACCGACAAACCCTTCGCCCGCGCCCGCGCCAAGTCGGTGATGTTCCTTTTTCTTTTCGGCGGACCGAGCCAGTTGGAGACATTCGATTTGAAACCCGAGGCGCCCAGCACTCTGCGCGGACCGTACAAGCCCATCGCCTCGCGCACGCCCGGCCTGTTGCTGTGCGAACATCTGCCGCGCATCGCCAAGATCACCGACAAGCTCTGCGTCATCCGCACTGTTAATCACCCGCACAACGACCACAACGCCTGCCATTATTTGCAGACGGGCCACAAGTGGACGCGCGGCGCAGCCGACGGGCAGGATGTCAACGCGCGTGACACCGACTGGCCCGCGATGGGCAGCGTGGTGGAATATCTCTCGCGCCAAAGCGACGGCGCAAACGCGCGGGGCTTGCCCGATTACGTTTATCTGCCCAACCGGCTCGGGCATCTGCAGGGCTACGATCGCACCGGCCAATACGCAGGCTGGTTGGGCACGGCGTACAACGCACTAGCCACCGACATCCGCAAGCGCGACGGCACCGACAATCCTTACTACCGCGACTGCACGGACGCGGAGCTGCACTTCGGCATCAAAGGGCTGGCCTCGCCGCAGGAGATTTCGCTGGATCGCCTCAACCAGCGGCGCGGGTTGATGGATCAATTTGACGACGCGCGCCGTGCGCTCGACCAGACCGACATCTACAGCAACTACGACCGCATCCGCCAGCGGGCGTTGTCGCTGGTGACCTCCGAGAAAATCCGCACCGCCTTCGACATCACCCGCGAACCCGCTGCGTTGCGCGACCGTTACGGGCGGCATCTCTTCGGCCAATCCTGTCTCATGGGGCGGCGCATGGTGGAGGCCGGCAGCCGTTTTGTCACCGTGGCGTGGGATGCGCCCGATGGTTATGGTTGGGACTCGCACACGACCTGCAGCGATCTGGAGCGCCACCTGTTGCCGGGATTTGATCAGGCGTTCTCGGCTTTAATCACCGACCTCGCCGAGCGCGGCTTGCTCGACCAAACGCTGGTCGTGGCCGTGGGCGAGATGGGCCGCACGCCCAAGCCCGATACCGCTGCGTGGGGGCGCGGGCATTGGAGTCATTGTTTCCCGTGCGTGCTGGCGGGCGCAGGCGTGCGTGGCGGCATCGCGTACGGCACGAGCGATGCGCACGGCGCATATCCGAAGGAGCATCCCGTCAGCCCGGAGGATTTGGGCGCGACCATTTACTCCGCGCTCGGCATTGATCCGGGACTGCAATTGCCCGACCGCCTCGGCCGGCCCATCCCCATCCTCGAACGCGGCCGGCCTTTGACCGAGCTCTTTGGTTAGGGCGCCGCGCGGCGCTTGAAGTCATTCGCGCGTTGTGTTACGTCGTCTCCTATGAACTCACGATGGCTGCTCTCACTCATCCTGTTGCTTTGCGTTGCGCCTGCGGATGCCGCGCCGGATCCCTTTGATCAATCCACCGTGCCGTTGGAGGTGGATTCTACCGACCCCGCCCGCGCCAAGATTGTGCTGCTGGCCGGCGCGCCCAGCAACAAATCCGGGCAGCACGAATACTTTGCCGGCTGCGCACTGCTGATGGACTGGCTGAAATCGCAACCCGGTGTCTGGCCGGTGATGGCCCGCGATGGCTGGCCGAAAAATGAGGCGGTGTTCAAAGGCGCGCGCGCCGTCGTGTACTTCGGCGATGGTGGCGGCAAACAGCCCTTCGTGGATCCCGCGCGCTGGGCCACCTTCAGCAAACTCATGGACGCGGGCGCGGGCTTCGTGCTGCTCCATCAAGCTGTGGATTTCCCTGCTGGCCCGGACGCGGCGAAGGTCAGCGGCTGGCTCGGCGGCATCTTCCACGGCGACATCGGCTGCCGCGGCCATTGGGACATGGACTTGAAACCCACCGGCGACCATCCCGTGTTGCGCGGTGTTAAACCGTTCGCCGCGCCTGCCGATGGCTGGCTCTACAATCTGCACTTTGCCGGCAAGGGCGTCACGCCACTGCTCGTCGGTGCCGTGCCGGACAAATCCCGGACCACCGCCGATGCCAAGAAACATGTCGGCCGCGATGAAGTGATTGCGTGGGCCACTCAGCGCCCGTCCGGCGGCCGCGGCTTTGCCTTCACCGGCGCGGACCTTCACAAAAGTTGGGGCTACGAAAGCCAGCGCCGCATGGTCATCAACGGCATTCTCTGGTCGGCGGGACTGGATGTGCCCGCCGCTGGCGCAGTCGTGCCCATCGAGCCGGGTGCCTTGCAGAAAAATCTGGATAAGAAAATCGCGCCGCCCGCGACAACCACTCCTGGCACCAAGTCCAAGCCGAAGCCCGCTCCGCTGAAGGCCAAGTGAGCCGGGCGCAGGCCGTGCCGCTCACACCGCTTGACCCGCCGCGTGGCCGCTGGCCCATGCCCATTGGAAATTGTAGCCCCCCAGCCAGCCGGTGACATCCACCACTTCGCCGATGAAATAAAGTCCGGGCACGCGCCGACACTCCAGCGTTTTGCTGGACAGCTCGCGCGTGTCCACGCCGCCCACGGTCACTTCAGCCTTGCCGTAACCTTCGGTGTCAATCACCCGCAGCTCCCAGCTTTTCAATCGCGCGACCAGTTCGTCCAGTTCGCGGGCTGAACATTGCGACAACAGTTTGTCCGGTGTAAAATGCGCGGCCCAGTCCTGCGCAAAGCGGCTGGGGAACAGTTGCGCGAGCCATTCGCCGGGCGTGCGATTGCTTCGCCGCGCTTCCTGCGCCAGCGCCGTCGCGTCGCGTCCGGGCAGCAGGTCCAGCCGGAAACGCGAGCCGACGGGGCAATAGTTGGAGACTTGCAGGATGGCCGGACCGGACAATCCGCGATGCGTGAAGAGCATGTTCTCGCGGAACGACGCGCCGTTACTCGACGCAATCACGTCCAGCGAGATGCCACTCAACGCGCCGAAGGGCCAGCGTTGGCCGTCGGCCAATTCCGGGATGAGCGGCACCAGTCCCGGGCGCGGTTCGATGACATTCACGCCAAACTGTGCCGCGATGCGATGGCCAAAATGCGTCGCGCCCAATTTCGGAAACGACAACGCGCCCGTGGCGATGACCAGCGCCGCCGCGCCAAATGGCCCGCGACTGGTGTGGAGTTGGTAGCCCTGCGCCTGCGTCACCGAATCAATCTGGCAGTCGGTCTGGATTTCCACGCCTGCCGCGGCGCATTCGGCGCGCAGCAAATCCATGATCTGCCGCGAGCTGATGTCGCAGAAAAGTTGGCCCAGCGTTTTTTCATGGAACGCAATGCGATGGCGGCGCACCAGCTCGATGAATTGCTCCGGCGCAAATCCCGCCAGTGCCGAGCGGCAGAAATGGGGATTGGTCGAGAGATAATTCTCCGGCCCGACACGGAGATTGGTGAAGTTGCAACGACCGCCGCCGGAGATGAGGATTTTGTTACCCAACCGCTGCGCGCGTTCCAGCACCAGCACGCGGTGCCCACGCCGCCCAGCGGTGATGGCGCACATCAACCCCGCCGCGCCGCCCCCCGCCACGATGACATCATAGGACTGCATGTCATCGCGCGGCCTGCGCACACCTCGGCATCAATCCATCAAGACGCTTCACGGCCGGCCATCATGGAAACCCCGCCCTCAACTGCCAAGCCGTTTGCATTCGCAACGTTCGCACCTTTGCTGGCTGCCTGTGGTGCGCAAGATGGCGCTCCAGCCCAGATGAGCGCCACCAATGCTTAATTAAGTGCCACCCAAGTCATGGGCGGTGCCACCCGAATCCAAAACAGTGGCGGGGAAACCCAAAAAGATGGCGAGAAAATTCAAATTGGTGTCAGGGAAATCCAAATTGGTGGCGTTGCAGGCGCAGCCCGCCGCAGTGGCGACCTCGTCGCAGGCGCAGGCAAGTCGTTGTTTAAGAGCGGCTTGGTTTTAAGGGGAAAGATTTCTGAAGATTTTCCCAAGATTCAGGCTCTCGCCAGCGAATAACAAGATGGAGAGTCGCTGTGTCGTCTCCCATGTTGCGGGTTGTAATTAAATGAACATGTCGTATAGTTAAAAATTCTGCCGCCAAGAGGCGGCTTAAAAAGGTTCCCATGAAAACACTGGCATCTCATTCCGGACGGGCGCGGTGACGCGGATTCACGCTCATCGAGCTCCTGGTGGTCATCGCCATCATCGGCATCTTGGCCGCCATCCTTTTGCCCACACTTTCCAAGGCCAAGCGCCGGGCCAAACGCACTCAGTGCATCGGCAATCTCAAGCAGATCGGGGTCACCTTCGTAAAGTTTGCCAATGACAACGGCGGGCGACTGCCGTGGCAGCTCAACGCCATGCTGCGTGCCCATCATCAGGTTAACTCGAACGGGACGATGCCCAATAACGCCTACTTCTCGCTCAAGGCATTCCAGTCCGAGTTGGGCAGCCTCAAACTCTTGGTATCGCCCAGTGACCCGGAACGGCACGCTTCCAACGAGGCGGCCCAGCAGGCGGCGGGTTCATTCACGCCTAGCAACCCCATCCCCTGTGATGCCATCAGCTATCTCTTGGCGGAAGGGGCGGACATGGCTCGACCCAACACGGTGCTGGCGGCCACGCACAATCTTTCCACGGATAGCTTGGATGGGGCGCGGTGGATTGGGGTGGATGAAGGGTTGATGACGGCCAACGTGATGGCGTTGCTCAACAAGAACCAGGGACAACTGCTGCTTAGTGATGGCAGCGCTCGGCAATCGCAGGACAGTGATTTCGGGGCAAATGGCGACATTGTGTACCACCACAGAGAATCCAGCGGCGGCATCTATAAAGGCCCGGCCAGCTACCGGATGTTCACCTGCCAGCCCGTTGGGGCTGTCGCCCCCCCCCGCCACCGGCACCGACGCCGCCACCGGTGTTGGCTGATCTCACGGGGCATTGGTGGGCAGCTGTTTCCTCCGACGACGGCGGCACGGTGACGATATCAGATAATGAAACCCTGCAGTTTTTTCACTCCACCGATGGCGGGGCCACATGGACGCCAGGCAAGAAGGCACCGTGGCCGGGTGCGTACGGCTGCGGCTGGAGTGGTACAGCCACCTCTGCGGACGGGGTGAGGCTCGTGTCGACACACTATGGCAATAGTCTTTACACTTCAACCGATACTGGGGCGACATGGACACAGCAGGCCCGCCAAGGTAGTCCAGACAACTTCGCTTCATCTGCGGATGGGAAAAAACTCGTCCAAGTGGGGTGGAATAGCCAAGTTTTTACCTCTACTGACTCCGGGGTGACATGGACGTCACGCGGGATAGGAGGTGACGGCCAAGGTGTGGGTTCATCTGCAGACGGCACAAAGCTCGTCATGCTGCACCCCTTTGGCCGAATTCACACATCCACCGAT
>SIAW01000099.1 GCA_009695465.1 Pedosphaera sp.
GATGCGGCCGGTGCAAGCCATTTCCGGCCTTGACGCAGACATCGCCCGCGCCACTGTGTGGGCATGAACCACACGCTGCGCGGGATGATTTGTGCGAGCTTTTTGATGGCCGCGCTGGCGCAAGCCAAGCCGATGCGCGTGGTGGTGGAGGCCGGCCGTTCTGACCGGCAAGACGCGTTCGTCACGGTGTCGTTGCCCGATTACAAATCGCAGATTATCGGGCTGCGCGCGGCCGATGGCACCGTCCATTCCGCCCAAGTGGATGCGACAGGACGCGCCACATTCCTTTTGGGGAAACTGCCCAAGAATCAATCGGCCACATTCACCATCACTGACGCGCCCATTGCAGCGACCAAAGTGGGCGTCACCAAAATCGATCGCAAGCTGCGGTTCGCGCACGGCGGCAAAACGATTTTGGAATATCAGATGGCTCCGGGCGATTTGCCGCGTGCGGACATCAAGCCCCTCTACCAACGCGGCGGCTATCTGCACCCCGTGTTCAGTCCCGGCGGCCGCATGATCACCGATGATTTCCCCGCCAAGCACACGCACCATCACGGCATCTGGTTTCCGTGGACGAAGACCGAGTTCGACGGCCGCCATCCCGATTTTTGGAACATGGGCGGCGGCACAGGCACGGTGGAATTTGTGGGATTGGAAACTTCGTGGGATGGACCAGTGCATGCCGGGTTCAGCGCGCGTCACCAATTTGTGGATCGCTCCGCCACGCCACCCAAGCCGACGCTCGATGAAACGTGGTCCGTCACCGTGTATCCACTCACCGGCGGCACCAAGCCGCGCTGGATTTTTGATTTCATCTCCACCCAAAAGTGCGCGGGCACAAACGCGCTGGTGCTGCCGCAATACCATTACGGTGGACTGGGTTTTCGTGGCAATGCCGCGTGGGATGGCGCGACTAATAATCCCGCGCGTTTCCTCACCGCCAACGGCGAGGCCGACCGCGTCGCCGGCCACGCCACGCGCGCGCGGTGGTGCCACATCGGCGGCTTGGTGGACGGTCAACCAACGGGCGCGGCCATCTTCTGTCATCCGCTCAACTTCCGTTTCCCGCAGCCGATGCGAATCCATCCTTCCGAACCGTTCTTTAATTTCGTCCCGCAACAATTCGCGGCGATGGCCATCGTGCCGGGCGCGGCTTATGTCTCGCAGTACCGTTTCGTGATCAGCGACGGCGCGCCGGATGCCGCGGAGTTGGATCGGCTTTGGGAAGAGTACGCGCACCCCGCCACCGCGCGCGCGCTGGAGTAGCGGCGCTGCTAGCGTGGCCGGTACTGCAACTTGGCCCGGGGCATCAGCCGCTTCAGATTCTCGATGCGCTGTTCGTCCAGCGGATGCGTGCGCAAAAAATCGGGCGTCTTGCCCTCGCCCTTCGCCTTTTTGTACTCGGCAAACCGCTGCCAGAAAAGCACCGCCTGTTCAGGGTCGTACCCCGCGCGCGCCATGTAGATCAGCCCGATGCTGTCCGCCTCCGATTCCATCTCGCGGCTGTGCGGCAACGTGCGGCCCACCAGCGTGCCCAGTCCGTACGCCGAATACAGCAGCGTGCGCGTACTGCTGTCCATGTTCGACAGATTGGAGATCACCGCCGCGCCCAGTCCCTGCCACAAAAGCTGCTCGCTCATCTGCTCGGCACCGTGATGCGCCACGGCGTGCGCGACCTCGTGCGCCATGACCGTCGCCATGCCCGCGTCACTTTGTGTGATGGGCAGGATACCGCTGAACACGCCCACCTTGCCGCCGGGCAAACAGAAGGCGTTGGGCTCCGCACTTTGGAACAGCACGAACTCCCACTTCGCCTGCGGCAGATCGGCCACCTCGGCAATGCGCTGGCCCACGCGTTGCACCAGCGCCGTTGCGTTGCGATCCATGCTGACGGTCAACGAACGGCGCACATCCACAAACGCTTGCTGCCCCAGACTGCGTTCCTGCGCCGGAGAAATCAGATTGATCTGCGTGCGCCCCGATTCGGGCACCACGGCGCAGGCGCAAAACCAGCACAACAACAACGCGGCCATCCACTGCGACCCCTTCCTTCCGCCTCCCAATTCCATGCGCCCACTCAAACACAATCGCGGCGCAACGTCGAGCCTTCGCACTTGGCAGCACAGGGCCACCGGTGGCATCGTCGCGCATCGGTGGATGTTGAATGAAGATCAATCTCGCATACGGCTCAGGCTATCTGAGCATTGAATGTCCGCAGGACCGCACGACCATCATCGAGCCATCCCATCGTCCGGGATTGGCGGATGAGAAAGCGGCGGTGTTGGCGGCGGTGGCCCATCCCATCGCGGCGCGTCCCCTGCGCGAACAGATTTCGCCCGGCTCACGCGTCTGCATTCTTTTCACCGACATCACGCGCGCCACGCCCAACGATCGCATCCTCCCGTGGTTGCTTGAACACCTCGCGCATGTGCCGCGCGAGAACATCACGCTCCTCAACCAAACCGGCACGCACCGTCCCAACACACCCGCGGAGTTGGATCAGATGCTGACGCCCGCTGTGGCGCGCGGCTATCGCGTGATCAATCACGTGGCCGAGCATCGCGAGGACATGGTGCAAGTGGGCCACACGCGATCGGGTGCCCCTGCCCTGCTCAACCGTCACGCGATGGAAGCGGACATCCGGATTGTCACCGGCTTCATCGAGCCGCATTTTTTTGCCGGATTCAGCGGCGGGCCCAAAGGCATCATGCCCGGCGTCGCTGGATTGGAAACCGTGATGAGCAATCACGGCGCGACCAATATCAGCAGCCCGCACGCGACATTCGGCCGCACGTTTGGGAATCCCATCTGGGATGAGATGCGCGAGATCGCACTGCGCGCGGGGCACTCCTTCCTGATCAACGTCACGCTCAACGAGCAGCGACAGATCACTAACGTGTTCGCTGGGGATCTCATCGAGGCACATCGCGCGGGCTGCTCGTTTGTCCGCGAGGCTGCGATGCAAAAGGTCGCCGCGCCCTTCGACGTGGTGGTGACGACCAACAGCGGCTATCCGCTGGATATGAATTTATATCAAGGCGTGAAAGGGATGAGCGCCGCCGTGCGCGTGCTCAAGCCCGGCGGCACGCTGATCCTCGCCTGCGAATGCCGTGAAGGCGTGCCCGCCGGCAGTCCGCTGGATCGTTTGTTGCGCAGCGAAAAGAGTCCGGAAGATATTTTGACGCGACTGGCTACGCCCGGCTTTGCGCATCCGGAACAATGGCAGGCGCACATTCAGGCGCTCGTGCAGCGCCGGGCGCAAGTGCTCGTGTACAGTTCGCTGGACGAAGCCACGCTGCGCGCCGCGCACTTGGAACCGTGCGCAGACATTTCGGCAACGGTGCGGGAGCGACTCGCGAAGGCGGGGCCCAACTCCACGCTGGCGGTGTTGCCGCAGGGGCCGCTCACCATTCCCTACTTAGCTAGTGAGATGTGAGTAAGATTAAGTTTCAATACAACCGGCTCCTATCGTAGAAGCTTCCCAGCCAGTTCACTGGCCAACAAGGAGGAGCGCATATGATGAGGAGATTGATTCCGGTTTTCCCTTTGGCATTCGCGTTTGTCGCATGGTGCGCCCAAGCGACACTGTTCGCCCAAGCGCGACCTTTTCCGCAACCTAACGACGGCCCCAAAGGTCCGCGCACACCCAACATCATCCTGATCATCACGGATGACTTGGGCTATGGCGATCTGGGCGCGTACGGGCAGAAGCTCATCAAGACGCCCAACCTCGACCGCCTTGCCGCGGAGGGATTGCGTTTCACCGACGCCTACGCCGGCGCGCCGCTCGACAGCGCCTCGCGCGCCGCGCTGATGACGGGCCAGCACAGCGGGCACTGTTTCATCCGTGGCGACCTCGATGTGCCGCTGCGTTCCACCGACATCACCGTCGGGCAGGTGCTGCGTACCGCCGCGTACAAGACCATCGCGATTGGCAAGTGGGGAATGGGCTTGGAGAACTCGACCGGCGAACCGTTCAAGAAAGGTTTTGAACATTGGGTCGGCTTTGTGGACCAAGCGCACGCGGACAATTATTATCCGGGCTTCCTCTGGCGCTTCGAGCCGGGCTTCAAAGGCATCAACGCCTATCAAGGCATGGTGGACATCCACCGCAACCGCGAAGGCCGCCGCTTGGAGTACTCGCAGGATTTGCTCACGCGCTCCGCACTCAATGCCGTCCGCATCCATCGCCCCGCGTATGATAACAAGTATCAGCCTTTCTTCCTCTACTTGAGCTATACCACGCCGCACGCCAACGCGGATCTGCAACGCAAGACCGGCAACGGCATGGAGGTGCCCAACAATCTGCCCTACGACGTCAATCGCTGGCCGATGCCGGAGAAAAATAAAGCAGCGATGATCACGCGCATGGACGCCGATGTCGGCAAAATCCTGGCGCAGTTGCGCGAGTACAAGATGGATGAGGAAACGCTTGTCATCTTCACCAGCGACAACGGCCCGCACGCTGAAGGTGGTAATGACCCGGCCTTCTTCCAAAGCGCCGGGCCGTTCCGCGGCATCAAACGCAGCTTGTACGAAGGCGGCATCCGCGTGCCGTTGATTGCGCGTTGGACCGGCAAGACCAAGCCCAACAGCATCACCAGTCACGTCACGGCGAGCTGGGATTTCATGCCCACGCTTTGCCAGATCGCCCGCGTCGCACCGCCGCGCGATGTGGACGGCATTTCATTTCTGCCCACGCTCATCGGCGGGCCGCAACAGCAGCAGCACGAATTCCTTTACTGGGAATTCCACGAGGGCGGCTCCAAGCAAGCCGTGCGCATGGGCCAATGGAAAGCCGTCCGCCCCGAACCGGGCAAAGCGCTGGAGCTTTACGATCTCAAATCAGACATTGCCGAGGCCAAGGATGTCGCGGCGGACAATCCCGATGTCGTCGTCAAGCTGGAGAATTTCCTGCGCACCGCACGCACCAAGTCCGACAACTGGCCCATCACCATGCCCGACAAACGCAGCGCGCAAAAGTAGCCGCGCTGTTTATTTCTGCGGCTTGATTGAATCTGGGGCAGCCGGAAAGCCGATGCCCACACAGCGGAAGCCCGCGTGCGACAGGCCCGTGTCCGGCGAGGTCTTCATGCGGCGGCTGGGACGGAAGGCGCCGCAATAAAGGTCGGTGCACATGAACGAGCCACCGCGTTGCACGCGTTTCCACACGCCCGGTTCGTTGGGATCGTTGCTCGTGTCCGGACCGGCCGGATTTTTGGCGGGACTGGTCTTGTAATAATTTGGGGTGTACCAATCCTGGCACCACTCCCACACATTGCCCGCCATGTCGTGCAGCCCATAGCCGTTGGCAGGAAATGAGCCGGCCGGCGACGTCCCGCGAAACCCATCGCGCTGCGTGTTCTCCACGGGAAATTGTCCCTGCCAGATATTCGCCATCGGCTTGCCATCGGGCTCAAACTTGTCGCCCCAAACATATTCTTTGCCCGCGAGACCACCGCGCGCGGCAAACTCCCACTGCGCCTCCGTGGGCAATTGTTTGCCCGCCCACTTGGCGTAAGCCGCAGCGTCCTCCCAAGAAATGTGAACGGCGGGATGCTTCTCACGTCCACGCAAAGTCGAACCCGGTCCTTCCGGATGCCGCCAGCTTGCGCCCGGCACATACTTCCACCATTGCAGGAAGGCATTGTGCCCACGCAGTTCCGCCAATGGGATCGCCTCTTTGGGCGGCGTGAAAACAACCGAGCCGGCCTTCAGATTTTCCAGCGGCACACCGGGAAACAATTTGGGGTCGGGCATTTTCTCCGCCACCGTCAGGTATCCCGCCTTCTCGACAAACTTGGCGAACTGCTCGTTGGTCACCTCATGTTTGTCCATCCAGAACCCATCCAGCGTGATTGCGTGCACCGGACGCTCATCGGTTTCCCCCTCCTCAGCGCCCATCTTGAATGTGCCCGCAGGAATCCAAACCATGCCCTCAATCAAAAACGGGCGCGCGCCCTTCTCCGCCGCACTGGCGCACCAGTGCATCAGCAGCACCAACAGGAAGCAGAGGCAACGGATGGATTGATTTTGGCGCATGGGAATTGCCGCGATGCTATCACTGCCGGCGCCACAGCCAAGTCATTGTTTCGCCGGCGCGTCAGGACGTTCCTGTTGCTGTTTGATTCTCTTCGCCTCGCGGATGGCGCCAAAGATCCACGCCATTGAAACCAAAAACCAAAGCACCAGAAAGATTGCGAGATACCGTGGCCAGCGCAGGCGCCCCTCACTGCGATGCCCGTCGTTCGTGCCAGCGGTGTTCTCGTCCTGTCCCATGCAGGGCGGCATCCTCCCGTTTCAGGGGCAAAAGGCAATCGCCAACGCGCCGCAGCCTTCCCCGCGCGGCGTCGCCGTGCTACAAGCTGTGCGGCATCGCATGCAAACACTGCCCCCACTGCAACCCGGAACGCTGTACCTCGTGGCCACGCCCATCGGCAATCTGGAGGACATCACCCACCGTGCCGTGCGCACATTGCGCGAGTGCGATCTGGTGGCGGCGGAGGATACCCGCCACACCGGGCAATTGCTCAAACACCTGGGTATCTCCAAGCCGCTGATCAGTTGCTTTCAGCACAGCGAGACGCGGCGCGCCCCAGAGATGATCGAACGACTGCGCAGCGGAGGCACCATCGCTTATGTCACCGACGCCGGCACGCCCGGCGTCAGCGATCCGGGCGAGCGCTTGGTGCGGATGATTCTCGAAGCCGGGCTGCGCGTGGAAAGTGTGCCCGGCCCCTGCGCAGTGTTGGCCGCTCTGACCGCCAGCGGCCTGCCGACTGCACAGTTCCATTTCACCGGTTTCCTTCCGCGCAAATCCGGTGCGCGCCGCAATCAGTTGTCGCGGTTGGCGGCCGTGCCCGGCACGTTGGTGTTTTATGAATCCCCGCATCGCGTGGAAAAACTGTTGGTTGATCTCGCTGCACTGTGGCCGGCGACGCCGGTGGTGTTGGCGCGCGAGTTGACCAAAAAATTCGAGCAATACCTGCGCGGCACAGCCGATCAACTCCGCCAGCAACTGGCCGCCGGCACGGTGCGCGGCGAATTTGTCGTGCTTGTTGGAGAGCCGCGCGCCAATTCCAGCTTGCCTGCCGAGGCGGATGCCGAGGATGCTGCGCAGCTCGATCGCGACTGAAATCATGACCACTTTGTACGTCGGCAATGTGCCTTACCCCGCCACTGAGGATGAATTGCGCCTGCATTTTTCCAGCGCGGGCACCGTGCAGCGCCTGCAGCGCGTGACGCGGCGCAGCGATGGGCGCACGGCCGGTTTCCTCTTTGTGGAGATGGCAGATCGCCCCGGTGCAGATCGCGCAGCGACGGAACTTAATGGGCGCGAGTTTCAGGGACGCAACCTGCGCATCGAACTGGCGCGGCCGCTGGACGACTAGACAAACTTTCCGGGATTGAGAATGCCCTTCGGATCAAGGGCGCGCTTGATGATGCGGTGCGTGTTTCGCACAGCGGCAGGCACGGCGAGTTTCCACCACGGTTTTTTGGCGATGCCAATGCCGTGCTCGCCCGTGATGGCACCGCCCAACGCGAGCACGCCGCGGAAAAGTTCATCCTGCGCGGCGCGCGAGCGGCGAGCAGCGCCGGGCTGGGTTTCGTCGAGCATCAGATTGACGTGGATATTGCCGTCGCCCGCGTGCCCGAAGCAGGCCACGCGAATCCCGTGCCGGCGTTGCAGGCGCGCGCCCAGCTCAAACAGCTCCTCCACGCTGCCGCGCGGCACCACGACATCTTGGTTGAGCTTGGTCAGTCCGGTGTCGCGCAGTGAATAGGAAAACTCACGGCGCACCTGCCAGACCTTTTCACACGCCGCAGCACCATCGGCAAGCTGGACGGACACTGGCTTGGAGCAAGCCACCACGTTGCGCAGTTCGCGCATCTCGCCGCGCACGGCGGCGCGTTGCCCGTCCAGTTCCACAATCAAGAACGCGTGGCAGCCATCGAATTGCCGCGTGCCCGTGCGCTTGCGCGCTGCGGCCAACGTGAATTGGTCTGCCAACTCCACGGCGCACGGCAGGAATCCCGCTGCGAAAATCCCGCGCACGGCGGCAGCCGCAGATTTCATCGTGGCGAATCCAGCGGAAAGAATGACGCGATGCGGCGGCAGAGGAAGGAGCTTGAGCGTGGCCTCGGTGACGATGCCGAGCAATCCCTCCGAACCCACGAAGAGCCGGTGCAGATCGAAGCCCGTCTTATTTTTGTGCACGCGGCCACCCAAACGCGCAACGGTGCCGTCGGCGAGCACCACTTCCAGTCCCAACACGTAGTCGCGGGTGACGCCGTATTTAACACTGCGCGGGCCGCCCGCGTTGGTGGCGATGTTGCCGCCGATGGAACAGTCAGCGCGACTGGCGGGATCGGGCGGATAAAACAGGCCCAGCTTTTCCGCACGCTCCTGCAGATGCGCGGTGATGACACCGGGTTGAACGACGGCGACAAAGTCCGCTGCGCTGATGGATTTGATGCGGTTCATCGCCGCCAACGAAAGCGCGATGCCTCCGTGGCTGGGCACGCAACCGCCCACGTAACCGTGGCCTGCGCCGCGCGGCGTCACGGCAATGCCTCGGCGACTGGCGAAGCGGAGGATGGCGGAGACCTGCGCCGTGTTGCGCGGCAGTGCAACGATATCGGGGTTGTGCGAGGCGAACCATTTATCACCCGCGTGGGCAGCCAACGTGGCGGGGTCTTGCCGCAGCACTCCCGAGGGCAGGCGGCGGCGTAGTTGCGAGAGGGCGCGAACGAGGTTGCTGTTCATTCGACGGGCGGCAGTGCAAGCAGTTCGCGCGCGGCTTCGGCCTGCTCTTCGGGCACGATGACGGTGACGCCCTGCTCGCCAAGAATCGCCCCGCCAAAATTGATGGCAGTATCCTCGTCACGCACCTCGGCACCAATGTCGGCGGCTTGAAGGCGGGCACACGCCAGTTGCGCATCCGACACATGCGCCGATTGAAAAACTATCGTTGGCCCGTTCATGGTGTCTCCGGCCGAACACTGCGCGGCGGCGGGCGAGTTGGCGCAGCGTTGGTGCCTTTCGACATCAGGCCTTTGTCCAAGAGGTGCGTAATCAAGGTATCAAACCGAATCACGGCCGTACTCGCATTGGTGATCATCTGCCCGAAGTCCTGCCGCATCTTCGGGTCTTTCAAGAGCGCTCCCAGCACCCCCTCGCCAGCGTCCACCGACTTCATCGCCTTGTCCAGAATCCCTGTAGTGGATTTGAGGTTGGCACTGATCTCTCCCATGTTTTTGATGATGCCGGTCACGTCTTGGCGATTGCCCTTGATGGCCGCCTGCAACTCGTCTGCGGTGGCGTTGAGTTTGCCGGTCAGCTCGGCCACGTTGCTGATGGTCTTCGTGATGGCCGGACCATTGGTGGCCACCATCGCGCCAAGCTGCCCAGCGGTGGTGTTCATCTGCCGCGAAAGCTGCGCGAGGTTGGTGAGGGTCGCCGCCATCACCGGCTGATTGGTGGCAATCGTTGCTTCAATCTGGCCCGCCGTGGCATTCAACCTCTCGGTGAAGTTCTGGAAATTGGCCATGGCTTTGCCAACGACAACGCTGTTGGTGATGGTCACGTTGTCGATTCGATTAATCACCAACACACCCAACTGGGCCATGTGATCCAATCCCAAGGCCAAGTCCCTCAATTCCTCTG
>SIAW01000100.1 GCA_009695465.1 Pedosphaera sp.
CATCACCACGCCGATCATCGACGAGGTGTACGCGATGTTGTACGCGGGCAAAGACGCGGCGCAGACGGTGCTCGATCTGATGATGCGCGAGTCGCGCCCGGAGAATTAAAGCCGCGCTTCGATGAGCCGCAGGAGCTGGCTGTGCTCTTCCACGCAGGGATATTGCGGGAACTCCGCGCGCACATTGGCCGGCGCACGGAAGAGGAAGCCGTGGTCCGCTTCGGCCAGCATGGTGGTGTCGTTGTAGGAATCACCGGCGGCAATCACCTGATAACAAAGCTGGCGCAGGGCGCGCACGGACTGGCGTTTCTGGTCGGGCTGCCGCAGTTGATAGCCGGTGACGCGATCGTTCTCCACGAGGAGGTGATTGCAAAAAATGGTGGGCCAGTCCAGTTGCCGCATGAGCGGATTGGCGAATTGCAGGAAGGTGTCGGAGAGGATGAGCACCTGCGCGCGCGGGCGCAGTGCGGCGAGAAATTCGCGGGCGCCTTCCAACGGCGCGAGAGTGTTGATCACCGCCCGGATGTCGGCGAGTTTGAGCCCGTGCTCGTCCATGATGGCGAGCCGGCTGCGCATGAGTTTGTCGTAGTCCGGTTCGTCGCGGGTGGTGCGGCGCAGGGCGGCGATGCCGGTCTTTTCTGAGACGGCAATCCAGATTTCCGGCACGAGCACTCCCTCGAGGTCCAGTGTGACAATCGACTGTTTCACGCGGCGGATTGTGCGGATGACTCTGGAAAAGTCGAGCGTACGGCAAAGTCTCGCTTTGGAAGAGCAACTCCTCGTCTTGTCATGGAGACGTGATGAGTCGTTTTGAATGCGCGATGCCTTGTTTCGCCAACTCCAACACCTGTCTGACGTTCACAGCAGGCTGCCGTAAACGCGCGATGCTCTGCTTTATCAGTGCGACAGGGTGTTTTACCTATAAGATGAAGCGCATTGACCTCCAGACCGACTGTTGCGCTTGGCAAACAGGCCATCTGACGCTCCAAACGGGCTGAGATTTGGCTAAAAACAGATATATTCAGCGAATAATCATATAAGTTACAGGTAAACCCTTTATTTATTGCTGGCATACGATATGTGAAAATAGTTTCGAATATTATAGTAAGTACACACGCCTATATATTGGTTGGATGTAGCTTTTGTATAATATAGGTGATATGTTAGCACTAACGCGGCCACCCGATTTATGCGCAGCGAAAACCACCAACAAATATGAAAATACAAAATAAATCAGTAGAACGCGCAGGGATAATGAAAGAAGCCCTGGTGAATAATAACGCAACGGGAATCGCCTTTGCCGGCATTCCATACGCCGATTTCTGCTCAGGAATCGCCCCCTCGTTTGATAAACGAGACGCGTATCAGGAATCACTATTAACGGCTGATGGTGAACGGCAAGAAATCAACAACGCCGATATACAGACGGCTACTTACGTGGGACTCTATCGGGATGCCATTCGCAGTCATCCTGACTTCGGTCCCAATAGCGCCCTGTACGTGCAATGTGGTTACGTGGCGGATAATCAGAAACGCAGCGGCCTCACGCGCTCATCCGCTGAAGAACTGCCCGCAACAGGGGTGATGTGAGCCAAGGTCGCACGACGACCCTATCAGGCGACGGGTCTATGCGCACAGACCTGTCGCTTGATTTGTTGGCCATGCCAAACAAAAACGGCGCGGGCAGAAGCCCGCGCCGCTTGTGAATTTTAAGTGATGGCCTACTTCTTGCCGCTCTTCTTGATCGGCACGGTGGCGATGGTCTGCAGGATGCGACCGGCGATCTTGTAGGGGTCGCCCTGTGAATTGGGGCGGCGATCTTCCAAGTAGCCTTTGTAATCGTTGTTCACGAAGCTGTGCGGCACGCGGACCGACGCGCCACGGTCAGCGACGCCGTAGTTGAATTTATCCATGGCCTGCGTCTCGTGCAGTCCCGTCAGGCGCAGATGATTGTCCGGGCCGTACACGGCGATGTGCTCGTTCTTGTATTTGTCGAACGCGGCCATGAGTGCCACGAAGTACTCTTTGCCGCCCACTTCGCGCATGTGCTTGGTCGAAAAGTTGGAGTGCATGCCGGAGCCGTTCCAGTCCACGTCCTTGCCCAGCGGTTTGCAGTGCCACATGACGTCCACTTCAAACTCTTCGCAGACGCGGGCGAGAAGGTAGCGGGCCATCCATACTTGGTCGGCAGCGGTCTTGGAGCCTTTGCCGAAGACCTGGAATTCCCACTGGCCTTTGGCCACTTCAGCGTTGATGCCTTCGTGGTTGATGCCGGCATCGAGGCAGAGGTCGAGGTGCGTGTCCACGATCTCGCGGGCGATGGAGCCGACGTTCTTGTAGCCGACGCCGGTGTAGTATTCGCCCTGCGGGAACGGGAATCCGGATTCCGGGAAACCGAGCGGCTTGCCGTCTTGATAGAGGAAATATTCCTGCTCGAACCCGAACCATGTGTTGGGGTCATCGAGAATCGTCGCGCGCGCATTGCTCGGATGCGGGGTCTTGCCGTCGGGCATCATCACTTCGCACATGACCAGCGCGCCATTTTTCTTGGTGCTGTCAGGATAGATTGCGACGGGCTTGAGCATGCAGTCGGAGTTGCGGCCTTCCGCCTGCCGCGTCGAGCTGCCATCAAAGCCCCACATCGAGAGCTGATCGAGCTTCGGAAAGCTGGCAAATTCCTTGACCTGAGTTTTGCCGCGGAGGTTGGGAACCGGCTCATAGCCGTCGAGCCAGATGTATTCGAGTTTGTATTTCGCCATGACGGTGAATTGTTGGTGTTTCTATCAGCGACGATCCTGAAAGCATCGGCTTTCCAGCGACCGTTCGCGCGCGAGTTGAGCAGGGCGCATGCCACGCTGCAAGGGTTTTCCAACCCTGCGCGGCATTTCTGTTTCCCAGCAATTTGCTGGAGATTTTGCAGGCCCACCTCATCTGCCGTTGCTTGGCCGGCGCGGCTTTCCTGTCGAAAGTTGGCCACGCCGCACAAATCCACACATGCCGCTTTTCAATCGCAACGGGATGTTCGATGCTAGCAACACAGGACGTTCAGCGCATGTTGAAAGTAAAGGACACGCTTCGCTCCACCGTCCATCTGACATTCGATGGCCGAGTGATCAAGGTGTATCACGGTGCCGATGCGACCGCGCGATTCGACAACGAGGTGCGTGTGCTGCGCCATCTCGCCGAGCGAGGCTGCGGGTTCGTGCCGCAACTGCTGGAGGCTGACCCGCAGCGGCGGCGCATCATCACGACCAGTTGCGGCAGTCGCGTGGAATATCTGGATGCGGACCGGCAGCACGCGCTCTTTGCGGAGGTGCAGACATTTGGCGTCCGCCATGATGACCCTGAAATGCGCAACGTGACTTACCGGCACGCAGACGGGCGCTTCTGCCTCATTGATTTTGAACTGGCCACGATCTTGCCCGGCGACGGCGTGAAACAGATCGCGGCGCTGTAGTGCCCACAAAAAAACCGCCGCGCCAGTTTCCTGACGCGGCGGG
This sequence comes from Pedosphaera sp., assembly GCA_009695465.1. Classification (GTDB taxonomy): domain Bacteria; phylum Verrucomicrobiota; class Verrucomicrobiia; order Limisphaerales; family UBA1100; genus SYLI01. The sequence goes on from SIAW01000100.1 coordinate 3,501, forward strand.
TGTGAGAGAATTCCAGCTTAACCGTGGTAGCCTTCTTCGCCGTGTTCAGCGATGTCGAGGCCGTTGGTCTCGACTTCTTCGCTGGTACGCAGGCCCACGATGGCATCCACAATCTTGGCGATGATGTAGGTGGCCACGACCGCCAGCAGGATGGTGACGATGATCACCTTGCACTGCGCCTTCCAGAGGCCGCCATTTTGCACCAGCTCCTTCAAGCCGTTCTTGCCCGCGACGCCATCAACGATGAGGTTCCCGTTGACCTTGTCGGTCGCCAAGAAGCCCGTCATCAGCGCGCCGAGTGTGCCGCCCACGGCATGCACGCCGAAGGTGTCCAGCGCATCATCATAGCCCAAAGCGGCTTTGATCTTGGTGCAGGCCACAAACGGGATGATGCCCGCGGCCACACCGATGATCATGGCACCGGTCGAGTCCACGAAACCGCAAGCCGGTGTGATCACCACGAGACCCGCGACTGCGCCCGAGCAGAAGCCCAAGATGGAGGCCTTGCCTTTGGTCGTCCACTCCGCCAGCGCCCAGACGAATGCGGCCACTGCGGTCGCGAGGGTCGTCGTCATGAACGCGTTGCCCGCGATGCCGTCAGCAGCGATCGCCGAGCCGGCGTTGAAACCGTACCAACCCACCCACAGCATGCCCGTTCCGATCATGCACATGACCATGCTGTGCGGCGGCATCGGCTTTTTGCCAAAGCCCAAACGCGGGCCAAGGACGATGCAGAGGACCAATGCGCTCCAGCCGGAGCTCATGTGCACCACGGTGCCACCGGCGAAGTCGATCGCCGGCACTTTCGCGGCCGCGTTCCACACGCCGTTGAAAGCGCCGTCAATGCCCCACACCATGTGGGCGAGCGGGAAATAGACCGCCACCATCCACAACCCCACGAACAACAGGATGGCGCTGAACTTCATGCGCTCGGCAATCGCGCCGATGATCAGTGCCGGCGTGATGATCGCGAACATCAACTGGTACATGGCGAAGACGTTCTCCGAAACCCAGTAGCAGTAATTGGTGTCCACGTTGGCCGTCACGTCCTTGAGGAAGGTGTGCTTGAAACTGCCCATGTACGGGCCGCCGCCTTCACCGAAGACGAAGCTGTAACCGAACGCCCACCACAGGATCGTCACCAAACCCGCGATGCCAAAACACTGGGCCAGCACGGACAGGACGTTCTTCCTGCGCACCAAGCCGCCGTAGAACAGCGCAAGGCCGGGCAGCGTCATGAAGAGCACCAGCGCGGCGCAAACCATCATGAACGCATTGTGACCGGGGCCGGCACCGCCGACATTGGATTTCACTGTCGCGTCAGCCGCGTCTCCACCGCGAGCGACGTTGTTGATGTACGCCTCCAAATCCGCCACGCGTTGGCCCATGTCCGGATCGGCCTTCCCTGCGGTGGCCGGCGCAGTGCCGTTGCCGCCCGCGTCGGGTGCAACCGCCGGTTTGGTGTTGTTGTCTTGGGCGAACAAGCTGCCAGTCAGCAGCATCGCGCCGAGGATCAAATGTGGAATCAGTTTTTTCATGTTTTGGAAATTCTCAGGTTGCGGGGTTAAACAGCAGCGACGCCTTTGTCTCCGGTACGGATACGAACGGCCTCCTCAATGTTGCTCACGAAAATCTTGCCGTCGCCAATCTTGCCAGTCTTGGCCGCCTTGATGATGGCCTCGGTGGCCGCAGCAACGTTCTTGTCGTCCACCACAATCTCCAGTTTGACCTTGGGCAGGAAATCCACGGTGTATTCGCTGCCGCGATAGATTTCGGTGTGCCCCTTCTGGCGGCCGAACCCCTTCACCTCGGTGACGGTCATCCCCTCGATGCCAGCCTCGCCGAGGGCGTCTTTGACTTCCTCAAGCTTGAAGGGCTTGATGATTGCCTCAATTTTTTTCATTGCTGTCTCCTGCCCGTTGGGTTCGCCGAATGTCCGGGCAAACGGGCACGCCCGAGCACTTGGCCAAAATCGGCCTGCGCCCTAAAAGCAATCGGAGTGCCAAGCCCATCAAATTAATTCATCATCATCCTATCCACATGGAAAACAAAGTATTACACGCACAACATGCTTGCAGTGCCCAGCCTGTTCCCCTCCAATTCGCTATCGGATTTTGGCCAACCTGTTGATATTTAGACAGAACAGGGCGCTGGGTTAGCCGCCGGAAGTCCTCCGTACTAGTGAGCACAAGCATACACGAGCCACTTGATGGCCTGCCTCTTGTGAGGTACCGTATCGCAGTGGAAGCTAAACACGAAACGCAGACATTCGCTCTGGGGTTGGTTGCGCGCGGTCTCGGGTTAATGGGCACGATAATTTCCATCGGATTTACCGCGCTTCGCTGGCTTGTGAAGTTGTCATTCATAGCACTTTTCGGGGTATTTGAGGTAATTTGCGGTTTGGTTGTGGGTAGTATAACTGGAATTCTTGTGGCAATTATTGGCAGGCGGGTGCTCTGATGCCTGAAAACACCCCCTGCCGCAGCCTTCTCTGCTAATTGCTGATGGCGCGGTTTGGGACGGCGACGGCTTCAGCGGAAGCAGTTGTGAGATCACCAAAAGGTTGGGTGAATTTTCCTCTTGCAACCGAGTCTCATTACCAGCAAAAGTCGCCGCGCTGATGCAATTGCCCCACACCAAAGAATCACCCGGGCCGGTGGTGCAGAGTCTTGAGGACTGCTACACCCCGCTCATCTGCCCGCTCAACGCGGTGCAGCCGGGGGCCATGGTGCGCATCAAAAAATTGCCCCAGTCCCATGAGCTGGCGGGGCGCCTACGCGAATTGGGTTTCTGCGAAGAGCAACGCATCCGCATGCTGGCGCGGCACTCGCAAGTGATTTGTCAGGTGTGCAACTCCCGCCTCGGCATCAGCGATCGGCTGGCAGCCACCATCCTCGTCGAGACCCTTCCTGACTATCGCGCCGCCTGAGATGGCTGGTGTTCAAACACCTCTGGCCAGACTGCAGGCCGGCACACGGGCGGTCATTGATCGCATCACCATTCCCCCGTCGGAACAATCGCGCCTGTTGGAGATGGGTTTGATTGCCGGTACGCCGGTGGAGATTGTCCGCTTTGCGCCGCTGGGCGATCCCATCGAGATCAAAGTGCGTGGTTATCACCTCACGCTGCGCAAGGAAGATGCGGAGCAAATCTGGGTGACCCCTGCCCCATCGCCCTAGCCATGCCGCCCCCGACTTCCAATGTCGTCCTGACGGGCAACCCCAACTGCGGCAAGACCACGGTGTTTAATGCGCTGACCGGGTTGCGCGCCAAGGTGGGCAATTACGCCGGCGTCACTGTCGAGCGAAAGGAAGGCCGGCTGCGCCATGCCGGCGAGCGCGAGGTCACCCTGCTGGATTTGCCCGGCACGTACAGCCTCTCGCCGCGTTCGCTCGATGAGCAAGTCGCACGCGACGTGCTGCTGCATCACCTGGCCGACGACGTGCCCACGCCGCAACTGGTGATCATCGTCGTGGATGCCTCCAATCTCGAGCGCAATCTGTTTTACGCCACGCAAGTCATCGAGCTGGGCTATCCGGCATTGCTGGTGTTGAACATGATGGACGTCGCTGCGGAACTGGGCCGCACGGTGGACCACGCTGCGCTGTCGCGTGCGCTGGGCGTGCCGGTCGTGCCGCTGGTGGCCAGCAAAGGCGAGGGCATGCCGCAACTGCGCCAAGCCATCCTCGATGGTTTGGACCAGCCCGCACCCGCTGCGCCCAAATCGTTCGGCACGCTGCCCGCGCCGTTCGCAAAAGAACTGGCAGCCGTAGAGGCGGCGTTGCAATCGCATCCCCCCGTTCGCTCCACCACGCACAGCGAATCGCTACTCATCCTTTCCGACGAATCCTTCCTGCCGGCCAACGTGCAGTATTACCCGGCGGCACTGACTGCCGCCGTCGCTACAGCGCGCCAGCGGTTGGACACTGCCGGCATCAACTGGCGTACTGCCGCCATCGAGGCGCGCTACCTCCGCATCGGCGACGTGTCGCACACGGTGGTCAGCGAAGCAACCGACTCCGGCCCCACATGGAGCGATCGGCTTGACTCCATTCTCACCCACAAAATCTGGGGCTTGGTGATTTTCGTCGCGCTCATGGCGCTGATGTTCCAAAGCATCTTCACCTTCGCCGAATATCCGATGACATGGCTGGAGCAGGCCGTGGGCTGGCTGGGCAATCAAGCGGAAGGCGCGCTGCCCGCAGGCGAACTGACCGACTTGCTCGTCCGCGGCGTCATTGGCGGTGTCGGTGCCGTGGTGGTTTTTCTGCCACAGATCTGCATGCTCTTTCTTTTCATCAGCCTGTTGGAAGACACCGGCTACATGTCACGCGCCGCATTCTTGATGGATCGGCTGATGAGCAAGGTCGGGCTGCACGGCAAAAGTTTCATCCCGATGCTCAGCTCCTTCGCCTGCGCGATTCCGGGCATCATGGCCACGCGCACCATCGAGAGTGCAAAAGACCGACTCGCCACCATCTTGATCGCGCCGTTGATGAGTTGCTCGGCACGGCTGCCGGTGTACACGGTGCTCATCGCTGCGTGTCTGCCCGATGAAAAACTTGGCGGCATCATCGGCGTGCGCGGACTGGCCATGCTGGGCATGTACCTGCTGGGCACCGTGGCGGCGATGGGGATGGCGTGGGTGTTTAAGAAGACGCTGCTCAAAGGACAGACGCCGATGCTCATCATGGAGCTGCCTTCCTACAAACGTCCCGTGCTCTCGGTGACGTTGCGGCACATGTGGGATCGCTCCAAACTTTTCTTGCGCCGCGCGGGCACCGTCATTTTGGGGATCAACATCCTGCTCTGGTTTTTGGCGACGCATCCCAAGAGCGCCGAGTTGACCAGCGACTTCGCCGCCAAGCGCACGGCCATCGCCCAAACAACTCCCGACGGTGTGACTGACACCGACGCCATTGAAAAATATCGCAACGACCGACTTGCTGAACTGGCCAGCGACGAACAGGGTGCCCAACTCCGCGACAGCTACGCCGGTGTCCTCGGGCGTTTCATTGAGCCCGTCATTGCGCCGCTGGGATTCGATTGGAAGATCGGCATCGGCATCGTCGCCAGCTTTGCTGCGCGAGAAGTTTTCGTCAGCACCATGTCCGTCGTTTACAACGTCGGCCAGACCGACACGGGGGATGAAGCCGTCACCACCGGCCTCGTTCGCGTGCTGCAAGCTCAGCGGCGCGCGGATCAAGTCACCCCCGTGTACACCCCGCGCACGGCATTCGCGTTGATGGTGTTCTACGTCTTCGCCCTGCAATGCGTCAGCACCGTGGTCATCGTCTGGCGCGAGACGGGCACGTGGCGCTGGCCACTCTTTCAATGGATGTACATGGCCGTGCTCGCATGGGTCATGGCCTTCGCTGCCAGCCACCTCGCGCGCGTGCTGGGCTGGCCAGATTGAATAAGTTTGGGTGGACAAGGAGCCGCCCAATTTCAAGACTGCGCCTGTCCGCCGACAGGGTTGGCCAATCTCCATGGGCAAAAACAAACGAGACCGCGCATCTTCCCGCACGCCCGACTCGGCCCCTTTGGACTCCGCCGCAAAACTCGCCGCGCCTCTGACTGCCATGGCCAAGCCCAACAGCGCATCGCCTGCAGAAAATTTCGTGCCCTCCTTCCTGCCAGTGTTGGGGCGCGCCGCAGAGTTCCTCAGTGAACCCCTGCCCTTTTTTCGCAAACCGGACTGGCTGGCCTTTGCCGCCGCCACACTGGCGACCCTCCTCGTTTACATCTTCACGCTGGCGCCCAATTTAACACCGGAAGATTCCGGCGAACTGGCCACCGCCTCCATGTACGCCGGTGTGCCGCACGCGCCGGGCTATCCGTTGTGGACGATCTATTCGTGGATCTTCACCGTGCTCGTGCCCACGGGAAGCATCGCGTGGCGCGTGGGCCTTTCCTCCGCCGTGGCGGCAGCGCTCTCGTGCGGGCTGGCCGCGCTCATCATCGCGCGCGGCAGTCGGTTGATGTTTTCCGGCTCCACGTTCTTCTCGGAGATGACCGAGTCCACGCGCAACGCCATCAGCGTCGTGGCGGGCTTTGTTGGCGGTGCCATCTTTGGATTCACCGG
>SIAW01000009.1 GCA_009695465.1 Pedosphaera sp.
GCTGCGCCCGGTCTGTGGATCGAAGACGTGCCCGAACCTGCGGTGGGCGCAGACGATGTGCTGATCCGCGTGCACAAGACCGGCATCTGCGGCACCGATCTGCATATCTATAATTGGGACGACTGGGCGCGGCGCACGATCCCCGTACCGATGGTGGTGGGCCACGAGTTCGTGGGGCAAGTGGTGGCGGTGGGCGGCAACGTCAGCGATTTTCATCCCGGCGAAACCGTCAGCGCCGAGGGCCACGTGGTGTGCGGGCGCTGCCGCAACTGTCTGGCCGGACGCCGGCATCTCTGCAAAGACACCAGCGGCATTGGCGTCAATCGCCCCGGCGCATTTGCGGAACTCATCGCCGTGCCGATGACCAACGTGTGGCATCACCGCGACGGGATTGATCCGGAAGTCGCCGCCATCTTCGATCCTTTCGGCAACGCGGTGCACACGGCGCTGGCCTTTGATGTGTTGGGCGAGGACGTGCTCATCACCGGCGCCGGCCCCATCGGCATCATGGCTGCGGCGGTCGTCAAACACGCGGGCGCGCGGTTCGTCGTGGTGACCGACGTGAACGACTATCGCCTCGCGCTCGCCAAGCAGATGGGCGCCACCGTTGCGTTGAACGTCAAGACCGGCCCGCCCCTGCGCGAGTTACAGCAGTCGTTGGGCATGAAAGAGGGCTTTGATGTCGGGCTGGAGATGTCCGGCAACCCGGCGGCCTTCCGCGATCTGGTGGGCAGCATGTGTCACGGCGGCAAGATCGCCATGCTGGGCATTCCCTCGGAGCCCATCGCCATCGACTGGAACCAAGTGGTGTTTAATATGCTCACCATCCGCGGCATCTACGGGCGCGAGATGTACGAGACGTGGTACAAGATGACGGTGATGCTGGAGAGCGGGCTGGACATCCGGCCGGTCATCACGCACCGGTTCCATTTCACGGAGTTCGAGAAGGGCTTTGCCGCGATGCGCTCAGGCCAGTCTGGCAAGGTCATCCTCGATTGGCGCTAGCCCGCCCGCACCCTCATGGCTGACGCATTCCAACCCGGCGCCGCCGAGGTGATTGACACCGCTGTGTCGCTCGCGCGCGCGTTGCAGCTGCGCGCTGCCCAACTCCAAACCCCGCACGAACGCCGGCAGCAAGCGGAGCTGGATCGCATGCTGCAAACGCCCGCCGACAAAATCACGCTGGTGCAGCTCACCGACCAAGCCTTCCGCTGCGCCGCCGCCGCGCGCACGGCCGAGCATCTCACCCACATCCTCGATGTGCAGGGTGTGCCGCGCTTTTTCAGTCCGCTCGACCGCGCCCTGCTGCACGGCTTCCAGACTTTCGGCGGCTGGCTGCCGGGCGTGGCGGTGCCGTTGGTCAAGGAACACATGCAGCACGAGACGGCCAACGTCGTCCTGCCCGCCGAGCCGGAACTGCTCGCGCAACATCTGCGTGCGCGCCAGCAAGAAGGCACGCGCATGAACCTCAACTTTCTGGGCGAGGCTTTACTGGGCGAAGACGAGGCCGTGCGGCGTCTGGAAAAATATCTGGAGGCGCTGCAGTTGCCGGAGGTCGAGGTGTTGTCCGTCAAAATCTCCACGCTCTACTCGCAGATCTCGCCACTGGCGCGCGCACACACCTTGCGCGTGTTGTGCGATCGGCTGGAGTTGCTCTTCCGCGAGGCCGCGCATCTGCGCCACACGCGCGCCGATGGGGTCGCCGTGCCCAAGTTCATCTATCTGGACATGGAGGAATACCACGACCTGCATCTCACCGCGCAATCATTCATGCGCACGCTCGACCGGCCGGGCTTGAGCGGGATCGCCGCTGGCATCGCGTTGCAAGCGTATCTCCCGGACTCCGCCCGCGTGCAGCGCGAGTTGCTGGCGTGGGCTCGCGTGCGCGTGGCGGCGGGCGGCGCGCCCATCACCATCCGCATCGTCAAAGGCGCGAACATGGAGATGGAACGCGTCGAGGCAGCGCAGCGCGGTTGGCCGCAGACCCCTTTCAAGACCAAGCGCGAGACCGATGCCAATTACAAACGCATGCTGCACGAGTCGCTGCGGGCGGAAAATCTGGCCGCCGCGCGCGTGGGCGTGGCCTCGCACAATCTTTTCGATCTGGCGTATGGCGTGGTGCTGGCCGCCGCGTCCGGCGCCGGCGACCGCGTGCAATTTGAGATGCTCGAAGGCATGGCCAACCACCAACGCCGCGCCCTGCGCGAACACACGAGCAGCCTGTTGCTCTACGCGCCAGCCTGTCGCAAAGAGGAATTTCTCAACGCCGTCGGCTATCTCCTGCGCCGCCTCGACGAGAACACCGGCCCCGACAATTTCCTGCGCCACGCCTTCCGCTTGCACGTGGACTCTCCAGACTGGCACCAACTGGAAAAAGATTTCCGCCAATCCTTCGCCGTACCGGTGAGTGACGCCCCGCGCCGTACGCAGGATCGCAACACCGAACCCCACACCGCTCGCGCCGCGATGGACTGGCAGCATTTCGAGAACGAACCGGACACCGACTTCGCTCTGTCGCAAAATGTGGACTGGGCCACGCGCTTGGTGGCAAACACCGCGCCGGACATCGCCGACATTCCACTGGTCATCGCTGGTGAGGAAATCCGTGCGTCGGCATCGCTTGGAGAATGCAGCGATCCTTCACATCCCGGAAAGTTGGTCGCCCGCTATCACGTGGCGGACAGCGCCGACATCGAGCGCGCCGTCGCCTGCGCAAAGGCTGACCCTGACGGTTGGCGCACCGCCACGCCGCAATCGCGCAGCACCGTGCTGGGTCGCGTAGCAATGGAGATTCGGCGCGCGCGCGGCAGGCTCATCCATGCGGCGCTGGCCAATGGCGGCAAGACCGTCGCCGAGGCTGATCCAGAGGTGAGCGAGGCGGTGGACTTCGTGGAGTTTTACCGCGCCACCGCCAGTCACTGGCATGCGCTGCCGGGATTGCGCGCGTGCGGCCGTGGTGTCGTGGCTGTCGTGCCACCGTGGAATTTTCCCATCGCCATTCCCTGCGGCGGCATTGCAGCGGCATTGGCGGCGGGCAACACGGTCATCCTCAAGCCCGCCTCCGATGCGGTATTGCCCGCGTGGGAATTGTGCCAGTGCTTTTGGCGCGGCGGCGTGCCGCGGACCGCGCTGCAATTTGCGCCGTGCCCCGGCAGTGGCGCAGGCGCACGGTTGACCGCGCACGCGGATGTGAACGCCGTCATCCTCACCGGCGGCACGGACACCGCGTTGCGCATGCTTCGCGCGCGACCGACACTGCGACTCTTCGCGGAGACCGGCGGCAAGAACGCCATCATCATCACCGCGCTCAGCGACCGCGAGCTGGCCATCCGTCACGTGGTGCAATCGGCCTTCGGTCACGGCGGACAGAAATGTTCGGCCGCCTCGTTGCTGTTGCTGGAGGCGGAGGTGTACGACAGCGAGGATTTCAAGCGCATGCTCTGCGATGCAGCCCGGAGTTTGCCCGTGGGATCCGCGTGGGATGTGGCCACGCGCATCGGCCCGCTCATCCGCCCGCCCGCTGATGAGTTGGAGGCAGCACTCAAAACCCTCGAGCCGGGCGAATCTTGGGCGCTCATGCCGCAGCACGTGGGCGACAATCCCAACCTATGGTCGCCGGGTGTCAAATATGGCGTGCGCCCCGGCAGCGTCACACATCGCACTGAATTCTTCGGGCCGCTGCTGGGGGTAATGCGCTTCGAGCGACTGGCCGAAGCCATCGAGTGCGTGAACCAAACCGGCTACGGCCTCACCAGTGGCTTGCATTCGCTCGACGAACGCGAGCACGCGCAGTGGGCCGCCGGCATCCGCGCGGGCAATCTGTACATCAACCGCACCATCACCGGCGCCCTCGTGCTGCGCCAGCCTTTCGGCGGCATGGGCAAATCCTGTTTGGGCCACGGCATGAAAGCTGGCGGCCCAAATTATGTGGCCCAACTCATGCAGTTTGAGGAGACGGCTGGCAGCGAGGCCACCGCGGACGACGTGCAGCATCCGCATCTGATGATGCTGCGCGACGCCGTGTCGGCGCGAGACAATGCGCTGCCCGCAGGAGATTGTGCGCGCCTGCTCCGGGCGCTGGCGAGTTACGATCGCGCGTGGCGACAGGAATTCAGCCGCGCGCACGATCACTTCCGTCTGCCGGGCCAGGACAACCTGCGCCGCTATCTGCCGTTCCGCGAAATCCGCGTGCGCGTTACGCCGGACGACACGCCCTTTGAACTGTTCGCGCGAGTTGCCGCGGCGCGCGTCACCGGCGCGCGGGTTGTGGTCAGTCTCGCAAAAGATTTTCCAGCCGAAGCCATCGCGCTGCTCGATGCCTGCACCGCCGACTGGGCTGGCGCGATTGAGTTCATCGAGGAAACCGATGCGGCGTTGGCGCGCGTGTTGACCCGTCACGATCTGCGCGTGCGCTTTGCATCGGCCGATCGCGTGTCGCCCGCTCTGCGCATCGCGGCCAACGAATGCGGCGCGTGGCTCGCCGACGAGCCGGTGCTGGCCGAGGGTTGCGTGGAGTTGCTGTGGTATCTGCGCGAGCAAAGTCTCTGTCACGATTATCATCGCTACGGCAATCTCGGCGCGCGCGGCGATGAGCCACGCAGTGAGCCTGCTTGAAAACGCCCGCCATGACGGAGTAGGTTGCCACTGATTTATGTCCCAGCGATTCCAAGAACATCTGCGCGCGGAACTGGCGGGCATCCGCGGTGCCGGCACGTTCAAGCGCGAGCGGGTCATCCTCACGCCGCAAGGCACGGCCATCCGCGTGGCCGACGGCAAGCCGGTGCTCAATCTTTGCGCGAACAATTATCTGGGGCTGGCGCAGCATCCGGAAGTGGCCGCCGCCGCCAAAGCTGCGCTGGATGAATGGGGTTACGGCTGCGCCAGTGTGCGGTTCATTTGTGGCACGCAGGGGGTGCACAAGCAACTGGAGGCGCGCCTCAGCGAATTTCTCGGCACGGAAGACACGATTCTCTACAGCTCGTGCTTCGATGCCAATGGCGGGTTGTTCGAGACGCTGCTCGGCTCGGAGGACGCCATCATCAGCGACGCGCTCAATCACGCGAGCATCATTGACGGCATCCGCCTCTGCAAAGCGCAGCGCCTGCGTTACGCGAACAATGACATGGCGGAATTGGAAATGCGCCTGCGCGAATCTGCAGATCAGCGCTTCCGATTGATTGCCACTGACGGCGTGTTTTCCATGGACGGCCACATCGCCAACCTGCGCGCCATCTGCGATCTCGCCGAGCGGCACGACGCGTTGGTGATGGTGGATGACTCGCACGCGGTGGGATTCATGGGCCGCACCGGACGCGGCACGCACGAGCATCACGCTGTGATGGGCCGCGTGGACATCCTCACCGGCACACTCGGCAAGGCGCTCGGCGGCGCCAGCGGCGGCTACACCAGCGGGAAGAAAGAGATCATTGATCTGCTGCGCCAGCGCTCGCGCCCGTATCTCTTCAGCAACACGCTCTGCCCGTCCATCGCCGGCGCGACAATCAAAGTGCTCGATCTCATCGCCGCCTCCACCGGATTGCGCGACCGACTGGAAAGCAACACGCGCTATTTCCGCGAGGGCATCGCGCGGCTTGGTTTTAACATCGTCCCAGGCACGCATCCCATCGTGCCCGTGATGTTGGGCGACGCGGCACTGGCGACGCGGCTGGCCGATGCACTGCTGGAACACGGCGTGTACGTGATCGGCTTTAGCTATCCGGTGGTGCCGCAGGGCAAGGCGCGCATCCGCGTGCAGCTTTCCGCCGCGCACACGCACGAGGAACTCGACCGCGCCCTGCACGCCTTCGCAGCGGCCAAGGCAGCCATCGGCTTGGTGTGACGCACGCACCATCGCGCCCGATTTTGAGTTGCCTGCCTGCGCGCAACGCTCACACTACCGGTCAATCATGAAGCCCTTCGCTGCACTTTTGTTTTCCCTGATTCCATCTGCGGCCATCGCCGCACCGGCTGCGGTGGTGAAGTCAGAATTTCTTTACGAGAAAGCGCCCTTCGCCCAATGCCACGCCACGACGATTGCCGAGACGCCCGAGGGTCTTGTCGCGGCGTGGTTCGGTGGCACGCGCGAAGGCCACAAGGATGTGGGCATCTGGCTCACGCGCCATGCGGATGGCAAATGGCTCGCGCCCGTGGAGGTCGCCAACGGTGTGCAGTCGGATCAACTGCGGCATCCGTGCTGGAACCCCGTGCTCTTCCAGATGCCGGAAGGCGCGCTGCATCTCTTTTTCAAAGTTGGCCCGAGTCCCAGCAAATGGTGGGGCGAACTCGTGACTTCATCGGATCACGGTCGCACGTGGTCGAAGCCGCAGCGCCTGCCCGATGGCGGCATTGGTCCGGTGAAAAACAAACCCGTGCTGCTGCCCGGCGGCGTGCTGTTGTGCGGTGCCAGCACCGAGCACGACGGCTGGCGCGTGCATTTTGAATCCACGACTGACGGCGGCAAGACGTGGCGGCGCACCGCGCCCATCAATGATGGCAAGGCCATCGGTGCCATCCAGCCCAGCATTCTCGTACACGGCGAGAAACGTCTGCAGGCACTGGGGCGCAGCCGGCAGGGGAAGATTTGGGAGGCGTGGTCCGAGGACGCCGGGCAGACGTGGAGTGTCATGCGCTTGCTGGACTTGCCCAACCCCAATGCGGGCACCGACGCGTTGACGCTGCGCAACGGCGCGCATCTCTTGGTGTATAATCACACGCCCAACGGGCGCTCGCCGCTCAACGTCGCCCTCTCGCGCGATGGCAAGACGTGGGAGCGGGCGTTGACGCTGGAAGATCAGCCCGGCGAATATTCTTATCCGGCCGTCATCCAAACCCGCGACGGGCTTGTGCACATCACCTACACTTGGAAACGGCAACGTGTCCAGCATGTCGTGCTGGACGCAGCCAAACTCCAGCCGGCCACCCCATGAAGCTCGTGCTGCCGCACTGCGTGCGCGCCCTCTTGATTTTGTGGCTGCTGCCGCTCGTACTTTGTGCGGCGGAGAAAACGGCGCTGGATCGGTACGTCGCCAAGCCCGATCCCGCGTTTGCCTGGCGTCACGTGGACACGAGCGCGGCGGAAGGCGCCAAGGTGCATCTGCTGGAGATGACCTCGCAGCGTTTCCTCACGGCCGCCGAAGTGGATCGCCCCGAGTGGCGGCATTGGATGCGCGTCATCGTGCCGCGCGAAGTGAAGTCGAGCACGGCATTGCTGGCCATCGGCGGCGGCTCCAACAAAGCCGATCCCCCGCGTGACACCCAACCCTTCGGACTGCGCGTCGCCAACACTGCGCACACCGTCGTGGTGGAATTGGGCCAAGTGCCCAATCAACCCCTCACCTTCGCAGGGGACACGCGCACGCGTTCGGAAGACGCCATCATCGCCTACACGTGGAATCACTTTCTGAAAACCGGCGATGATCGCTGGCCGTTGCGCCTGCCCATGACCAAAGCCGCTGTGCGCGCGATGGATGCCGCGACGGCTTTTCTGGCCAGCCGCGAGGGCGGCGGTCTGCGCGTGGACAAGTTTGTCGTCACGGGCGCATCCAAGCGCGGCTGGACAACGTGGTCCACCGCCATCGTGGATCCGCGCGTGGTGGCCATCGCGCCGGTGGTGTTTGACGCCTTGAACATGGAGCCGTCCTTTCGCCATCACCGGTCGGCCTACGGGCATTACGCCGAGGCCGTTCACGATTATGTGGACCTGCGCATCATGGATTCGATGGGCACGCCGGAGTTCGCGGCGCTGCGGCGCATCGAAGATCCCTACGAATATCGCAAGCGCCTGACGTTGCCCAAGTTCATCCTCAATGCGGCGGGCGACCAATTTTTCCTGCCCGACTCGTGGCAGTTTTATTGGGATGCACTGCCCGGCCCCAAGCATCTGCGTTACGTGCCCAACGCCGGGCATGACCTGCGCGACACCGACGCCGCAGAGAGTCTGCTCGCCTTCCATCACGCCGTGGTGCATGCGCGCGCGCTGCCGCGATACGAATGGCACGTGGATCCGGCGGGCGTCATCACGGCGCGCACCCAAGATGCGCCGTCGTCCGTGCGCCTGTGGCAAGTGACCAATCCCACGGCGCGCGATTTCCGCAATGACAAGCTCGCCGCGCGTTGGACGAGCCAGCCGCTGCGCCCCGACGCCAACGGCACGTACACCGCCACCGTGCCCAAGCCGCCCAAGGGCTGGACGGCGGCGCTGGTGGAGATGACTTTTCCCGGCGAGGTGGTGCCGTTCAAATTCACCAGCGGCGTGCTCGTGACGCCAGCGACGTTGCCGCATCCGTTCCCCAAAAAGTGACCGCCGATTAAGGCCGCAGTTGCAGCAACAATTTGGCCGCCGCCTCGACCAGCATTTCGCCGGCACCGCTTTTCACGCGCGAGTTGACGACCTCGTAGCTGCCCTCGACGAACGCCTTGCGCGTGGGCACGTAGGCAATGTCCTCGTTGGCCAGCTCGATGACGAGCGTGTTGGGAAAGGGCGAGCGATCTTTGATGGCCAAGCCCAGCTCGACAAACACCTCGCCGGGCAGGCAGACGATGGCGGTGTCGGCGCCCAGTCGGAAGACCTGCACCTCCAACGGCAGCGTGTTGCCGCGGCGCTGGCCGGCGTCGTAAACCTTGTTGATCTCCACCTGCGCGAGGAACGGCAGCTTGCCGCCGATCTGATCCATCTTGGCGGCGGCCGCAGTGATGGCTTCAGCAGAAAAAGTTTGCCGCGGCGCCTCCACCACGACACGTCGCACGGCCAGCGAAGGTCCTGTGACAGGCTTGGACTGCGCCAGAATTTTTACGGCGCGTTCGCCGAGCGTGCGGCCAATCTCCGCAGCGAGCCGCCGTTCTTTCACGGTGACATCCACATGATTGATGTCGCCGCACGTGCCCGCGCCAAACGCCATCTGAAAGCCCGCGCCCAACGTCGCGCGCATGGTCTGCTCCATGTGGTGCGGATAATCGCCCGACCACAAAGTGCCGCCCACCGTGTCCAAGTGCATCGCGAAGACCGCCAGCGCGCCCACAGCCTTCCCGTCGGCCCCGTGCGCAGACAGCACGTGCAACTGCGGATCCGTGGGGCCGGCGGTGCGCACGATGTCCGGATTGAGCACACCGGGGTTGAACCGCACCGTGCCATCCTTCATGTGAAACCGGCGGTTAAAAGCCAACCCGCGCTGCTCGCCCGCAGCGATGCGCAGCGTGTTCGGGCGCAGCGCCGCGTGCGCGTCGGTGATGGCCTTCACGATTCCATCGGCGAGGGTCTTGGGATAATCCACCATCTCGAATGCGTCGTGCCCCCATTTCTCCATCGCTCGCGCGTGGAAGAATGCGCGCAGCGAACCGCTGAACATGGGACTGGTGTGGCTGTGTGTCGCAGCGATGCAAATGTGTTCGGCAGGAATGCCGGTGGCGTTGGACGCACGGTTGCGCGCCGCCTGCGCAACTTGCGGCGATACGGCAATCAGATCGCAAAACACCAACGCTGCCCGTTCGTCGCCTTGCCGCAACACGATGGCTTTGGCGAAAAGAGGATCAGCCGTGCCGGTGGCCAATCGCTCATTAAAATAGCCGCGCATGCGGTAGCCCGCTGGTGGCGTGATGTCCGTCCGCGCCATGCCAACCTCCAGCGGCGCTGCCAGACTGGAGGTCACCATCGCCAATAGACACGGGAGAGAAAAGAGCGCGCGAATCATGCGCACACGCTGTCGGGCGCGCCCCGTGCGGTCAAGCGGCATTCATTGACGCGGCCGCAAGCGTCGGGCAGGTTCCCGGCAGCCTGCGCGGCTGTCGCCAAACTGTCACACAGCCGCCGCATTCCTGCGGCACGGACGCGGCACAGTTGCGGTGTGATGCTCACTAATGTCAGTCCTGTCAAAATGAAGCCGCGGATCTTGGTGGTGGATGATGAGCCGGATGCGCTGGAGTTGGCGGAGCTGAATCTGCGCAACGCGGGGTTCGCGGTGTTGCTCGCGGCCAACGGCACCGACGCCCTTAAACAGGCGCGCAAGCACAAGCCTGACCTCATCGTGCTGGACATCATGTTGCCGGAGGTGGACGGGCTGGAGGTCTGCAAGACGTTGCGAGCGGATCCGGGCACGGCCGGCATTCCCGTGTTGCTGCTCACGGCGAAGGCGGCGGAGATTGACCGCGTGCTGGGGTTGGAGTTGGGCGCGGATGATTATGTGACCAAGCCGTTCAGCCCGCGCGAACTGGTGCTGCGCATCAAAGGGCTGCTGCGCCGAAACAAGGGTGCGGAGACGGCGACGGGGCAGCTGCGTGTCGGTGCGTTGTGCGTGGATGTGCCGCGCCACGAAGTGACGGTGCGCGGCAAGCCCGTGGAATTGACGGCGACGGAGTTCAAACTTTTGACACTGCTGGCCGAGCGTCGTGGCCGAGTGCAAACGCGCGAGGTGTTGCTGCGCGATGTCTGGGATTACAACAGCCTTGTGGACACGCGCACGGTGGACACGCACATCCGCCGGCTGCGCGAGAAGCTCGGGACGGCCGCTGACTGTATCGACACGGTGCGCGGCGTGGGTTACCGTCTGCGCGCGGAATAGACAGCGCCGCGCGCATCCACCCCGCCACCCCGCACCATGTGGCCCGCCATCATTTTTCTCGCCCTTCTCGGAGTGGTGCTGGCGGATTATTGGTGGCGCAATCGCCAGCATCAGCGCCGCCTCGCCGCCGACCGGCAGCGGTACACCACCACGGCCCTGCGCCAGCAGCAACACACCGTCGCCAATACTCAGGCGCAACAGCAGGCGCTCTTTGACAGCATGGTGGAAGGCGTGCTGTTGCTGGACAACGAGCGGCGTGTGCAGATGGCCAATCCTTCGCTTCGGGAAATGCTGCGGCTGCAAGACGAGCGCCTCGGCCAGCCGTTGCTGGAATGGGTGCGCTGGCCGGAGTTGGCCAAGTTGATCGATCGCGTGGCCGCCGAACAGCGCGTGGCGGATGTGGATCTGGACTTTCCGGCGGCGGCGGATCAGCGCAGCTTTCACATCAACGGCACGGTGATCACTGACAACGACGGCGTGGCGCAGGGCATCATGCTTGTCTTCCACGACATCACGCGCATCAAGCGGCTGGAAAACACGCGGCAAGAATTTGTGGCCAACGTCAGCCATGAATTGCGCACGCCGCTCTCGATCATCAAAGGCAGCGCCGAGATGTTGCTGGACGCCGCGGACAACGACGCCGCACAGCGCGCGCGGTTGCTCGGCATGATTGATAAACACGCCGATCGCCTCACGTTCTTGATCGACGATCTGCTCACCATTTCGCAACTGGAAAGCGGGCGCAGCATTTTGAACCGGCAACCAGTGGCCTTGCGCGACGCCGCCCAGCATGCGGCGGAAGATCTGGCGGCGCGCGCGCATGAACGCGGTGTCACTTTGGCAAACGAAGTGCCGGCGGAGTTGCGCGCGTTGGCGGATGCGGATCGCCTGCAACAGGTGTTTTCCAATCTCATCGAGAACGCCATCAAGTACGGGCGGCCCAGCGGGCGCGTCACCCTGGGCGGGCGCACGTTGGCGGGGACGGTGGAACTATGGGTGCGCGACGATGGCCCGGGCATTCCGCCCGATGCGGCTGACCGTGTCTTCGAGCGATTCTTCCGCGCGGACAAAGCGCGTTCGCGCGAGGCGGGCGGCACGGGGCTGGGCCTGGCGATCGTCAAACACATCGTGCAGGCGCACGGCGGCCAAGTGCGCGTGGAGAGCGCGCCCGGCCAAGGCGCCACTTTCTTTTTCACGCTGCCGACGGCGTGAGTGGCGGGCGCGTCTGTCACGCGATTGTCACATGCTCGACACGGGGCTGGCGTTTGGTGATGGTTGGATGATCGCAGCAGTCAAACTGACGAATAACACACTATGTTCTCGCTCCAACAACTCTTCGGCAAAGGTGACAAATTCTACGATCTGCTCGAGGCCAGCGCCGAGGAGGCCAAGGCCAGTGGCGATGCGCTGGGGAAAATCCTGAGCGCGCCGGCGGGGAAGGCTTCGCTGGAGGAATTCGTGTTGAGCCGCCGCAAGGAGAAGCGCATCAGCGAGGAGATCGCCGAGCGGTTGGTGGATACGTTCGTGACTGGGCTGGAGCGCGAGGATATCGAGGAGCTTTCCAACGCGCTTTATCGCATCCCCAAGACGGTGGAAAAATTCGCCGAGCGTTACCAGATTTCCACGGGGCAATTGGAGGGCATTACTTTTCATCGGCAGGCGGTGTTGCTGGAGAAATCCACGGCGACACTCGTGTCGATGGTCAAGCTCCTGCGCAAGATGCCGCCGCTGGAGCAGGTGAAAGATCTCAATGACAAACTGCAAATCCTCGAAGGCGAGGCGGACAAGGTGATGCTGGAACTCACCGCCGAACTTTACCAAGGCAAACACGAGGCGTTGCAGATCATCATCGTGCGCGATTTGTATGACCTGTTGGAAAAGGTGATCGACCGTTGTCGTGACGCCGGCAATGTCGTCAGCCACATCGTGATGAAAAATTCCTGATCGGCCACTGTTATGGGATTCGAGATCATCCTCCTCGTCGTGCTGATAGCGTTGGTGTTCGAGTTCATCAACGGCTTTCACGACACGGCCAACTCCATCGCGACGGTCGTCGCCACGAAAGTGCTCAGTCCGCGCCAAGCCATCATGCTGGCGGCCATCACCAATCTTGCCGGCGCCTTTTGGGGCACGGCCGTGGCCAAGACCATCGCCTCGGGCTTGGTGGACACGGATGCGGTGACGCAAGGCGTGATCGGTTGCGCGCTCATGGGCGGCATCATCTGGAATCTGATCACCTGGTACTACGGACTGCCCTCCAGCTCCACGCATGCGATGGTCGGCGGCTTGGTCGGCGCCACACTCGCCGCCAGTCATCACAACTGGGGCACCATCATCTGGTCGCAACCCAACGCCGAACATTGGTGGTTGGGAAAGGGAATTCTTTGGAAAGTCATCATGCCGATGATCATCTCGCCCATCATCGGGCTGATCCTCGGCTTCCTGCTGATGGGCCTGTTGTATCTGCTCCTCCGCAATTGGAAACCGCGTTGGGTCAACAACGTCTTTGGCCGGATGCAAATCGTCAGCTCCGCCGCGATGGGTTTCATGCACGGCACCAACGACGCGCAGAAAACGATGGGCATCATCGCCCTCGCGCTCGTCGCAGGCACCACCGCCGGGGCGTTCGACAACGCGCCGGAGTGGATGAACTTTCTCAAGATGGAAAAGTCCGGCAAGGACCTCGAGATCGCCACGTGGATCAAGGTCGTCTGTGCCATCACCATGTGCGCGGGCACCGCTATGGGCGGCTGGCGCATCATCAAGACGCTCGGCCACAAAATGGTGAAGCTCCAACCCGTGAACGGTTTTGCCGCCGAGACCGCCTCGGCCACCGTGCTCTTTGTCACCGGCACACTGGGCATCCCCGTCTCCACCACGCACAACATCACCGCCGCCGTCTTGGGCGTGGGCGCAGCCAAGCGGCTCAACGCCGTCAAATGGAGCGTCGTCGAGCGCGTCGTCTGGGCGTGGATCCTCACCCTTCCTGCCGCTGGAATCGCCGCCTATCTCCTCGTGCGCTTGATCCAAATGACCGGCGGGATGTAGCCGCCTGCGTCTGTTGTTTATGAAACGTCACGCCGCAGAATTCATCGGCACCTTCGCCCTCGTCTTCGCGGGGACCGGCGCGCTCGTGGTCAACCAAACCAGCAACGGCGCGATCTCACACGTCGGCATCGCGCTCACCTTCGGCCTCGTCGTGCTGGCGATGATCTACGCCGTGGGCGACATCTCCGGCGCGCATCTCAATCCCGCCGTCACGCTTGGCTTTTGCGCCGCGCGCCGCATGCCGTGGGCCGATGCGCTGCCGTACATCGCCAGCCAATGCCTCGGCGCCTTTGCCGCCAGCGGAGTTCTTCGCGGACTGTTCCCGCAAATGCCCGCTCATCTCGGCGCGACGCTGCCCACCGGCACCGTGGCGCAGGCATTCGTGTTTGAAGTCATCATGACGCTCCTGCTGATGTTCGTCATCCTGCGCGTCTCCACCGGCGCGAATGAAAAAGGAATCACCGCTGGCATCGCCGTCGGCGCGGTCATCACACTGGAAGCGCTTTTCGGCGGACCCATCTCCGGCGCTTCGATGAACCCCGCGCGATCGCTCGCGCCCGCCGTGGTCAGCGGCCAGCTCAACTCACTCTGGATTTACATCGCCGCGCCCATCCTCGGCGCGCTGCTCGCCGTGCCGCTCTGCCGCTGCGTCTGCGTGGAGGAACATTGCTGCGATGCTGGTCGCGCAGCGCCGGACAAATGAGCGCGCCCGGAACTATGGCGCGGGCTAAACCCACCGTGCTCATCCTTTGCACCGGCAATTCCTGCCGCAGCCATCTCGCCGAAGGAATCCTGCGCGCCGCTGCCGGTGACATCCTCGATGTGCAGAGCGCCGGCTCCAAACCCGCCGGCTACGTCCATCCGCTGGCCATCGCCGTGATGAAAGAAATCGACATCGATATTTCGCAGCATCGGTCGAAGCATCTGAACGAGTTTCTCGAGAAACAGATTGAGACCGTCATCACCGTCTGCGGCAACGCCGACCAAGTCTGCCCGATGTTCCCCGGACAAGTGACGCGGCACCATTGGGGCTTCGACGATCCCGCGCACGCCACCGGAACGGAGCAGGAGCAGCTCGCCATCTTCCGCCGCGTGCGCGACGAAATCCGCGCCCGCTTCACCGCCTACGCCACCGAACGGCGCAGCGCGCCCATCGCCTAGTTGCCCACGCACCACAGCTTGGTGCCGGTGCGGATGAAGAGTTCTCCGTGCGCCACGGCAACCGCCGAGCGCAGATCGCGGTCGCCATCCCCGCCCATCGCGGCCACGTGGATTTTCTTGAACGTGTCGCCGGCCGCCACCACGTGCACTTCGCCGCTATGATTCATCATGTAGATTTTGCCATCGGCACCCGTGGGGGACGCCTCAAACTTGGCGCGCCCGCCCAGCTCGCCCGTCCACAGTATTTTGCCGGAAGGCTCCACGCAGCTCAACATGCGGCGGTCGCTATTGAGCACGTAGAAGCGCCCCTTGTAAAACAACGGCGTGGAGACATCGGTCGAGACTTCACGCTGCTCGCTCTTCCATGCAAAACCTTTTTCCACATCCAACGTGCCGCTCTGCCCAGCCTTGAAGGCAAACACGGGCGCACCTTTCGGGGCGCACGCCAGCACCACGCCGCCGCCGGATACCGGCGAGGGCACCAGCCGCCAATGGCCGATGTGCGTGGGGTTCCACGTGCCCCAACGCCACAGTTCGCGACCGGTTTTGGGATCGTGCCCGGTGATGCAGTCTCCGCCGGTGATGAGAATCTCTTCCCGCTGCCCGATTGCGGAAGGCACCGGCGAGGCGAAGGACTCGCGCGATTCCACCTTCGCATCGCACGGCCGCACTTGCCGCCACTGTTCCTTGCCATCCGCCGCATCGAGCGCCAGCAGATAGGATTCGATGGGCTTGTTGCCCTCCGTGGTCGCCAATGGCCGGCTGCGATCCACCGGCGTGTCGCGTTGCAACACCTGAATGTACAACGTGCCGTTGTGCAACAGCGGGCTGGTCGAGTACGTCCACAGAAACGCAAAGGTGCCGTAGTCCTTCTGGATGTTGCGCGCCCAGACTTTGCTGCCGTCCATGTCCAGCGCCAGCAGATCGCCGGTGCCGTAATAAAAATAAACCCGCTTCCCGTCGGTGACCGGCGAAGGCGAGGCGAAGTTGCTGCGATCATCGCGGCCAAACGCATCGGCAATATCCTTCTGCCACAGCACACGCCCGGTGGCGCGCTCCAGACAGAACGCCTTGAGCTTCTTGGTCGCCGCATCGGTGCTGCTCACAAAGACGCGATCATTCCACACGACAGGCGTGGCGGCGCTGGGACCGGGCAAGTCCGTCACCCACTTCACCTTCTCCGTCGGACTGAACACTGCGGGCAACGCCGTCTCCGGCGAGGAGCCATCGTGATTGGGCCCGCGCCAATTGGGCCAGTTGACGCCAGGCGCAGCGGCCACGCCCAACGCGGAGGCCAACAGAGTCAGTAGAATCTTGTTCATTCGATTTCTTGGTTGGATGTGGTGCCCGTTCATGGACGCGCCGTTTCGGTGGTGAATTGTTGATGGGCTTTGTTGGACTGCGCGCGCGCGGCGGCCGCCTGCGCATCCGACAATTTGTTGGGGCCGCCCGCCGGGGCTTGGCTCGGCTCGATGACGAAGCGATACGCCAGCGACTGGCTCTCGCTCTTCTTGAGATCGCGCTTAAAGAAGAAACCGAATCGCCCGTAATCGCGCCACGACAGTTCCTCCACCGGATTGGCCGGCGCATTGTACTGCGTGGCCGTGTACCAATTCTTGCCAATGGGAAAACGGAGCTGGCTCCACTTGAACTCGCTGCTGACCACTTTGCCGCTGCCCTCGGCTTTGCCCGCCGGCTCCCAAAGATAAACCGTCTTGCCCGCGTGCTGATCGGCCACCTCGTTGTGCGCGCGGAAATGGCAGCCGGCATGTTGCAAGTCGCCGCCCAGCGCCAGATCCACCGCCGCCTCCAGCCGCGTCTGGAAATCCACCTGCGTGCGCCCCGCCGCATCTTGCGTGATGCGTTGCGTGCGCGTCTCCGTCAAGAGCAGCACATCTTCCTTGGCGGCCTTGCCGGTGCGCCACTCGATGGTGGCCACGAGCGTGACGCCCTGCGCGTCCACCTTCGCCGGCGCGATGGATTTGACCGTCATCACTTCGCCTTTGTGGAGGTGCCACAGATCATACGTGCCGCCCGCCCCCGTGATTTTCCAGCCAATGTAGATGCCGCGATGATGGGGGAACTTGCCCGCGTCCTTGCCGCTCTTGTCCAGCCCGCCGTTGGTCAGCAGCTCGCCTTGCGCGCCGTACACGTGCAGGAAAGGTTTCTTCTGCCCGTCGCCGTGGACGAAGCGCGCGACGGGCTTGCCGTCCTTGGTGATTAACACCGCTTTGCCGGGGGAGTCGGGGTTATCAATGGACTGCGTCGCCCAATCTGCCGCCAGCACCTGCGCGACACACAACGAAGCAGCGAGGAGGATGTGTTTCATGGAGGCGGCGATGATGGCAGCGCGCGCCGTGGGGTCAAGCCAGCGAATGCGCTTGCGCCTGTCCGTGGCCTGCGCCGGAGAAATTCCTTTTGCCGCTGGGAACGTTGCTGTTCACTCACCCGACGCTTGCGGATGTGCCCGCGATGCGAAGGTCATGGCCGGTCACAACCGATGGACGCAGATCAAGCGCCTCAAGGCGCGCGAGGATTCCAAGCGCAGCAAGGTGTTCGCCAAGCTGGCGCGGGAGATCTTTATCACCGTCCGCGAAGGCGGGCCGGTCGCCGACATGAACCCGCGCTTGCGCATGGTGCTGCTCAAATGTCGCGCGGCCAACATGCCGCAGGACAATGTACAGCGCGCCATCGCCCGCGGCCAAGGCACTCAGGAGGACGTCAGCTTCCATGAGTTGACCTACGAGGTCTTCGGCCCGCATGGCGTGGCGCTCCTCGTGGAGATCGCCACGGACAATCGCAATCGCGTCGCGGCAGATGTGCGCGCCATTCTCATCCGGCACGAAGGCAAGATGGCCAGCGCAGGCGCGGTGAGCCGGCTCTTCCAGCGCAAAGGCCAGATCCTCGTTGCTCGCGAGGCGGCGCAGGAAGATCGCTTGATGGAGTTGGCGTTGGAGGCCGGTGCGGAGGATTTCAAGGCGGACCCCGGCGGCTACGAGATTTTGTCGGACCCCGCGCATTTCGAAGCCGTGCATCTCGCCATCACGCAGGCGGACATCGCCTGCGAAACCGCCGCCATCACTTCATTGCCCCTGCAGTTGGTGCCGATTGCCGGCGCAGAGTTGCAGGGCAAGATCACCAAGCTGATCGAACTCTTGGAAGATCACGATGACGTGAAGGAAGTCTTTTCCAACGCAGAGTTCTCCGGCTGATTTTAAGTGAGTGCGATTCCGCCCAAGCCTTCGTTGCTCGAACGCGCCCTCAACGCCGTGGCCGATGCGGTGTGCGCCCATCCGCGCCGGTTCATTGTGCCGCAATATCTGCTGGCCATCGCGTGCGTGGTGTACACGGTGTTCTGTCTGGGATTCAGCACCAGCCGCAACGACCTCGTCGGCTCCAACAAGCCTTATCACAACACCTACCTGAAATTTTTGAAGGAGTTCCCGCTGCAGGACGACTTGGTCGCCATCGTGGAGAGCGATCAGGTGGAGCGCAACCGCCAGTTCGTCGCGCGATTGGGCGCGCGCTTGGAGGCCGAGCCGGAGATTTTCCGCAGCGTGTTTTACCGGCGCGACCTGCGCACGATGGGCACCAACACCCTGCTCATCACGCCGGAAAAAGATCTGCGCGAGCTGGCCGACAAGCTCGCCGGTTATCGCCCCTTCATCGCCACGTTTGCCCAAGCCACGAACCTTCAATCCTTCTTCGACCAGATCAACGATCAATTCCTCGCCACCGCCGCGCAGAAAAAGGAGGACATCGACAAGCTCATCCAATCTCTGCCCGCGCTGCAAAAGATCATCCGCCAAACCGCCAACTGCATCACGATGCCCGGACGACCGCCGCCGCCGGGGATGGGCGCGTTCATCGGCTCGCCCGAGGCCGAGCAGCAGATGCACCTCTCCTACGCCGACGGCCATCTGTTCCTCGTCACGGCGCATGCTGCGAAGAAAAATCTCAACGCCCGCGCCGTGGAACGCCTGCGCGAACTGGTGGCCGCCGTCAGTCTGGAAGTGCCCGGCATCAACACCGGCGTCACCGGCGAGCCGGTGCTCGAATACGACGAGATGGCGCAGGCGCAAACCGACACCACGCGCGCCACAGTGCTCTCGCTGGTGTTGGTGGCGCTCATTTTTATTTTCGGCTATCACGAAACGGGGCGGCCGCTCAAAGCCACGTTGGCGTTGCTGATTGGCATCGCGTACACGATGGCGTGGACGACGGCCGCCGTGGGCCATCTCAACATCCTCACCATCACCTTCGCGCCCATCCTGATCGGACTGGCGATTGATTTTGGCGTACACCTCGTCACGCGCTACGAGGAAGAATTGCGCGCCGGTGCCGACGATCACCTCGCGCTGCACCGCGCCGTGGTGAACACCGGCAAAGGCATCTTCACCGGCTGCCTCACCACCGCGATCGCGTTCCTCGCGATGGGCCTGACGGATTTCGATGGCATCCGCGAGATGGGCACCATCGCCGGGGGCGGATTGATCCTCTCGCTGGTGCCGATGCTGACACTGCTGCCGGCACTGCTCCTGCGCGGCCGGCAGAATGTGCTGGATCACGAGATCGCCACACACCGCGTGGATCGCCGCGAACGACTGGAGGGTTACTGGCTGCGCCGTCCCGTGCTCGCGGTGTTGATCACCTTGGCCATCACGGGGGCAGCTTGGTGGCAGTCCCAGCGGGTGCGCTTTGATTATGATCTGCGCAATATGCAATCTGCAGGATTGCCCGCCGTGAAATGGGAGATGGAGTTGATGAATCGCGCCAGCAACTCCGTGCTCTTCGGCGCGGTGGTGGCCGACAACGCCACCGAGGCGCGCGCCTTGACCGCACGTTTGCTGGAGCTCAACGCCACGGTGGCCGATGTCATCTCCATGGCGCCATTCATCGGCGAACAATCGGAGGAGAAACTGCGTTGGATCACCGGCATCAAGGCGCAACTGGCGGACATCCAATTCGCGCCGCCGGACATGGGTGCGGTGAATGTGCCTGAACTCACCCGCGCGCTGGGCTCGCTCAAAGGCTTCATCCATCGCGCGCTCGAAGCGGTGCGCGAGGCCAACGAACCCGAGCTGGAACGGCAACTCCAATCGATGTGGGAAGATTTGCTGACGCTCGTGCAACTCATCGAAGCGCGCACGCCCGATGCCGCCGTCCAAATCGCACAGTTCCAGCAGGCGATGATGCGCGATGTGCGCGAGACCTTCGCCGTGTTGCAGCATCAAAGCACCAATCGCGTGCTGGCGGCGCAGTCGTTGCCGCAGTCGTTGCAAGATCGCTTCATCGCTCCGGAGACAGGCCGCCTGCTGCTGCGCGTGCAACCCCGCGGCGACATCTGGCAGCGCGATGTGCAGGCGCAGTTTGTCCGCGAAGTGCGCACGGTGTATCCGGGCATCACCGGCACACCGGTGCAGTTGTTCGAGTACACGGAACTGCTGCGTTCCAGTTATGTGACGGCCGCGGGCTACGCGCTGGCGGCGGTGGCGCTCATGGTGTGGCTGCATTTTCGCAGCGTGCCCTGCGTGCTGCTCTCACTCTTGCCGGTGGTGATTGGCGGCGTGTGGATGGTGGGGGTGATGGCGCTGGCGGGCGTGAGTTTTAATCCGGCCAACATCATGACATTGCCACTGGTCGTGGGCATCGGTGTGACCAACGGCGTGCACATCCTCAACCGGTTTGCCGAGGAACAACATCCGGCCATCCTCGGCCGCAGCACGGGCAAGGCCATCATCGTCTCGGGCCTGACGACGGTGGCGGGCTTTGGCAGTCTCATCATTGCCCGACATCAAGGCATTGAAAGCCTCGGGCTAGTGATGGCCGTGGGGACGGCGACGTGCATGGTGGCGGCGCTGGTGTTCCTGCCTGCCTTGCTCACGCTGATGATGGGACGCGGCTGGAGGCTGAGCCGAGCAGGATGAATCGGTTTGATTTCTCGGCCGCCATTGCCGATGCTCTTAAAATAATGGGGCCCGCCATGCGTCAACGTCTGCTGCAATGCTGCGCCCTCGCTCTGATCGCGCTGGGGCTGGCGGCATGCACCACGCCCGGACCTGATGGCTGGTCGGCGGTGGAGGCTGGGCCGTTGATGTACGATTACCGGCTCACGCTGGAGCACGGCCACGAGGCGGGTGTGCTCGGCCCCATCTTTACAGAGCGACACGCTGGCAAGGATGCCGATGCGTACACACAGCGCACGATCCGCCCGTTCCTCTTGTGGCGCTCGATGGATGATGGCCGCTCGGAGGAAGTGGACGTGTTGTACCCGCTGCTCACCTACCATCGCACGGGCGACGAGTACCGTTTCCAGATCATGCAATTGATTGGGTTCTCCGGCGGCCGTCATCAAGTGGGCGGGGATGAGAACAGCACGACGCTCTTCCCGTTCTATTTTGCTCGGGACTCAGGCGATCCCGCACGCGACTTCCGCGCGCTCTTTCCAATTTACGGCACGATGAAAAATCGGATGCAGCGTGACCGGATTGACTTCGTGCTCTTCCCGCTCTACGCCAAATCGCAGAAGCGCGATGTGGTGACGCGCAACTATCTCTATCCCTTCTTCCACGTGCGCGAGGGCGACCGCCTTCGCGGCTGGCAATTTTGGCCCGTGATGGGCCGCGAGGTGAAGGACTACAATCCCCATGCGGGCGCCGCCAATCCCGGCGGACACGCCAAGTCGTTTTTTGCCTGGCCGTTTTATAGCCATGCCGAGACGGGCATCGGCACTGCAAAACACACCACGATTGATGCGCTGCTGCCGCTCTACAGCATGCGCCGTTCGCCGCAGCGCGCGGACACCACGCTCCTCTGGCCGTTCTTCAACTACACCGCCGATGCCGCAAACAAGTACACCGAGTACAGCGCGCCGTGGCCGTTCATCGTGTGGGGAGACAGCAATGGAACTGAGACCAAGAAAAGTATCCACCGTGTCTGGCCGTTGTTTGGCCGCGAGCAGAGCGCCGAGTTGACCAAGGAATTCTATCTCTGGCCGCTCTATCAAAAACACCGGCTGGACACCCAAAGCATCCTGCGCGAACGCGATCGCGTGCTGGGCGTCCTCTACTCCCGCTCGCACGAGGTGCGCAAGGAGACCGGCGAAATCCGCGACCGCACGGATGTCTGGCCGTTGTACTCCTACAAGCGCACGGGTGCCACGGAGTACCGCCAGTTCCCGTCGCTCTTCGAACCGTTGCGCCCGGACAATCCGGGCATGGAGCGCAACTACTCGCCCTTGGTCGCCATCTGGCGGTCGGAATCCAACTCCGCCACGGGCGTCAGCAGCAGTTCCTTTCTCTGGCATTTGGTGCGGACTGAGTCCTCGGCAAAGGCAGAAAAGTGCTCGCTCCTCTTCGGCCTGTTCCGGTATAAAAGCAACGAGGAGGCGCGGGAATTGAGGCTCTTGTGGCTGTTGCCCATTCGCTGGGGCGGCCCCGCGCGTTGACGCCATGTTTTTCCAGGACATCGGCCAAGCCGTATTGCTGTTCTGCCGCGCCCTGCGGCAGTGGCCGGCGGTTTGGCGCGAGCGCCAGAAAGTCTGGGAACAGTTGCACGAGATCGGCAACGCCAGTCTGTTCATGGCCTGCTTGCTCGCGTTCTTCATCGGCGGCGTGTTGGCGCTGCAGACCGGGCCGGTGATGAGCGATCGTGGTGTCAGCAACTTCATCGGCGGCATGGTGGGCTTGGCCATGTGCAAGGAACTGGGGCCGGTGATGATGGCGGTGCTCATCTCCGGGCGCATCGGCAGCGCCATGGCCGCAGAGATCGGTTCCATGCAGGTGTATCAAGAGATCGACGCGCTGCGCACGATGAACATCGACCCCGTGCGTTACCTCGTGTTGCCGCGACTGGTGGCCATCGTGGTGGGACTGCCGCTCTTGGTGCTCTTCGCGGTGGTGGTGGGTTGGATGGGCGGCGCGTTGGTGTGCATGTCCAACCCGGAAATCAATCTCACCTACAACGGCTACATGAACAGCCTCTCCAACATGGTACGCGTCGGCGACGTGGCCAATGGGCTGATCAAGAGCATCGCGTTCGCGGTGGTGATCGGCGTCGTGTCCTGTCATCAGGGGCTGAACACGATTGGCGGACCGCGTGGCGTGGGGCGGTCGGTGACCAAGGCGGTGGTCAATTCCATCGTGATGATCCTCATGCTGGATTACGTGCTCACCCGGCTGATGATCCGCCTATGAAATCCGCGCCCACCAGCAACGGCGGCGGTGTGCCGGTCGTGATTCGCGGCCTGCACAAGTCACTCGCGGGGCAGCCGGTGTTGTGCGGCGTGGATCTCGCAATTGAGCCGGGCGAAATCTTTGTCATCATGGGCCCCAGCGGCAGCGGCAAAAGCGTTCTGCTGCGCCACATCATCGGGCTGACGTCGCCCGACGCGGGCGAGGTGCTCATCGGCGGCGAATCCATCCAGTCGCCGAGCGTGCGCGACCGCATCCGCATGGCGATGGTGTTCCAGTCCGGCGCGCTGCTCAACTCGCTGACGGTGGCCGAGAATGTCGGCCTCTACTTGCGCGAGCACGCCCTGCTGCCGCCCGCGCAGATTGACGCGCGCGTGGCCGAAAAACTGGCGGCGGTGGGATTGACGGGGCAGGAAGACAAGCTGCCCGGCGAACTTTCTGGCGGCATGAAAAAGCGCGTGGCTATCGCGCGCGCGCTGGTGGTGGAGCCGCAGTTGCTCTTGTACGACGAACCGACCAGCGAGCTGGATCCCATGATGGCGGCGACTGTCAGCCGCGAGATTGTCGCACTGCAACGCCGTCTTCACGTCACCTCCATTATCGTGTCGCACGACCGCGACTTGGCCTTTGGCATCGCGCACCGGCTGGCGATCATCCGCGAGGGTCGCATTCTCTGCGTGGGCACGCCCGAGGCGGTGCGCGCGCTGCCCGACGCGGGCGTCCGCGAATTCCTTGACGCCAATTTCAAACACGCCTAAACCCGACACACCATGAAAGACAAACTCGAAACACGCATAGGCTACTTCTTTGTCTTTGCCGTGCTGGCAGCGATCTTGGTGCTGGAGATGTCTGACAACCTCAGCCTCTTCCGCAAGACCTACGTGCTCTACGCGGACTTCCACAATGTCAACGAGCTGAAGTCGGGCGACCCGGTGAAGTTGTCGGGCGTATCCATCGGCAAAGTGGACAGCATCAAATTCAACGCGGCCGGCGGCAAACCGGTGCGCGTCACGCTGCGCATCAACACCGACTATCAATTCCGCATCCACGCCGACAGCACTGCCACCATCGCCTTCACGGGATTGATGGGGCAGAACTTTGTGGACATCCGTCCCGGCCTCTCACAGACGCGACTGGCCGCCGGCGGTGTGCTGGAGACCACCGAGCAGGCCAATCTCAACTCCATGTTGCAAACGATGAACACCGTGGCCGATGGCATCAAAGCCGTCACCGACAGTTTCGCCGGGGTGCGGATTGATAGCATCGTCGGGCCGATGGGGCATTTCCTGAAGGACAACACCAATCGGCTCTACACCATCGTGCAGAACCTCGAATCGTTGTCCTCGCAGATGTCCAACAGCAACGGCACCGTTGCCCGCCTGTTGCAGGACGACAAACTGTACCTGTCACTGACGAGCGCCGCCGCCAACATCGAATCTTTCTCCGGCAAGATCGCCAAGGGCGAAGGCACCATCGGCAAGCTGGTGGCCAGCGAGGAGCTCTACAAATCCATCCAGCAAGTGGCCGCGGATCTGCAGACCGTCGCGGGCAAAGTGGCCAAAGGCGAAGGCACCATCGGCAAGCTGGTGGCCGACGATAAACTCTATCAGTCCCTCACCACCACCAGCACGGACTTGGGCAAAGTCGCTGCGGATCTCAAGATCGCGACCGCCAAGATGGCCAGCGGCAACGGCACCGTCGCCCGCCTGTTGAATGATGGCGACGTGTACAATTCCATCAAGGCCAGCACGCAGTCGCTGGAGAAAGCAACGGCCAAGCTCGAGACCTTCGCCACCGAGGCCACCGCGCTGGCGACTGATGCCCGCAAAACCGTCGGCACCGCCAACGGCGCCGTGGCCACCGCGCAGCGCGTGCTCGAGAAAATTGACACGGGCAACGGCACCATCAGCAGGCTGATCAATGACGATAAGTTGTATCTGGAATCCGCCATCGCCATGCAGAACCTTCGGGAGATTTTGGACAAGATCAACTGGGGCCAAGGCACCCTGGCCAACTTACTCAACGACGACAGCCTTTTCAAGAACGCCCGCGCCACGCTGCAGAAGATGGACAACGCCACTTCCAGCATCGAGGATCAAGGCCCCATCAGCGTGCTGGGCATCCTTTTCAACGGACTTTTTTAAGCCCGCATCAGGCCAACAACTGCGCCACCGCTGCCCGTGTTGTGGGGGCCACAGCGCCCGCGCGGGCTTGCGCGTAATCCAACAAACCCTGTCGCGGCGACTGCGCGTACACGGCCAGCAGCAATCCCAGCACGACCAGATGATAGCCGGGGCTTTGGCCAGCGGTCACAGCAGCGGCGTATCGCGTGAGCAATCGTTCATCGCGCAGCGGGCGCAGGCCTTGCAGGCCGCAGCGCCCCAGCTCGCGGCTGGCGGCGGTGAACTCTTTCCACGAGGTGTTGGCGGCCAGTGATTGATCCAGCGCCATCAGTTCGCGAGTTCGCCCGGCGCGTGCATGTTCAAAGGCGGCGAAGATCGCGGGCAACTCCAGCGTTTCCAGACACTGCACATCGGTGGTCGGCGGCCAGTCCGTTTGCATCTTCTCCAGCAACACAGCGTGGGGCAGCCGCGTGAGCAACGGGCCAACGGCGGCGGAAGTGGGTTGCGATTGCGACGAGGCCGGCATGACTGGCGCTGATGGTGGGCGCGGGCGGGTGGGCTTGGCAATCCACATCTGCCGAGGCGTTGCAGCGGATCGAAAAGATGATTGCACCACTTTTTGGAGGCTGTTAGTTTTCCTCTCCGGGGAAACCAGCATGAACGTTTGTGCAACTGAACAACGGCGGCCGCAGGGTTGTTGATTGTTGTTACGCCGCCTCTGGGCTTATGGCTGGCGGTATTCCTCCCCATCCTCATTGACCATGGCAAACCATACGACAACGGATAAAGCATCGGGCGCAACAGGCTCAACCAACGCCGCACACGCGGCCAAGCCCAAGTACCCGGGCATTGCCGTCACCTGCAGCGGCAATCATTTGATGGCGCAATGGGTGGAGACGCGCATCACCGAGGGCGGCATCTTCTATCCCATCACGCCTTCCACCGAAGGCGGCGAGATCTATCAGCAGATGTTCGCGCAGGGGCAGTTGGATGTGTGGGGCAACCAGAAAATTGCTGCCGAGTGCGAGGGCGAACACGCCGCGCAAGGCGGGGCCACGGCCTTTGCCGTCACGGGCAAACGCGCGGTCAACTTCACTTCCGGTCAGGGCATCGTGTACGCGATGGAGCAGTATTATCACGCGCCCGGCAAGCTCTCCACCATGGTGCTGGAGATTGGCGCGCGCGCGTTGACCAAGCACGCGCTCAACGTGCACTGCGCGCACGACGACTTTTACGCGGCGCTGGACACGGGCTGGACGATGATGATGGCGCGCGACGCGCAGCAGGCGGCCGATCAAGCCATCATCCTGCGCAAGGTCTGCGAGTTGTCGCTCAATCCGGGCATGAACATTCAGGACGGCATGCTCACCACGCACTCGGAGCGCACGTACCGCGCGCCGGAAGCGGATCTGCTGCGCGAATTCCTCGGCGCGCCCGGTGACATCATTGATTGCCCGACGCCCGCCCAGCGCGAACTCTTTGGCCCGCGCCGCCGGCGTTTGCCCGAGATGCTCGATCTCAAAAACCCCGTGCTCATGGGCCCGGTGCAGAACCAGGAACACCACATGAACGGCGTGGTGGCGCGGCGCAATAATTTCAACGAGCCGATTCTGGGCTTCATCGAGAAGGCCTACGCGGAGTTCGCCCAGCTCACCGGGCGTCGCTACGGGTTGATCACCGAATTCAAGACGGCCGATGCCGACACGGTGTTTGTCTCGCTGGGCTGCGCGGCGGAAAACCTCGAGGCGGCCTGCGATTATCTGCGCGAACAGCGCAACGCGAAGGTCGGCTCCATCCACGTCAACGTGCTGCGGCCGTTCCCCGAGGCGGCAATCATCAACGCGCTGCGCGGTAAAAAGAATGTCATCATCATCGAGCGCACCGACGAGGGCATGGCCGGCGACAATCCGTTGGCGCGGGAAATCCGCGCGGCCTTCGGCAAGGCGCACGAGGTCGTGCAGTTTGGCGGCACGCTGCCGGCATTGAAGATGGACGAGACGCCGCGCATTTTCCGCGGCAGCTACGGCATTGGCTCGCGCGATTTCCGCCCGGAACATTCGCTGGGCGCATTCGAGTTTGCCACCGGCCAGTCGCGCCGCAAAGACGGTCGCAGTGCTGCCGATGGCGAGACGTATTTCACGTTGGGCGTGGATCATCCTTACGCGGTCATCTCCAAGGACACGCCCTCGTTGCTGCCCGCTAACGCCATTGCGGTGCGGTTCCATTCCATCGGGGGTTGGGGCATGATCACCACGGGCAAGAACCTCGGTTCCATCATCGGCGATTTTGGCGGCATTATCGCCGAGCGCACGCCCACGTACGACGACTTGGGCCAGTTGGAGGACAAAGTTTTCGTGATGGCCAACCCCAAGTACGGCTCCGAGAAAAAGGGGGCTCCCACCAATTATTATCTCACCGTCGCGCCGCAGCGCATCAAGGTGAACTGCGAGCTGAACCACGTGGACGTGGTGCTCTGCTGCGATCCCAAGGCATTCACGCACACCAATCCGCTGGAGGGACTCAAGAAGGGCGGCTGTCTGGTTTGGGAATCGAGCGAGGAACCGGCCACCGCGTGGCTGCGCATCCCCAAGAAGCACCGCCAATTTGTGCGGGACAACAATATCCGCGTGATCATTCTGCCGGGCTTTGACATCGCCAAGAAAGCCACGCCGCGGCCGGACTTGCAGTTGCGCATGCAGGGCAACTCCTTCCTCGGCGCGTTTTTCAAGGTGTCCGCGTTCCTCAAGGACAACGGCATCACCGAGTCAGAGTTCCACGCGATTGTCCTCAAGCAGTACAAAAAGAAGTTCGGGCGCTTCGGCGATGCGGTGGTGGATTCTAACATGCAGGTGATGATGGGCGGCTTCGAGCGCGGGCAAGAGATCCAGTACGGCAAGATCGAGGACGCCGACACGTCGAGCATGCGCAATCCGTTTCTGTCGCCGTTGGACAAACCGGCCATGCCGCCCACGGCCGGTTGCACCAGCAGCGGCTGTCCCAGTTGCGCCACGCCCGAGGAGCAACCCGCGCGCGCGCCCTTTCAGACTTTGGCCAAGTTCGACGGCGAGTTCCGCAACGAGCTGGGCTATCATCAACCGTCCGGCGCATTGGCCAGCGTGGGGGTGATGGGCGCGGGCACCGGTGCCACGCAGTCCAAATACGTCGCGCGGCGCGAGACGCCCGTTTTCATCGCGGAGAACTGCACGCAGTGCATGGAGTGCATCACCGCCTGCCCGGACACCGCGTTGCCCAACACCGCGCAGGACATCAGCACGGTGCTGGTCACGTCCATCCGCCATTACGTCAGCGACAAGGAAGAGCAGAAGAAGTTGCTGCAAGCCATCGGCGGCGTGGAAGAACGCGTGCGCACGCGGATGATCGCGGCTGTGGAGAGCAAGGCCAAGACGCCTTTCAAGGACATCCTCCGCTCGGAAGTGGATCAGTTGTCCAACGTGGCCGGCACGGCGCGCGCGCAGTTCCTGAGTATCATTGATCAGTTGCCGCTGGCCTACAGCGATGTCACCGCCATCTTCCGTAGTCAGGAGAAGAAGACGCCGGGCGCAGGCGGCATCTTTGCCATCTTCGTCTCCGACCTCTGCAAAGGTTGCGGCGAATGCGTGCAGGTCTGCGGCGACCACGATGCGCTGCGCATGACGCGCGAGACGCCCGAGCTGAACGCCGAGCTGACCACCGCGCAGGTCTTCAGCCGGTTGCTGCCGGACACGCAGCAGAAATTCCTGGGCCTGTACAACGACGACAAGCCCGAAGCCTCACGCGAAGCGGCGCTGCGCAATCACTTGATGGTGCGGCGTAATTACGAGGCACTGGTCAGCGGCGACGGAGCCTGCGCCGGTTGCGGCGAGAAGAGCATCCTGCGCGCCGTTGCCTCTGTCACCGAGGCGTACATGCGCCCGCTCTATCACAAGAAAGCCGCGCGACTGCGCCAGCACGCCAACGCGATGGAGTCGGGTGGACTGGCTCGCCTGGCGGCACTGCGTCAGCGTAGTGAAGAGGATTACAATTGGTTCAAGCGCGCTGTGGCGCATGTGATTTTGGGTTTGGGCGGCGAGAACGACGAGGACACCAATCACCGTCTCAAGGCGCACGGCCCGATCAGCGACGCGCAAATCGTGGAAGCCTTGTGTGCGGTGCTGCGGCAAGACGCGTTTAATCACTCCGAGCTGCAGGCGGTGGACGGTCGCCACGCCAACGGCATGTCGGTGATGTTCATGGGCGCGCACACCGGCTGCAACACGGTGTACGGTTCCACGCCGCCTTCCAATCCGCATCCGTATCCGTGGATGAACTCGCTCTTCCAAGACGGCGCGACCATCAGTTGGCTGATGAGCGAAGCGGCCATCATCAATCACGCGCGGCGTTCAGTGTCGCCCGAGCGTTTGGCCAATGCACTGCTGTCGCGCGAGAGCGGCGTCTGCAACGAGCACGATTATTTTGTGCTGACGCATCTGGACGACACGTTGATGACCGATCAGGAAGTGCGTGAGCTCCCCAAGGTCTGGGTCATCGGCGGCGACGGCGCGATGGGCGACATTGGTTTCCAGAACGTCTCCAAAGTCATTCTGCAGAACAAGCCCAACGTGAAGATGCTGATGTTGGACACGCAGGTGTACTCCAACACCGGCGGCCAGAATTCCGACAGCTCCACGATGCTCGGCGGCTACGACATGAACCAGTTCGGCGCGGCCTCGCAGGGCAAGCTCATCGAGAAGAAGAGCGTGGCAGAGGCGTTCACCAGCGGGCACGGCTCGCCGTACATCGCGCAGGTTTCCATGGCCAACTCGGCCAAGCTCTACAAGTCGATGCTGGATGGACTGGAATATCGCGGCACCGCGTTCTACCAGTGTTACACCACCTGCCAACCCGAGCACGGTGTGGCCGACAACATGTCCAACGATCAAGCCAAGATGGTGCGCGACGGGCGCGGCATGCCGGAGTTTGTCTACAACCCGCGCGCGGGCGAGACCTTGCAGGAGGCGTTTGACATCAAAGGCAATCCCTCGCCCAAACGCGACTGGTGGGAGGCCAAGTTCAGCACGGGCGAGAAATTTAATTTCACCGTGGCGCACTGGGCGTTGACGGAGGATCGCTTCCGCAAGCACCTCAAAGAAATCCCCGAGAGCAGCGCGGGCGAATTCATCCATCTGGACAACATTCTCACCTGCCTCACGCAGGAGGACGTGATTTACCGCCGCGTCTTTGATGCAAACCATCGCGCGCACGTGCCGGACTTCGGCGTCTATTTCAAAATAGAGATCCGCGGCAAGTTCAAGTATTACACGGTCTCGCGTCAGATGGTGCTCTTCGCCGTCGAACGCCGCAAAGCGTGGCGCATGATGCAAAGCCGCGCGGGCGTGGTGAATTCTGATTATCTGGCGCAGAAGAAACTGCTGGAGAAGGTCGCCCAAGGCACCCTCACCCGCGATGAACTGCGCGAGCGCGGCTGGGAACTGCTCAACGCTGAGATCGCCGCCATGACAACGGCGGCAGCCGCCTAAGCGAAACGCGCCAACGGCGCGCGCAAAAAATCAGCGGCTAATATTTCGCCGCGGCCTTCGGTCCCAACCCGAGCGTCTTGGCTGCCTCGGTGGCGTTGGAAAGCATGAAGCCCGCGTCGCTGCCCATCGCCAGAAACTGAAAGCCCTCGGCGATACGGTGATTGGCCACGTCCGGATTAATGACGTGGATGCCCGAGGCGACGCCGCGCTTTTTCGCTGTCACGCGCACGTGCTCGACAGCATCGGTGAACTCCGCCGCGTCGCTGTGGAAGGACGGCTTGCGCCCCATCGAATTGAGCAGGTCGTTGGGGCCGATAAACACCCCGTCAATGCCCGGCACGCTGAGGATGTCGTCAATGTTGGCGATGCCTTTCACGTGCTCGGCCATCACCACGAGCAGCACCTCGTCGTTGGCCCGTGCAAAATATTCCGCAGGATCCGTGTCGTGATTGAGCGAGTGCAGATAGCCGCCCACCGACCGTTGGCCCAGCGGATGGAACCGCGTGAACTCCACCGCCGCCTCGGCCTCCGCCTTGGTGTTCACCATGGGAATGACCACGCCCATCGCGCCGCCGTCGAGCGCGCGCTTGATGTTCTCGCCCGTGTTCCACGGCACGCGCGCCAGCGGCACCGTGCCGCCCGAAGCGATGTTGGCGAAGCACTGCGCCGCCGTCTCCCAGTTGTAAGGGATGTGCTCCATCTCCACCGTCAGCCAGTGAAAACCAATCTTGCTCAACAGATGCGCCGTGATGGGGCACGGCATCGTGAGCCAAGTGCCGATGGCGGGTAGCCCAGCGCGCAGGCGCTCCCGGGCGGTGTTTGTTTTCATGCGTGTGAATGTAGCTTGGCCCGCAGCGCAGGCGAAGTCAGGACTTCGGGGTTCAAGACAAACTGTGGCCGGCGACCGGCGTGCAAATCCAAGATGGCCTGCGCGCACAACGCGCTCACCTTCGCGCCTGTGTCCCGCGCAAAGGACGCTTGATGCGGCGCCAACAACACATTGGGCGCGTGGCGCAGCGGATGATCCAGCGGCAACGGCTCGACGATGTACGCATCCACCGCCGCTCCGGCGATCCAGCCTTCCGTCAGCGCCCGCACCAACGCGATCTCATCCACCAACGCGCCGCGACTGGCGTTGATCAGATACGCGTCGCTCTTCATCGCGCGCAGTTCCTTCTCGCCAATCAACCCGCGATTGCCCGGCGTCAGTGCCGCGTGAAGCGAAACAAAATTGCTCTGCGCCAAAAGTTCCGGCAATGACACGAACTCCACTCCCAGTTTTTTGGCGGCGTCACTGGGCGCGGGATCGAATGCCAGCACGCGCATGTTGAAGCCACTAGCGCGGCGCGCCACCGCCAGTCCGATGCGGCCACAGCCAACGATGCCCAGCGTTTTTTGCCACACATCATGCCCCCAAGCAGGCGCCCACTGACCGGCGCTCATCGCCGCGTGCCCCACATGGATGCGCCGAGCGACTCCCAGCAACAATGCGAAGGTGTAATCCGCCACCGCATCGTCCAGCAATCCCGGCGTGTACGTGACGACGATCCCCTGCGCTGTGGCAGACGGCAAATGGATGCAATCGTAACCCACGCCCCAGCGGGAAATGATTTTCACCTTCGCTGCCGTTGGGGAAGTCAGCACGGCGGCGTTGTAATCATCGGAGCTGGCAAACACTGCATCAGCATCGGTCAACTGCGCGCGCAGACTCTCGGCGTTCAACGGCCCAAAGGGAGTGGAGCAAGTCACCGCGCAGCCCGCCGCACGCAAGGCATCCGCAGCAGCGGTTCCCACTCCTTGAATCGTCGAGGCCGTAGCAAGAATCTTCCAACTCATAAATCTTGGCAATTAAGCGCCGCAGTTTAGCGACGGCCGGTTTGGGTGCAAGCGCTTTGGAAAATCCTCCTGCGGGTGTTCATTGGCGCAGCCCAATTGAGACTTAGAATTATTCCAACTATTGACAGTCCTTTGCGGCCGCGTACATTGCCAGCGCCATGAGCAAGGTCAAGTCCAGAACTGTTTTTGTCCCGCCCCAGCGTGAAACCACGCCCGTGGGCGAGCAGATGGCCACGAGTGGACTGCGCTTCACGCCCCAGCGGCGACACGTTTATCAGGTGTTAATTGGCAAGCGGGATCATCCGACAGCGGAAGAGGTTTACCTTCGCGCCAAGCACGAGATGCCGGAGATTTCCCTCGCCACCGTTTACAACTGCCTCGATGTGCTGGTGCGTTGCAGCTTGGTCAAGCAGGTGAACTTGAACCGTGCCGCCGCACGTTTCTGCCCCAATATGAGCCAGCATTCTCATTTCCATTGCGAGGATTGCGGGCAGATTTTTGACATCGATGGGGAATCGCAGTCGCGCCGCGCGAGCACCCGCCTCCCGCGCGGGTTCAAGCTGCATCAACTGGAGATGTCCATGCGCGGACTTTGCCCCCACTGCGCGGCCAAACAATAAAGGCGAACCTGTGAGCAGCACTGCAGACACCATCGACCGTTTTGTCCGTCAGGAATACAAGTGGGGTTTCTACACGGATATTGAAACCGACACCATTCCTGCCGGCCTGAGCGAGGACACCGTCCGCTTCATCTCCGCGAAAAAGCAGGAGCCGGAGTGGCTGCTGGAGTGGCGCCTCAAAGCCTATCGCCACTGGCTGAAAATGCAGGAGCCACACTGGCCGCAGGTGAAGTACGGCCCGATTGATTATCAGGCGATCCGCTACTACTCCGCACCAAAGAAGAAAGGCGACGGCCCCAAGAGCTTGGATGAAGTGGATCCCAAACTGCTCGAGACCTACGAAAAGCTCGGGATCCCGTTGCACGAACGTGCGCGGCTGGCGGGGGTCGCCGTGGACGCGGTGTTTGACAGCGAATCCATCGGCACCACGCACAAGGAGGAATTGGCCAAGCAGGGCGTCATTTTCGGCTCGATCTCTGAGGCGGTGCGCGAGCATCCGGACTTGGTGCGGCGCTACTTGGGTTCGGTCGTGCCGTACACGGATAATTTTTTCGCCACGCTCAACTCTGCCGTGTTCAGCGACGGTTCCTTTGCGTACATCCCCAAAGGCGTGCGCTGCCCGATGGAGCTGTCCACGTATTTCCGCATCAACGCGGCGGGCACCGGCCAGTTCGAGCGCACGCTGATCGTGGCCGAAGAAGGGGCGTCGGTGAGTTATCTGGAGGGCTGCACGGCGCCCAAGCGCGACGAGAACCAACTGCACGCCGCCGTCGTCGAGCTGGTGGCATTGGATCGCGCCGACATCAAGTATTCCACGGTGCAGAACTGGTATCCTGGCGACGCGGAAGGCCGGGGCGGCATCTACAATTTTGTCACTAAACGCGGCCTGTGCAAAGGGGCGCACTCGAAAATCTCGTGGACGCAGGTGGAGACCGGCTCCGCCATCACGTGGAAATATCCCAGCGTGATCCTGCGCGGCGACCATTCGGTGGGCGAATTTTATTCGGTGGCCTTGGCAAATCTCGCGCAACAAGCCGACACCGGCACGAAGATGGTGCATCTGGGCCGCAACACGCGCAGCACTGTCATTGCCAAAGGCATTTCGGCGGGGCGCGGTCAGAACAGCTACCGCGGTCTGGTGCAAGTAGGCAAGCATGCCGCGGGCGCACGCAATTTCACGCAGTGCGATTCGCTGCTGATTGGCGATCGCTGCGGTGCGCACACATTCCCGTACATCGAGGTGAAGAATCCGACGGCCCGACTGGAGCACGAGGCCACGACCTCCAAGATCGGTGAAGACCAGATTTTCTATTGCAACGCGCGCGGCATCGAGACGCAGGACGCCGTGAACATGATCGTCAACGGCTTCTGCAAAGAGGTGTTCAAAGAACTCCCGATGGAGTTCGCCATGGAGGCGCAAAAGCTCCTGAGCGTGAGCCTCGAAGGCAGCGTCGGTTAGTCATTTCCCAGAAGATACAAATGCTCGAAATCAAAAATCTGCACGCCGGCGTGGAGGGTCGCCAAATCCTCAAAGGCATCCACCTCTCCATCCAGCCCGGTGAAGTGCATGCGGTGATGGGCCCCAACGGCAGCGGCAAGAGCACGCTCGCGCAATTGCTGGCCGGCCGCGCAGGCTACACAATCACCGCGGGCGAGGTGCTCTACGAAGGGCAGGATCTGCTCGATATGGATCCTGAAGAACGCGCGCGGGCCGGCGTATTCTTGGCGTTCCAATATCCGGTGGAGATTCCCGGTGTGAACACCACCTACTTTTTGCGGACAGCCGTGAATGCCATGCGCAAACATCGCGGGCAAGCCCCGCTGGATGCCGTGAAATTCCTGTCGCTGATGCGCGAGAAAATCAAGTTGCTAGAGCTGGACGAGAGCCTGCTCAAACGCTCGGTCAATGAAGGCTTCTCCGGCGGCGAAAAGAAACGCGCGGAGATTTTGCAGATGGCCCTCCTGGAGCCGCGACTGGCCGTGCTGGACGAAACGGATTCGGGTCTGGACATCGACGCGCTCAAAGTCGTCGCGCGCGGTGTTAATCGCCTGAAGACGCCGCAGACTGCGCAGTTGGTTATCACGCACTATCAACGTTTGCTGGACCACATCATTCCCGATTACGTGCACGTGCTGCACGACGGTTGCATCGTCAAGTCCGGCGGCAAGGAGCTGGCGCTGGAACTTGAAGAGCGCGGTTACGACTGGATCGTGAAAAGCCCGCTGCAGACGGCCTGACATGCCCGCCACATTGACAGCCCCCATCCGTCCGGCGGACCAGCTCGCTGCGGCTTTCGCGCGGCAGCATCAGTCCTCGCCCGCGTGGCTGCAGCCGATTCGGCAAGCGGCATGGACGCGCTTCCTCGAACTGGGACTGCCCACCACGCGCGATGAAGACTGGCGCTTCACCAACTTAGCGCCGCTGTCCGCGCTGCCGCTGGCACCGGCCAGCCAAGGTTCATCAGCCAATCTGCGCGAGGTGGTGTTTGCCACCCTGTCCGGCCCGTGCTTGGTTTTTGTGGATGGACACTACGCGCCGAAACTTTCTGAAATAGGCGCACTGCCGCCGGGTGTGCGCATCGGCAATCTCGCTGCCACCGCGAGCGGTGAGGAGCGCGCGCTGGCGCCGAGCCTCCAATCCCGCGCCTCCAAACAAAGCGCGGCCTTCGATTCCCTCAACGCGGCGTTCTTCACTGACGGCGCTTTGATTCATGTGCCCGACGATGTCGTGCTCGAAGCCCCCATCCGCCTCTACAACATCACCACCAGTCCCGACGCCGGCTCGATGATCAATCTGCGCCATCTGATCCAGGTGGGCGCGCGCAGTCGTGCCACGGTGATCGAGAGTTGTCTGGGCCAAACCGATGCCGCCTATCTCAACAACAGCGTCACGGAATTGAGCACGGGCGCGGGCGCGCGCGTGGAGCATCTGAAATTTCAGGACGAAGCGGCGGCCGGCATCCACGTGAGCAGCCTGCGCTTGCGGTTGGCGCAGGGCAGCCACGCGGCGCATCATTCGCTGGCGTTGGGCGCGCGGTTGGCGCGCAACAACATTCTCGCGCGACTGGAAGGCGAAGGCGCCGACTGCTTGCTCAATGGGCTTTACCTCGCGGTGGGCGAACAGTTGATGGATCATCACATGGTGATGGAGCACGCCAGTCCGCGCTGCGATAGCCGCGAATTTTTCAACGGCATTCTGGACGACCAATCCCGCGGAGTTTTTCACGGCCGCATCCATGTACATCCGGGCGCGGTCAAGACCGATGCCAAGCAAACCAACCGCAACCTGCTGCTCTCCGACGAGGCCACGGCCAACACGAAGCCGCAGTTGGAGATTT
This sequence comes from Pedosphaera sp., assembly GCA_009695465.1. Taxonomy (GTDB): domain Bacteria; phylum Verrucomicrobiota; class Verrucomicrobiia; order Limisphaerales; family UBA1100; genus SYLI01. The sequence continues at coordinate 36,388 of SIAW01000009.1, forward strand.
ATGCCGACGACGTCAAATGCACGCACGGCGCCACCGTGGGGCAGATGAACCCGGAGCAGTTGTTTTATTTGCAAGCGCGCGGCATCGACCTCGACAACGCGCGCCGCATGTTGATGCACGCCTTCGCCGGCGAGATCATCGAGCGCATCGCCTGCCTGCCCGCGCGCGAGGAGCTCGATCAGTTGGTCTGGAATCGGCTGGAGCAAAACCCGCACATCGCCGCATGACCATGGCCGGGCTGTCGGACATGACCTTGGAAGAGCTGGCCGCCAATTTTGAAGCGTTGGGCGATTGGGAGGCGCGGTTCGGCTACTTGATTGACTTGGGCAGAGAACTGCCGCCGATGGCTGCGGAAGACAAAAGCGACGCCTATCGCGTTCACGGTTGCCAGGCGCAGGTGTGGATGAAATTCATCCCGCGCCCCACCGCAAATGGACTGGGCGAGCCGGTGATGGACATCGCGGCCGACAGCGACGCGTTCATCGTCAAGGGATTGATCGCCGTGTTGCTGATGCTTTACTCCGGCAAAACTGCGGCGGCCATCCTGCGGATTGATGGCGTTCAATCGTTGGCGCGCCTGCAATTGGCCGAGCACCTAAGCCCCACGCGCAAGAACGGCTTGGGGGCCATGTTGAAACGCATCCGCGAACTGGCGACGGCGCAGGCCGCCGCCTGCACCTATTAAACACCATGCACGGCCAAACTGAATCGGTAGCGCTGCTCCGCGATGTGGAGGCGTCGGTGGTGCCTTCGGGCACGTCCGTGACGTTGCAGAAAGGCGAGACGGCGCACATCGCGCAGGCGCTGGGCGGCACTTACACCGTCATCGTCAACGGCAACATGTTCCGCATTGACGGCCGCAACGCCGATGCGTTGGGCAAGGAGAACGCCACCGCACCCGCTGGGCGCGCCGTCAAGGCCGCCACGCGCGAGGAGTTGGAAGTGCAGGTGTGGACGCAGCTCAAGACGTGTTACGATCCGGAGATCCCCGTGAACATCGTGGATCTGGGATTGATCTACGACTGCCACCTCACGGCGCTGACGCCCGACAGTTACAAGGCCGAGATCAAGATGACACTCACCGCACCCGGCTGCGGCATGGGCCCCTCCATCAAGGCCGACGTGGAAAACAAGTTGCTCTGTCTGGACGGCGTCGCCGAGGCGCACGCGGATCTGGTGTGGGATCCGCCGTGGAGCCGCGAGATGATGAGCGAAGCCGCGCGGTTGGAGCTGGGCATGATGTGAGGTCGCGATGGGAACCCTGACCACACTCGGTGCCGCCAGCGACGTGCCTGCGGGCAAAGGCAAGGCGTTCGATGCGGGCGAGCAGCGCATCGCGGTCTTCCAAGTGAACGGCCAGTACTGGGCGTTGGACGACAAGTGCCCACACGCCGGCGCGTCCCTCGCCGAAGGTTATCTGGACGGCAACAAAGTGGGTTGCCCGTGGCACTACGCGGAGTTTGATCTGGCCACCGGCAAACATATTTCCGCACCGGCCAACTGTGCTGTGCGCAGCTATCCTGTCGTGGTGGAGGACGGGCAATTGAAAGTGCAATTGTGATGTCCGCGCCTGCCGCACAACCGCAGTCCACCTGTCTCGCCGAGTCGGTGCGCGCAGATTTCCCCGCGCTCGCGCAGCGCATCAACGGGCATCCCCTTGTATATTTTGATAACGCGGCCACGACGCAAAAGCCGCGCGCGGTGATCGAGGCTATTTCTCATCACTACGAACACAACAACGCCAACGTACATCGCGGCGTCCACACGCTGGGCAATCGCGCGACGACCGCTTACGAAGGCGCGCGGGATCGTGTCGCTACCTTCCTCAACGCGCGTTCACGCGAGGAAATCATTTTCACCCGCGGCACCACCGAGAGCCTCAATCTCGTCGCCGCAACTTGGGGCGCGGCCCACCTGCGCGCCGGTGATGTCATCGTGCTCACGCAGATGGAACATCACAGTAACCTCGTGCCGTGGCAGATGCTTGCCCGCCGCACCGGCGCGGCGCTGCGCTTTCTGCCCGTTCACGGCGACGAAGGGCTGCTGGATTTAAGCGGGCTGGACGCTGCGCTGCGCGGAGCACGCCTGCTGGCGTTCACTCACATCTCCAACGCGCTGGGCACGATCAATCCTGTGGCTGAACTTTGCGCACACGCACGCGCTGCCGGTGTGGTGAGTGTGGTGGATGCCGCGCAGAGCGCGGGCCACATGCCGTTGGACGTGCGCGCGCTCGACTGTGATTTTCTGGCGTTCTCCGGCCACAAGACCTGCGGCCCCACCGGCATCGGCGCGTTGTACGCGCGGCGCGAATTGCTGGAAGCCATGCCGCCGTATCAAGGCGGCGGCGAGATGATTTCGCGCGTCACTTTTGAGGGGGCCGAATACAACGAGCCGCCGCACAAGTTCGAGGCCGGCACGCCCAACATCGCCGGCGCGGTGGGCTTGCATGCGGCGCTGGATTATCTGGACGGGCTGGGCCGCGCGCGCATCCACACGCAGGTGCAGGATGTGACGACGTACGCCTGCGAGCGGCTGCGCGAATTTCCCGGGGTGCGATTGTTCGGCCCGCAGGGCGAGCGCGGCGGACTGGTCAGCTTCGTCTTGCCGGATGTGCATGCACTGGACTTGGCCACGATGGCCGATCAACAAGGCGTGGCCATTCGCGTGGGCCATCACTGCACACAGCCGTTGCATGACAAGCTGGGGGTGCCCGCGACGGCGCGCGCCAGTTTCTATTTTTACAACACCCGCGCGGAGGTGGACCGGTTCGTCACCGTGCTGCGGCGGGTAATCCAGATGATCAAAGGCACGCCATGAACACCACGGCCACGACGGACATCGCAGCGGACAGTCCCATGCGGGTTGTGCTCGAAGTTTTTCCGGGGGCGCGGCGGACGTTGTTTCGCAAGTATCACGTCGGCGGTTGTTCCAGTTGCGGTTTTGAGATGGAGGAAACGCTGGGCGCCCTCTGCGCGCGCAACGGTGACCTGCCGGTGGCCGAGGTGCTGGCGGTCATCCAGACCAGCCACGCGGCCGATCAGCAAATCTTGATTGAACCCGCCACGCTCAAGGAATGGATGGCCACGCAGCCGACGCTGCGCCTGCTGGACATCCGCACGCGGGAGGAATTTGACGCGGCGCGCATCGCCAGCGCCATTCATCTGACGCGCGATGTGATGCAGGAGGCGATGGCGCGGTGGGATCCGGATGCGCCCGTGGTGATTCTCGATCATAAAGGCGAGCAGTCGCTGGATGCGGCGGCATATTTTCTGGGGCACGGCCTGCGCCAAGTGCGCTGCCTGCGCGGCGGCATGGATGCGTGGGCGCGCGAGGTGGACCCAGCCATCCCGCGTTACGAACTGGCTTGATCATGGAAACCGATCTGGAAAAGAAAATCCGCGCGGCCATCGCCAATCCGCAAAACGTGGGCGCGCTGGAGGACGCCGATGCGATGGGCACGGTGGGCAATTCGGACTGCGGCGAGATGCTGCGTCTGTGGGTGAAGTTCAAGGAGGAGCACGGGCGCAGGGTCATTGACAAGGCCACGTTCCAGTCGTTCGGCTGCGAGACGGCCATCGCGGTGGCGAGCATGGCCACCGAACTCATCCGCGGCAAAACTGCTGCGGAGGCGTTGTCGCTCAAGACCGAAGATTTGTCCGGTGCGCTGGGGCCATTGCCGCCGATGAAAATCCATTGCGCACAATTGGTGGAAGGCGCGCTGCGTGCGGCGCTGGCACCGACTGCGACAGCCGCGCCCACTTCAGCACCGACAGTAACGACGGCGTCCGCCCCCATTTCCTCGCTCGTGGACAGTCTGCATCAGGACGAGCGCAAGCCGCGCGGCGTGCAGGTGCGCATCCTTCCTCGCGAATAAAAAAGAGCGGGCATTGCTGCCCGCTCGAATTGTTTTTGCCGCTTTTTCAAGCGACAGAAATTGACTGGAAAAGACTAGTCGCGGTTTTCGCGCCACCCACCACGGTCTCCACCGCCGCCGCCACCACCACCGCCGCCACGGCCACCGCCGCCGCCGCCGTAACCGCCACGGCTACCACCGCCGCCGCCGCTACGACCACCGCCGCCGCCACCGTAACCACCACGGCTGCCACCACCGCCGCCGCCACCGCCGCCACCACCGAACCCACCACCCGGGCGGGACTCTTTCGGACGGGCTTCATTCACGGTCAAACGACGACCTTTGTACTCCTGGTCATGCAACTTGGAGATGGCCGTCTGCGCCTCATCATCCCCTGCCATGGTCACAAAGCCGAATCCGCGGGATTCGTTAGTGAACTTGTCAAAGATGATCACTTTGTCTGTCACGGAGCCGAACTGACCGAACAGCTCGCCCATTTCATCCTCGGTCACGTCTCTGGACAGACCGCCTACGAACAGTTTCTTTCCCATAACTTAACTAACCTGTACTGGGCGCCTGAACGGAGGCCTCTTTATGAGCTTGATGTTGCCCGCTATACTAATGGGCAGCGCCGCCGCTTGACTACTCCAGCTTCGGAGAAACTGTCGCGGAAGGCCGACAAAGGCAAGCCGATTTTCCGCCGCAGCAACTGGGCGAAAGCGGCCTCAGACTGCGCTGGTGATGCGGGTGTAGGCTTCGCCTTCGTTGATGGTGGGCGTTTCCGGCCGGCCTTTGTACCGGTAAATGAGGTCCAGATTGCCGATGCCCATGAGGTGCAGAATCGTCGCGTGCAGATCATGCACGTGCAGCCGCTCGTTCACCGCGTAAAGTCCCAGCTCATCCGTGCTGCCGATGGTGCGCCCGCCTTTGACGCCCCCGCCGGCCATCCACATGGTGAACCCGGTGGGGTTGTGATCGCGGCCGTCGCCCTTCTCGCTCATCGGCGTGCGACCAAATTCGCCACCCCACACGACCAGCGTGTCGTCCAGCAGCCCGCGCGCCTTCAGATCGCGCAGCAACCCTGCGATGGGTTTGTCCGACTGCCGACATTGCCGACCGTGGTTGCCTTCCATTTTGCTGTGCGAATCCCATTTGCTGCCCGCGCCGTGGTAGAGCTGGACAAAGCGCACGCCGCGCTCCACCAGTCGCCGCGCCAAAAGACAGTTGCGCCCGAACGCCTCGGTCTCCGGCTGATCCATCCCGTACAACTGCTGCGTCGCCTTGCTTTCGCGGGAAAGATCCACGGCCTCCGGCGCAGTGGCCTGCATCGAGTAGGCCAATTCATAACTGCGGATGCGCGCCTCCAGTTCGCTCTGCTGCGGGCGCGTGCTGGCGTGTTCGCGGTTGATCTGCGCGAGCAACTGCAGCTTGCGCGCATGCCGCGCCGCATCCGCTCCCGCAGGCAACGCGAGGTGCCGGATGGGATCATCGCCCGGATGCAGGTGCACGCCTTGATACACCGCCGGCATGAACCCCGCGCTCCAATTGCGCGGGCCATTGACCGGCGTGGCGTTGGTGTCGGTCATCACCACAAAGGCCGGCAGGTTCTGGTTCTCCGTGCCCAACCCGTACACCGCCCACGATCCCAAACACGGCCGGCCCGCCGAGGGCTTGCCGGTGTTCATCTGGCACACCCCGCCGGAATGGTTGATGCCATTGGTCCAGCACGAGCGGATCACCGCGATGTCATCGGCACACTGCGCGGTGTGCGGCAGCCAATCGCTGATCCACAAACCGCCTTGCCCGTGCTGACGCCATTTGCGCGGCGAAGCCAGCAGCGGCGACTCCGCCTCGCCCATGGCCGTGATGGGCCGCTTGAAACTCGCGGGCAATCGCTGCCCCGCCAAACGATTGAGCAACGGTTTGGGATCGAAGAGATCGATGTGGCTGGGCCCACCTTCCATGAACAGGAAGATGCAACGCTTGGCCGTGCCGGCAAAATGCGGGCGCTTGGCCGCCAGTGGATCGGCGGCAGCGACGGGCGAAGGCGCGGCGGCATCGAGCATGCCGTTCAAGGCCAGTGCCCCAAAGCCCGTGCCGGCGCGCTGCAAAAAATCGCGCCGCGAAGAATAGCCGTGCGCGTCAGTCAACGTAGATAAATTCATTGGTGTTGAGCAGCACGTGACAAAGATCGACCAGGTTGGCCCAGCGCGGATCGGCCACCGCCGGCGCTGCGTTCACGCGCAGGTGATTGCCGCGCGTGGAGCTGTCGCGCGCAAAGGCACCGTTTTCAAACCGCCAAAATCCCACCGTGTCAGGCCCGGCTTGCGCGGCCCAAAATTGGCCCGGCTCCAACGCCACCGCGCTCAGCCGCACGTCGTCCACCAGTCCATCCCACAAATGCCGCTCTGCTCCAGCATAGCCGCCGATCACCAGCGGCTGGCGGCCCGCGTAGTTCTGATTGCGATTGAAGGGCACCCGCGCCGTCTGCAGCGGCGAATGGGCGCGCGAAAGGTTCTGCAAATGAAACGTCGCCACTCCGTCGCCGCCTTTGCCGAAGCTGACACTGACCGCCACCGCGTACGACTCGTTGTCCGACGTGTACAATTTGGAGGCAATCACCTCGTAGCCGTTGTCGCCTTTGGCGCTGATTCCGGTGAGTTGCAGGATGAGATGGCGCGGTTGATACGCCGATTTTTGGCTGGTGATCCCCAGCGCCCAACCGGCGTGCGCCTTGTTGCCGTCCCATTGCGAGATGATGGTGCGCACCGCTGCGTCCGGATAAAGTGAGCGCAACATAAAGCGCGCCTCGACGGTGAAGTTGCCCGTGGGCGCTCCCTGAAGTTCGTCCACCTGCAACGAGCGCTGGCGTGTGTTGGGCGTGAGCACCGCTGCTACCGTGCCAGCCACGCCATCCAACGGTGCGGTGATTGGCCCCGTGTCCGGTTTTAATTTCGTCCCCGCTTCCGCAATCGCCGGCGATGTCGCGCCAAGAAATTCCACGGCCCGCTCCAACTGCACGGCGGTGGGCGCGCGGCCATAGACCAGTTGATACGCCTGCTGCGCGATCTGCGCGTTGCTGCGCGCATCGCTCTGCGAATCCGACGGGCGCAATCGCCGCGCCATCGCCTGCGCGCGCGCCAATACCCAGTCGCTGTTGAGCATCAGCAACGACTGCGTGGCCGTCGTGGTGAGGTTGCGCTGCGGCGTGTGCGTGATGAGATCGGGCGCATCGAAGGTCTCCAGCAAATCATCCGGCCGATTCCGCATCATCTGATTGTAGATGGAACGGCGCAACGACCGCGCCGGCGCTTCGGCCTCGCCACCGGCGCGACGATCCAACTCGCCGCTCGCCGCGAGCAACGTGTCGCGTACCTGTTCGGCGTCCAGTCGGCGAATCACGGCGCGCGCCAGCCACAGATTGGTCGGGTCTTTTTCTTCTGCTGCTGGATGCACCGCGCTCTGGCGATAGGTCGCGCTGGTCACCATCAACCGGTGCATCGCTTTCATGCTCCAACCCGAGCGCACAAAACGCGTCGCCAACCAGTCCAGCAATTCCGGGTGCGACGGCTTCTCGCCCAGCCGACCAAAGTCGCTGGTGTTGGCCGCCAGTCCGCGACCGAAGTGTTGTTGCCAGATGCGATTGACCATCACCCGCGCCGCGAACGGACTCTCAGCGCGCGTGATCCACTGCGCCAACGCGCTGCGGCGACCGGTGGATTGCAGCGCGGCCGACGGCGGCGTGATGGCTGCGTTGTCCGAATCAAGAATCGTGAGAAAGCCCGGCTCGATGACGGCGTCGCGGCCGGGGATGCGCGTGGGTGGCGCGTGCGCACCGACATCGCTGATGACAAACGCCGCCGTGGGCAGCGGCGCGGGCTTGAGCGCGTCGAGTGCGGCCAGTGCCGCGCGCAGTTTTTCCCACTCCAACTTTTGCCCTGCGGACAACCACTGCGCCAGCTTCGCCGGTTCTGTGCCAAATTGCAGCGAGGCCAACTCCGCGATCTGCCGTTCGTACGGCGCGCGATCCTGCGGGCGCTTGCGGATCATGGCCTGGATTTCCGGGATGAACTTGTCGAAGCCTTCCTTGGTGGTGTGCGCCAGCAACGCGGGCGTCTCGATTTCATGCAGGCGCTTGCGGATTGTCTCGCTGGCTTTTTCCCAGCGCTGTTGCGCGGCGAAATGCTGCTCGCGCACAGCCACGCTGGCCACGGGCTGATCCTCGCGCGGCAAGAGCGGGGCGAAGAACGCGCGCAGCCGGAAATAATCCTGCCGCAGGATGGGATCAAACTTGTGATTGTGGCAGCGTGCGCATTGCACGCCCATCGCCAGAAACACGTCGGCGGTGACATCGGTGATGTCGTTGAGAATCTCGTCCCACTGCGTCTCCACATCGCGCTGGTTATACTCGTACAGCCCGTGGCGCAAAAACATCGTGCCCGTCAACG
>SIAW01000101.1 GCA_009695465.1 Pedosphaera sp.
TGTTGACGAGTGAACCCTTCGTGTCACCGAGCGGCGTGAGATCCACGTGCAGTTCGCTGCACGGCCCGCACGGTCCCGTGTCGCCCATCATCCAGAAATTGTCCTTCTTGCCGCCGTTGACGATGTGGATGGCAGGGTCGAGTCCGGCGGCGCGAAATTTTTCCGCCCAACAATCCCACGCCTCCTGATCGAACTCGCTGGGGTCGCCCTTGGATTTGTCCGGATTGTAAACGGTAGCGTAGAGACGCTGCGGCGGAAATTTCCAGACCTCGATGACCAACTCCCACGCCCAGTCAATGGCCTCGCGCTTGAAGTAATCGCCAAAGGACCAGTTGCCGAGCATCTCGAAAAACGTGTGGTGATACGTGTCGAGGCCGACGTCATCGAGATCGTTGTGCTTGCCGCCGGCGCGGATGCACTTCTGCGTATCGGCCGCGCGCCCGGGCGTGTAGTGGCACTGGGTCTCGTTGAGAAAGATGGGCACGAACTGGTTCATGCCGGCGTTAGTGAACAGCAGATTCGGGCTGTCGGGCAGCAGCGAACTCGAAGGCACGATGGTGTGCTGCTTCGACTTAAAGAAGTCGAGGAACGATTGGCGGATCTGGTTGCTGGTCATCATGGTCACGCGGGCAACGGGGCGGCGCGTCAGAGCGCGCAAGCTAACTAGAAAGGCCGCGGCATCGCCAGCACGTTTTAGTGGTACTCGTAGCCGATGTGGAAGGTCACGCGCCCGTCGGGTAGGCGGCGAATGTGGGTGATATACACCGGCCAGCCGCTGCCCAATTGCGGTCGGCTGGATGGCGTCGTGTGCGGCGTGAAGCTGTCGTTGGCGGCGCTGGGATACGGCACCACTGCGAGATGGATGCGCGGTCCAGTCGGGCCTTCCACGCCATGCGATTCTTCGAGGCTGGGCCGGTTGGCCACGATGCGCCAGATGAGCAGACCTTCGCCCGCGAGGCCCGTGTCGAATCCTTTCTTGGCGCGGTTTTCCAAAAGCAAATATTCTGAGCCGTCCGGGCGCAGCAAGACTTTGAAACATTCCTGCGAGGCGCCCTCCACCGGGGCGAGCGCCAACTTTTGCGGAATGCGCGGGTCAATCACGGCGGGCGTCAGCCAGCCCAACTGCTCTTTGCACCACGCTGAAAAATGTTGCGGCCGGCCGCCACGCAACTCGTTGGACATCGCGCACCACGCGCCCAAACCCTCCGAGCCGGGATTCTCCGGTCGCGCATACAAATCGGGCAGCCCGAGCATGTGACCGAACTCGTGACAGAAAACGCTGATGGATTCCATCTGCCGCCCGCCTTCCGGGCAGATGAAATACGGGAGTCGCCGGCCTTTGAAAGTCAGCGTCGCGCGGTGCGGCCAAAACAGACTGCCACGGTTGCTCGTGGGAAAACGTTCGCCGGCGTAGATGAAGGCCAGTCCATCAAAATCCTTCAAGGCATCGGCCCCATCGCGCTGGAGCAACTTGTCGAGCACCAACGACAGAAAGGCGTTTTTGCTTTGAGTCGTAGCGGCGGTCGAAGCGTCGGCGCGTTTCTGCGTGAGTTCGATGGAATCAAACACGGCGCCACTGACATGGAATTTGCCGCAGGACAACTCCGCGTAGTAGTCGCGCATGCTACCAAACACAGTCGCGCCAGTCGCATTGGTCTTCGTGTGGCTGTTGGTGCTGAAGAGCGCGTCGCGCCATGCCGCAGGCGGAATCTGGCTGCTGTGCCGGGTGTCGGCAAAATCAATGCTGATGACCGCCAGCCGGTAGGTTTCCTTTTTCCAATACGTGCGGGCGGCAAATGGCGAAGCGGAAAACTCTGCCTCCGTTTCCGGAGCTAAAGTGACGGTCACAATTTTTTCTTCGTTGCCGCGACGGAAGGCCACCGCCACTTGGTCGCCCGGTTGGCGCTGTGCCATGTAGGATTGATAGTCATCTGTCGCCCGGATTTCGCGGTCGCCCAGCTTGCGAATGAGATCTCCAATTTTCAGCCCACCCTTTTCCGCGGCGGAACCTGCGCTCACTTGGCGCAGGATGACCCCATCGTTCTCCGCAGCCAGTTGCACGCCCATGATGGCGCGTAGTCCGGGCGGCGGCATCGGGCGCGAGGCAGCGATGGGTTGCGCCGCCACCGTGATGAGGCGGCCAGCGCGTTGCAGACTGAACGTCGTGTTGCTCTCCAGAGAACTTGAATGGAGCTGCTGCCGCAGTTGCTCAGCAGTGATTGCAGCAGCGCCGTTCACCGTCTGCACGATATCGCCCACAGCAATGCTGGCTTTGGCTGCGGGGGAATTGGGTGCAACGGCAGTGACGCGCAGATCCCCCCGCCCTTCTCCTTCTTGCGCGACTGAAAAACCAAAGTACGGAACCCGGCGGATATCAACAGTCGCAGCGGTTATCTGCGCTGTGATGGCGTTGCGTACGGTTTTGTACTCGGCCAGATTGTCGGCCGACAACGCCGATGGAGGAAGGACGCTGGGCGATGTCACGCACGCAGCCAAGAGAACAAGGCCGGGCACAAAGCATCGCAGGGCGTTCATGATTATTTGGGCACGCGGTTGATCGTGTGGAAGAGGGAATGCTTGATGGCAGTGCCGTCAGCCGCTTTCAAATTGAGGCGGATGCGCGACTGCATCACCGGCTTTAGGTCGGGGATTTTCAGGAGCACCGTTTTCTTGTCCTCGGAAAGCATGATGGATTTGATCTCCACGACGTCGCCGCCAAACGCGCCCTGATTTTTCTCAGCCACGACCCGCGCTGGATCTTTTGCGGAAAACAATTTGGAACCGTAGGCGCTGGACCATTGATAATTCCATTGGTCCACCGCGTAGTTCTGATCGTCCACCGCGCTGGTGGGATCCAGAGGGGTGGTGAAGGTGATCTCCAGCCCATCCTTGCGCACATGCAGGGCAGCGGGCAGATGCACGGCCTTGCCGGTGTAGCGGACGCGGTGGAATGCGCCGTAGCGCGCGCCGCTGGATTGCCACACGCGCAATCCGCAAAGATAAAGCTGGCCGTCGCGGGGATTGAACGCGCCGCGCATGATGCCCGAATCAAACTGCAGCGGAAGCTCCACGACGCCGCCCTGCACTTGCCCCTCCACTTCCTCTTTGAACACCTTGAGGAGCTTGCAACGCCCATAAGACATGTGCAGCAAGTCGCCCTTGAACGGCCCCCACTTGTCACCGGCAACCCAGACTTGGCCGCCGCTGGAATTATCAATCTGATGCGGCAGCCAACACAGCGGCTTGTCGTAATCCGTCGGCGCAGGCTCGCGATGCGCGGTGAAGACGTGCCCGTAAAAGCCGCCCGGCTTGATCCAGTTGATGCGCGAGGTGGGCACCCAGTTGCCTTCGTTGTCGCTGGAGGTGATTTCATTGGCAGGCCCCACGCCCAGTCCGTTGGGCGCGCGGTGGCCCGTGGCGATGCTGTCCAGCTTCAAGCCGTCCTTTGAGACGCGCAGCAGGCAGCCGTGATGTGGAATGGTCGCCTGCCCCAAATTGCCGCCTTTGATGAAATAGAAATTCCCATCGGTGTCCGTTTCGAGGCTCAGACAGTACTCGTGATAATGGTTGGTGATGGAGACATCGTTGTTGAAGTTCTCGTAGAAGTCAGCCTCGCCATCATTGTTGAGATCGTGCAGTCGCGTGATCTGGTCGCGGCCCAGCACGTACACTTTTTCGCCGACCACCTTCAAGCCGAGCGGTTGAAACAGGCCGGTGGCAAACCGTTTCCACTTCAACTCCTGCAACGTGTCATCAATGCCGCTCACCAACCAGACATCGCCCGTCACCGAGCAGATGGCGGCCGTGGTGCCGTCCTTGAAAAAGTCAAAACCACTGCAGCGAATCCACGAACGCACCGGGTTGTCTTCGGGGATCGTGATGGTGTCCACGACATACGGCGCGGCGGCCGTGCCCAACTGCCCTTTGGTGAGCAGCGGCGCACCCCACTGCGCCTGGCCGCCTTTGGTGAAAGTTGACAGCGCCACCGCCTGCGGTTTCGCCCTGGCGAAAATGTGAAACGCCGCCAGCTTGGTTTGCGGGCCGCGCCACATCACCACGCGCACGCGCGCATCCTTTGCTTCGATGACGCCGAGCAGATTACCGTCGGCATCCATCTTGAGTCGCGCGCCGGCCAACGCCACGCTTGTTGCGTTGCCGTCCTTTTCCAAGAGTGTGGCGGTCTGCGCAGCCTCATCAATCTGCGCACCGGGCAATTGACAGAGAAGCAGCGTCAGCGGTGTGGTGGCGCTTTCTTGTGTGACCTCAATCGAACGCGTGATCGCGCCCGTGCCGGCGTCCAGATCGTGACTCTCCAGCACCTGCGCCGCACCGACGCTGTAACTCAAAACCACGCGCTGGCCATGCACATAAAGCCCGCGCCACTTGGCCCAGTCGCGCGGTAGTGGGCCAAACGAACAGACGTCGTTGCCTTTTGTTTTCGGCGGGACGGGTTCCACCCATTCGCCTTTTGGCCCAGCCCAGCCGGGCATCATGGAGGAGCGGAAGGTCAAGTCGCCGATGGGCTGCGGCACGCCCTCCAATCCATCGCGGCCGGTGGGAAGTTTCAGAAATCCACCGCGCCACCCCACGGCCAAGCGCAGGCGTTCGGTATCGAAACACACCGCCGCGTCGTTCTGACCGCCCAGCTTGATCGTGATGCCCTTGAGGGCAGGCCGCCAGGTTTTGCCTTTTTCAGAAACCTCCAAGCCGTAGGAGAAGAATGGGCCGACGTCCATCTCGTCCCACTTGGTCTGCGGTGCTTTGGGCTTGGGCTTTGGTTTGGTTGAAGTCTGGGCGGAAGCCTCGTGCAACAGCAACGCACAGGCGAAAATCACTAGCATCCGCAACAGGCTCATTAGTTCATCAATGCCAACTTCGCCGCGTGTTGACGATAAAAAAAAGCGGCCCGCCCTTGCCGGCGCAGACGCGCTGCGGTACAACGCCAGCCCCGTGAGCAAGCGCTTCTACATCACCACTGCGATTGACTACGTCAATGGCGAGCCGCATCTGGGGCATGCCTACGAGAAGATCGTCGCCGATGTCATCGTCCGCGTGCGCCGTGCATTGGGCGAGCCGTCCTTTTTTCTCACCGGCCTCGATGAGCACGGACAGAAAGTGCAGCAAGCCGCCGCTACTGCCGGCAAGGAGCCGCAGATTTACTGCGATGAACTGGCGCAGACATGGCAGGCGTTCGCGGGCAAGCTGTGCATCACCAACGATGATTTCGTGCGCACCACGCAGCCGCGTCACAAGCAGGTGGTGCAGGCCCTTCTTCAGCAACTGCACGATCAGGGGGAATTCTACAAGGGCGAGTACGTCGGCTATTATTCGCCCAAGCAGGAGAGCTTTCTCACCGAGCGCGATCGCAATCCCGACGGCACCTTTGATGCGCTGTACGGCGAGGTCACGCAACTGCGCGAGGAGAATTACTATTTCAAGCTCAAGCATCATCAGCAGTGGTTGATTGATTACATTGAGGCGAACCCCGACTTCGTCGCGCCGCGTTTTCGCTGCAACGAAGTGCTGGGCTTTTTGAAGAACAACGAGCTGGAAGATCTCTGCATCAGCCGCCCCAAGAACCGGCTGGCGTGGGGCATTCCCCTGCCCTTCGACGCGGACTACGTCACCTACGTCTGGTTCGATGCGCTGGTCAATTACATCAGCGTGCCGATGGCGCGCGGCGAAGAAGCGGCGGTGTGGCCGGCGGACGTGCATGTCATCGGCAAGGACATCCTCAAATTCCACGCCGTGTACTGGCCCATCATGTTGAAGGCGGCCGGCCGCGCGTTGCCCAAACAGATTCTCGTGCATGGCTGGTGGCAAAAGGACGGTCAGAAGATGAGCAAGAGCACCGGCAACGTGGTGGATCCGGTGAAGGTCATTGATGACTGGGGCGTGGACGCGTTCCGCTACTACGTGCTGCGCGAACTGGCCATCGGCCCGGATGGCAATTGGACCGCGGAAGGATTTGAGGCGCGCTACACGGCGGAGTTGGCCAACGGATTGGGCAATCTGATCAACCGTTCACTCTCGATGCTCGGCCGCTATCGCGCGGGCGTGGTCCCTGCGCGCCACGATGAACTGTGCGCCGATGCCCAACGTGCGCAGGCGGCATTGCTCGAGCAACTTCGCGGCAACGAACTGCAAGCCGCGTTGATCAGCATCTGGAGTTACATCGCGCGCGTGAACCAGTACGTGGATCAGACGCAGCCCTTCAAGCTGGCGAAGGACGCTGCGCAGAGCCAGCGCCTCGACGAGGTGCTCTACAATCTCACCGAGAGTTGCCGGCTCATTGCGACTTGGATCCAGCCATTTTTGCCCGACACCAGCCAGCGCATCTTTGAGCAGCTTGCACTGCCCGCAGACGCGCAGAGTTTTTCCGGCGCGGCTTGGGGCGGACTGACTGCCGGCCATAAGATTGGTGCCCCGGTGCCGCTTTTCCCACGGCGCGACAAACCGCCCGTGGCCGCAAATTCTTGAAAGGCGCACTTGAGCAAATCCGCCAGCGGTTGTAGCTTGGCGGTGCAGCATTGATCTTTGCCAGAGATGGCTCCGGATTACCCCGCTGGGACGCGTGATTAACGGCCCCGGAAGCAAACCATAATAATAGGGGCCTTGACTCCGATGCTGGCCGACAGGCCTTGATTGGACTTCCCAAAGCATTGGTTGGGTCCCACCTTGGACTACTGTTCCACGGGCATGTTCACGCGGCTCCTAGCGGGGTATTTCTTTGTCGGCAACGGGCAATCCCGATAGGCTCATCGCATGCCGCAACAGGAGTTCTTTTCACCCACTCCCGCGCCGCACGCTGAGCCAGCGGACGTAACGCGCGCGGCCCCGTTGGCCGCACGCATGCGGCCGCGCACGCTCGATGAGTACGCCGGGCAAGAGCACATCCTCAAGCCGGGCATGTTGCTGCGTCGCGCCATCGAGGCTGACCGCATCCAGTCGCTCATCTTTTACGGACCGCCCGGCACTGGCAAAACCACGCTGGCGCAGATCATCGCGCACCGCACGCGGAACCATTTCGAACGGTTGAGCGGTGTGGAATCCAACGTCGCAGACATGCGCCGGGTGTTGGCAGGCGCCGCCAATCGGCTGGAGAACAGCGGGCGTTCCACGCTGCTGTTCATTGACGAGATCCACCGCTTCAACAAAGCCCAACAGGACGTGCTGTTGCCCGATGTGGAAGGCGGCGTGGTGCGGCTGATTGGCGCGACGACGCACAACCCGTTTTTCTTCGTCAACTCGCCGCTGGTTTCGCGCTCGCAAATCTTCGAACTGCAACCGCTCGCCGAGGCGGACATCCTTCCGCTGCTGCGCCGCGCGTTGGCCGATGCAGAGCGCGGACTCGGACATCTCAAGATTGCTGCGGACGACGATGCTCTGGCCCATCTGGCCAAGATGGCCGATGGCGATGCGCGCAAGGCGCTCAATTCGCTGGAGCTGGCGGCGATGACCACGTTGCCCGGCGCGGATGGGATCACTCGCATCGACATGCCGGTGGCCGAGCAGTGCATCCAAAAAAAGGCGATCGTGTACGATGGCGATGGCGACGCGCATTACGACACCATTTCCGCGTACATCAAATCCATGCGCGGCAGTGATCCCGACGCGGCACTGTACTGGCTGGCCAAGATGATTCACGCCGGCGAGGATCCGCGTTTTATCACCCGCCGCATCCTGATCTGTGCGGCGGAAGATGTTGGCCTCGCCGATCCGATGGCGCTGGTGCTGGCATCGTCGGCGCATCAGGCGGCGGAGTTTGTGGGCTGGCCGGAAGCGCGCATTCCCATCGCGCAAGCCACCATTTACATCGCCACGGCGTTCAAGAGCAACAGCGCCTACAAGGCCATTGATGCGGCGCTGGAAGATGTGCGCTCGGGTCGGACGATTCCCGTGCCCAAGCATCTGCGCGACGCCTCCTACAAAGGAGCGCAGCGACTGGGCAGCGGCGCGGGCTATCAGTACGCGCACGATTTTTCCGGGCACTTCGTCGCGCAGGATTATCTGGGCGTGGACCGCCAGTATTACGAACCGAGCGATCAGGGTGTGGAAAAGAAAATCCAGGAGCGGCTCCGGCTCTGGCGCGAGTTGCAGGGGAAAGGCAAAGCGCCATGAGTGAGAGTTTGCGGGAAGCCAAGGCCAGGATCCGCAGTCAGATGCGCAATTGTTTTGATGCGTCATCGCGCGCGGCGAACTCGGCTGCGCTGTGCCAGCGCGTGCTGGAATCGCCGGTGTGGTCGTCTGCGCACTGCATCATGGGTTTCGCGCCGCTCCCCGACGAACCTGACATCACGCCACTGTTGCGCGCCGCCTTGCGTGCGGGCAAGGCGCTGTATTTGCCGCGATGGAATGATTCCGAAGATCAGTACGAGGCGGCGCAGATTGATGTTCTGGAGACGAATTTGACCACCGGCAAATATGGCATCCTCGAGCCCAAGGCGCACTGCACGCTCAAAGACTTGGGGGCGCTCAATCTGGTTCTTGTGCCCGGCGTGGCGTTCTCAACCAGCGGCAAACGGCTGGGACGCGGCAAAGCGCATTACGACGCCATCTTGGAACTCACAACGGGCGCTTGGAAATTCGGCGTCGCTTTTGATTGGCAGGTGCTCGACACGATACCGACCGAGCCGCACGACATGTGCGTGAATTGGATTGCGACACCGACGCGAATCTACTCGGCGCGGGCTAATAGCGCGCCCGTGTCGGGTCTCTGAACCCCTGCGACTGGTCAAAGCCGCGCGGCTCGTTCCATGAACGGGAATTGGTGTTGTCCGCATCCAGCCCAGTGCAGCCCGTGCCGAAGCCAAGCAACAGGCAGCAGACTGCGAGCAAGAGGAGAGAGAAAATCAACCGAGCATTCATTTTGGCAGTGGGGTTCGGGGTTGTTTGGCCGGCGCAAGATTTCGGCCTGCCAACGGTGCGGTGACGGGCGGCAACGGCGGTGGCGGCAGCACGAGACCGGCAGCGGGATTGGTCGTTGCCGCGGGCGTCGTCGCTTCTGCCCGCAGCAGGCGCATGTCTTCCTGCAACTTTGTGATCTGCGATGGCGACAGCCCCAGCTTCAGATATTCATCCACCTGCGCTTTGCGGTCGGCGAGCATCAGCTTCTGCGATTCCATCAATCCATTGACGGTATCAATTTCCTTCTGCAGTTCGTGAACCTTCTTGGTGGCGGCCGCCAATTCAGTTTTGTCTTTTTGAGATTTGAGCAACTCCACCTTTGCCGTCTCCGCTGCTAGTTTGGCCGCAGCCAAATCTTTATCGAGGGCGGTCTTGGTGGTTTGCAAACCCGCAAGGCTGGCGGCAAGTCCGGCGCTTTCTGATTTTAGCGCCGCCAAATCCGTGCGCGTGCTGTTGA
>SIAW01000102.1 GCA_009695465.1 Pedosphaera sp.
AGGAACATCTGCGGCAACACGCCCAGTGCCAGCGGCAGGAAGAGCGCGGAGAGGAATTGGACGTGCGACACGGTGCTTTTCGGCGCGGTGGGTTCCGATGGCAGGGTCGATTCCGAGCCTTTCTTGCCGCCCAATTGCCACTCGGCTTTTTCGTTGGCCAACTCCACTTCCGCTTCGGTGTGGGCCTTCTGTTCGGCGGCAAATTGTTTGGCGTTCTCTGGATGGACGCCCATCACCAGCAACCCGCGCGCGTGCGGTTGGTCGCCGGTCAACTCTGTGGCGTGTTTGATGTTGGCTGCGACCGACCACGCTTTGCCTTCTTTCTTGGCGACATCACGGCTGATGCGATGGGCTGTGTACAACGTGGCGAGTAGTCCCGCCGCCAGCAATGCGACCGCGCAGATCAGTGTGAAACGACTGGCCGCGCGCATGCCGCCCATCCACACACTCGCCGCAGCGGCGATGGCGATGAACAGGCCGGGAATCCAAGGGCTGATGCCGGTGAGCTTGGCAAGGAAATGTCCGGCAGCCGCCAACGCCGCCACGAGGCAGGGCAACAACAGCAACGAGAATAGGACGGCGACGGCGACGCCCAACTTGCGCGAGCCAAAGCGCGCGGCAAAAAACTGCGCCTGCGTGAGGTGATTGCCGCGCCGACAGAGCGTCCAGAATTTCAGGCCGACCAAGAACATGACAGCCGTGCCGACCAATCCGCCGGCGATGGACAAGGTGCCAAACACCGAGATGCCTTGCTGGCTGGAGAGGGTCACGGCGTGCGGGATGGCCAAGCCGGTGAGCGCGGCGCCAATCATGCCGGCCAACAGACCGCCCGACTCGAGCGGGTGATGGCCGGTGAAGAAATCCCCGGCGTTGCCCGGGATGGAGCGGGCCTTAAAAAAGAGCCAGCCCAAGAGAACCAAGAGCGCGCCGAGCACCATCCAGATGGGGGCGGCAGAAACAGCGAGTGTGAACATCAATCGGAGATAGGTTAATGACCTTAACGATTGCGACGACGACCGCCGCGCCGATGTTGCGAGTGGCGATCGCCACCGCCACTGCCGCTATCAGCCCAAAGGTCATGAGCGCGCGGCCAGAGGGATTGAAATGCCCAAGCCCACGCGCCCGCGATGGCCAGCGTGAGAAAGAGGTGATACGCCAACCCGGCAGGGATGCCGAAAGGCGCGAGGGCTTCGTCCCACAAAAACCAGTCGTGGGAAAGCCAACCCAGCGACACCAACAACGCAACGGCAAATGATCTCATATCGAGCAACGAATGAAAGGTGCGGCGCGCTTACTTGGCGGCGGCGGTCTTCTTGGTGTCGGTGATGGCGTAGAGATGGGTCTGTGTGCCGATGTAGAGCGTGCCGTTGGCGAGGATGGGCGTCGAATAAATCGGCACCAGCATGTTCGTCTCGAACACCACGGCGTCCTTCTTGGGATTGAAATCCTTGCGCGTGGGCAGGACCACCAGATCGCCGTCCTCGTCGCCCACGTACACCTTGCCGTCGGCCACAAATGGGCTGGACCACATGTGCGCCTTCATGTCGTACACCCAGTGCGCTTGGCCGGTCTTGGCATCGAGGCAATGGACGAAGCCGGTGTAATCCACCGCGAACAACAGGCCCGACACTGGGTCAATCGCGCAGGTGGAGATGGTGCGCTGGATCTTCTCGTAGTTCCACACCGGCTTTCCGGTGTTGGCGTTGACGCAAACCAGATTGCCCACGCCTTCGCCGTGCTCCGGGTCTTGTCCGATGGCCACGTACACGTGCTCGTTGTAATACACCGGCGTGGCGATGATCTCGCTGGGGCCTTCCGACGCAGGATACTTGAGCAGCTTGCCATTCTTGTCCTTGCGATACGAGGCGGGGATGCAGTCCAAGCTCCACAGCTTTTTGAAGACGCTGATGTCTTCCTTGTCCTTAACGAAGGTGGTGTCAAACGCGTAGAGCGAACCGTCGCCTGCGCCGAAGAAAATGGCGTCCTTGCCGTTGACCTTGCCGGCGGAGGGGCTGGACCAGTTGCAGTGCAGGATCCGTTCGCCAATCTTCTCGGCCTCCTCGGCGGCCAGCGTGCCGTCCTTCTTGTTCAGCGCGATGATGCACGGCGCCAGCGGCTGCGGGATGTTCAGATGGCTCCAGTCTTGTCCGTTGGAGGTGACGCAGAAAAGCAGGTCGCCGTGGATGAGCACCGAGGAGCTGGCGATGTTGTGCGGGAACACGCCCAGTTCCTGGCGCATGTCATAACGCCAGATGATGTCCGCGTCGGTCGGGCCGGGCGCGACGGGCGGCTTGCCGGGGACGGCGGTGTACTTGGCTTCGTCCTGCACGCCTTGATTGCCGTCCGCCATACCGGCGGTATCCAGACAGATGATTTCGCAGCGGTTGGTCACCACGTAAACGCGATTGCCTTCCACGGCGGGCGAGGAGCAGATGCCCAGATATTCCCAGTCGCTGACCTTGCCGGCGCCGAGCTTGGGCACCGTCAATTGCCAGAGCAATTTGCCGGTGACTTCGTCCAGGCAATACACGATGCCGCGGTCGCCCACGTGGGCCTTGTCGCGGGGCGATTCGTTGTTGGTGCCGATAAACACCTTGCCGCCGGAGACGGTGGTGTTGCCGTAGGCTTGCGAGCCCAGCTTGGCCACCCACTTGATGTTCTTGGTGGTCGCCAAGTCCACTTCCTCGGTGCCTTTCTTGAATTTACCGGGTTCAAAACTCGTGGGCGCACCTTTGGCGGGCGAGTACGAGTTGCGGCTGCTGTTGCGTCCCCACACGGGCCAGTCTTCAGCCTGCACAAAGGAGGCGGCGAGGGCGAATGCGGGAAGGATGAAACGGATTTTCATGGCGGATGATTTCTCTGATCAGTTGTTATTGATGGAGATGTTGTCCACGTACACGCGGAACAGGCTTTGCGGGGAGAACCCGATGAGGCCCGGCGCGCCGGACTGGTGAGCGAACTGGTGTTTGACCTCGAGGGTCCAGGCTTCCGGCTCCGGCTCGCCTTTGGCCCATGCCTTGGCGCGGACGGTGCCCGTGCCATCGGCCGCGACGTCCACGCGGCTCTTCAGGCAGTACCATTTGTTGGGCGCCCACGTGAAGGGCACTGATTCCTTCACGCGTTCGTGGTTGGAGCTGACCTCGAGGATCTGTTGATTGCCGATGAGCGTGATGAAGTAGCGCTGGTTGATCAGCCCCACGTTGCTGCGCGTGCGGCGATTGCCATCGGTCATCACATCGGCTTGCACGGTGTAATTGCTGGACTCCGGCGCGATGAACGTGATGGCGCGCTGGAAAAGCAGATTGTCGAGCGTCTTGGCCAGCACCTTGTTGCCCTCCATCTCTCGCACTTCCCATTTGAGCCGCGCGCCAATCCACGGCAACGGCGGAAAACCAATGCGCGCACCGTCCACCACATTGGTGCCGACCAGTGCAAATTTCTCGAAGTCCTGCGCGTAGGGCAATTTGGGCAACACGCGGCCGCGGCACAGCCCGCTCAGATCGCCCGCCGTGGCTTTGAAGGCACCGGCACTGGGTGTATTGGCGCTGCTGGCCACGAGTGTGCCGTCAGCGTCCACGGTGCCGTTCATCTCAGCTTTGACGAGCGCTGTGGGAGGAATGTAAGACGCAAACGTGGCCTTCACATTTTTCTCCAGCACATTGCCGTACTGATCAATGGTGTTCACGCTGAACTTGGCCGACTCGCTCGGGCGCAGCAACACGTCGCTGGGCACGATCTGCAGTGCGAAGGGTTTGGAATCAGCCGGGCGCGGCGCCGGCGCCAGCAACGTGGCCGTGGGTTGATCGCCCGCCGCCTTGCCAAAGCAGTACAAACGCTTGGAAGTGTGGATGTAGAGTTTGCCGTTCCACGCGGTGGGCTGGCCCAAGCACTCGCCTTCGAGTTGGGATTTGTCCACCACGTCCACGCCGTCATCTTTCGGATTGAGGATGTAGAAAGCGCCGTTGGGGAAGCCCACGTACAACTTGCCATCGGCCGACAGCGGCGAGGCGTGCAACTGGCCGTTCTCCATTTTCTTGGCGAAATAAAGTTTGCCGGTCTTGGCCTCGATACTCACCAGTTCGCCCGTCTTGGTCACTTGATAGACGCGGCCATTGGCCAGCGTGGCCGAGCTGGTGAACATGGAATAGGGATGCCGCCACGCCTCGTCGTCCTTGCCCAAAATCAGCATCGGCTCACCCGGCGCGGGCAACTTGGCGGGCATGCGAATGCCGACCATGCGGCCTTCCTCGGAGGAATCCACGTTCTCTTGTCCGTGAATGGCCACGACGATGTCGTCCTGCACGAGCACGGAGCAGTTCACGCCGCCTGCGGAAAGCTGAAAACGCCAAAGCGGTTGGCCCGTGCGCGCGTCAATGCACGCCACGTTGCCGCAGCCGGTGCCCGCGAAGAACACGCGGCGCCCGTCAATGTTGGCCAGCACAGGCGTGGAGAAGGAACTGTCTTTGGGCTCGATACCCGGCGTGCTGCTCCACACCGGTGCGCCGGTGCGTTTGTCGAAGGCGTAAAAGCGGTCGCGCGCCGGACCATCCGCGCCCCAGTAACTTGTCACGCCGCGGGTGATGACGATGTCGCCATCCACCACCGCCGCGCCGGTGCGTCCGTTGGGGAAGGTCAACCGGCCAAACCGCTCCATCAGCGAATACTGCCACAGCACTTTGCCCTCTGGCGAAAAGCAGTACACACCGCCGTTGGTGCTCATCAGATGGATGTTGCCCGTCTCCGGATCAATCGTCGGACTGCCCACGGAATAGCGGCTGTACACCGTGTCGCTCAGATAATCGCCGTAGGCAAATTCCCAGATCAACTTGCCGTCGGCCTCGTTGAGGCAGAGCAGCACCTCCTGCAAATTCGGACCGTCACCGCGATAGCCCCACGCGTACACGCGGCCGTTGGCGATGACCGGCTGGCCGCGCCCGGAAATCTCGTAGGTCCACAGTTGATTTTTGCCGCCGACCTCCAGCTTGGTGGGCAGACCTTTCTCGTTGGACAAGCCGTTCTGATGCGGTCCGCGCCAGTTGAGCCAGCCCGTGATTTTCTTGGCGGGCTCCGCGTTCGTTGTGCCCGGCGCGGGGATGGGCGGCGGGGGAGTGGGAGCGCTGCCGCTCGGCGCGGGCGCATCTACTTTGGGCGAACAACAGGCCAAGGCGCACACACCAATGACCATCGCCAAGGAAAGAATAACGTGTCTTTTCATCGCAACAACATGACTAACATGGCATCCGCTCAACCGAAAAACGGATGGACGGCCACTAATGACTTTACCTTTGTGGAATAGCAAACCAAAAATTACCTGTACGTACAATCGCGTGCCCACCCCAAAACACCCGCAACACCCGCCCATGCCTCCTCGAAAAACACCCGCCTCGCCCCTCGCGCCCGCTGCACCCATTGCGCCTGCCGAGTACGCTGCGTTGCCCGTGGATTCGCCCGAGCGCAAGCGCCTGCCGCTGCTGATGCGCCGCGCGTGGTACGGACTCAACCAAGCCTTTCGCCGCAGCATCGTTCACGCCGGGGCCACGCCCGACCAATACACCGTGCTGCGCACGTTGCACGAGACCCCGCGCCAAGGCATCACGCAAAGCGAATTGACGCACGCGATCAGCAGCGATCCCAACACCGTCGGCGCGCTCGTTGAGCGCATGGAAAACAACGGCTGGCTGGAGCGGCGCCCGCACGAGACCGATCGCCGCGCCAATCGCATCCTGTTGCGCACGGCCGGCCGCCGCAAATTCACGGAGCTGCGCGACATCGCCGCCCACCTGCAACTGCGCATCCTCTCGGCGCTGCCGGAGGAGCGGCGCGAGGAATTCTTGATGCAACTCGCCGACGTGGCCGACAAGTGCCACGCCGAGGCGCAGGCCGCCGCACAGAAAAAGAAATGAGCGCCCGCTCGCAGCGCGTCCTGCACGCTTGACGCTGTGGGACGGTGCGCCTAGTTTTCGGCGCAGCTTTCCACACAAACCCGATCATGGAAAACATCGCCCCCCACGCCTCCCGTCGCCAATTCATCAAGACCTCTGCGGTGGCCGCCGCCGCCAGCAGCTTGGCGTTCCCCAGCGTCACCTTCGGCAAGCCCGACAGTCGCAAGCTCAAGATCGGCTGGGTGGGCTGCGGCGGGCGCGGTTCCGGCGCGATCAATCAGGCGTTGAAGGCCGACAGCAACATTGAGCTGTGGTCGGTGGCGGATGCGTTTCAGAATCAGTTGGACAAAGGCGTGCAGCAGATCAAGGCGTTGCATGAGGGCAAGATGAGCTTGGGCAATCGCCAGTTCGCCGGGCTGGACGCGTATCAAAAGGTGATCGAGAGCGGCGTGGATGTGGTGCTGCTGACGACGCCGCCGGGGTTCCGGCCGCAGCACATCAAGGCGGCGGTGGATGCGGGCAAACATGTTTTCTGCGAGAAACCGATGGCGGTGGACGGGCCGGGCGTGCGCTCGGTGATGGCGTCCATCGAGAAGGCCAAGAAGCAGGGCACGTCCATCGTGGACGGTTATGTGTGGCGCTGGACGTATTCGCAGCGCGACACGTTCAAGCGCATCCTCGACGGCGAACTGGGCGAGGTGCGCGCCGTGTATTCCAATTACAACAACAACGCCCGGCAGCGTTACGCGGAGTGGAATCGGCAGAACACCAAGACCGATCTGGAGTGGCAGTTGCGCCGCTGGTATTATTTCAACTGGCTCTCCGGCGATCATGTCGTGGAGCAGGCCGTGCACAGCATCGACAAATTGATGTGGGCCAAGAACGATCAGCCGCCGGCCTCCTGCGTGGCCTCCGGCGGGCGGCAGGTGCGCGTGGACGCGGAGTACGGCAACATCTACGACCATTTCGCCGTGGAATATCAGTGGGCCGACAGCACGCAGGGCTACCATTTCTGCCGGCAGATGGACAACTGCGAGAACGGCGTGTTCGACCGCGTCTTTGGCAGCAAAGGCATGTACTACGGCGAGAGCGGGCGCAAGCACCACGTCTTTGTGGATGAGGGCAAACTCAAATGGCGCTGGGACGGCCGCGTCAACGACGGCTACCAGACCGAGCACGACGAGATGTACGCCGCCATCCGCGACGGGCAGCCCATCAACACCGGCGATCGCATGATCAAAACCACGCTCGCGGGCATCATGGCGCGCATGGCCGCGTACACCGGCCAAAGGGTGACGTGGGAAATGGCGCTCAACTCCAAAGAACAACTTGGCCCGGACAAGCTGGACTGGGATATGAAACTCCCCGTGCGCCCAGTGGCCATGCCCGGCACAGCCGCTACCATCACGCCGCACGGGTGGACTTGAGGCGCGCGTAGAGAACCTGAATGCGCCGAGGCCGCGAAGAATCCAAATCCAACATGAAAGACACACCGCAATCCAACCGTCGCGATTTTATCAAGACCTCTGCGGTGGCCGCTGCCGCCAGCAGTCTGGCCTTTCCCACCGTCACATTCGGCAAGCCCGACAGTCGCAAGCTCAAGATCGGTTTCATCGGCTGCGGTGGGCGCGGCAATGGCGCTGCCGATCAGGCATTGCGCGCCGACAGCAACGTGCAGTTATGGGCGATGGGCGATGTGCTGCGCAGCCAAGTGGACACCGCGCTGAAGATTTTTGAGAAGGCGCACGGCGACAAAGTGACCGTGCCGGAGACCCGCAAGTTTTCGGGACTGGATGCGTATCAGAAAGTCATCGAGAGCGGTGTGGACGTGGTGATTCTCACGACGCCGCCGGGGTTTCGTCCGCTGCATTTCAAGGCCGCAGTCGAGGCGGGCAAACATGTCTTCCTGGAAAAACCGATGGCGACCGATGCGCCCGGTCTGCGTTCGGTGATGCAGAGCGTGGAGTTGGCCAAGAAAAAGGGACTGGCCGTGGTGGCGGGCTTTTGCTGGCGCTACGACTACGCGCGGCGCGAATTTTACAAGCGCATCCATAACGGCGAGATCGGCGAAGTGCGCTCGGTGTACGCCACTTATTACACCTCGCCCGTGAAGCCGATGCCCGCAGACACCGCGCGGCAGGCCGAGTGGAGCGACATCGAGTGGCAGGTGCGCAACTGGTACAACTTCGTGTGGACTTGCGGCGACGGATTGGTGGAGCAGGCCGTGCACAGCGTGGACAAGGTGGGCTGGGTGATGAAAGACGCGCCGCCGTTGAGTTGCGTGGCGGTGGGCGGACGGCAACAGCCCAATCACTCCGGCAACATCTACGATCACATCGAGGCCAATTACCTTTTTGAAAACGGCGTGCGCGCGTTTCTGGGATGCCGTCAGCAGACCGGCTGTTACGGCGAGAACAACGATTACATCCTCGGCTCCGAAGGGCGCGCGGAGATTTCCCGCGGCAACGTGACCATCCAGAACAAGGCTGGCCTCTGGCGTTACGAAGGGCGCCAGGCCAACATGTATCAAGTGGAACACGACGAGATGTACGCGAGCATCCGCGACGGCCAGCCCATCAACGATGGCGCGCGCATGTGTACCAGCACGATGATGGCCATCATGGGCCGCATGGCCGCCTACACCGGCCAGCAGGTCACGTGGGACATGGCGTTGAATTCGCAGGAAGATTTGTTCCCGAAAGACATTGATTGGAAATCGGGCAAGCACCAGCCGCCGCCCGTCGCCCGTCCCGGCGCCAAGGAAGTCGTCGCCGCACACCAATGGAAATCATGAACACCACACGCCGCCAATTCCTCGCCACCAGCGCCGCCTTTGCTGCGGGCACCCTCGTCACTCCATCGCTCTTCGCTGACAAGGCGATCAGTAAACGCGCCATCAAGAAGGCCATCATGTGGGGCACCGTCGGCGTGAAGGGCAATGTGTTGGAAAAGATGAAGCTGGTGAAAGCCGCCGGCTTCGAGGGCGTGGAACCCAACGGCGGCATGGACCGCGCGGATGTGATCGCCGCGATGAAGGAGACCGGACTCACCGCCGCGAGCGTCTGCTGCCACACGCACTGGGCCAAGCCGCTCTCGGCGGCCGAAGAACCCACGCGGCGCGTTGGCTTTCAGGGACTCGTGCTTTCGATGGAAGATGCCAAGGCCTATGGCGCCACGAGTGTGCTGCTCGTGCCCGGCGTCGTGAATGAGAAGGTCAACTACGACGACTGCTTCAAACGCTGCGTCGCGGAAATCAAAAAGGCCGTGCCCGTCGCAAAAGATCTCGGCGTGAAAATCGCCATCGAGAATGTCTGGAACAATTTTGTGATCAA
>SIAW01000103.1 GCA_009695465.1 Pedosphaera sp.
AACATCCACCGCTATTTTTTCTATGTCGCGGCAATCTTCATCGGGCTGCTGTTGCATGACGCCTACTTGGCGTGCTGGTACACCAAGGACGGCATCGAACATTTTGGGGTGAGCGCAGGCACGCTTGTGCTCGCCATCAACGCGCTCTTGCTGGGCGGCTACACGTTTGGTTGCCACTCGGCGCGGCACTTGGTGGGCGGCGGATCCGATGAACTCTCGCAGACGCCCGGGCGCAATCAGTGTTACAACTGCGTTACTCAACTCAACTCCCGCCACATGATCTGGGCGTGGTGCAGTCTTTTCTGGGTGGGCTTCACCGATCTTTACGTCTGGATGTGCGCCAGCGGGACTTGGAAGGATGTCCGCCTGTTTTAGGAATCGAGGAACGACATGGGAGAATATCAGACACACGAACACGACGTGCTGGTGATCGGCGCTGGTGGCGCTGGGCTGCGCGCGGCGATTGAGGCGGCAGCGGCCGGGGTTTCCGTCGGCCTCGTCTGTAAATCACTTTTGGGAAAAGCGCACACCGTGATGGCCGAGGGCGGACTGGCTGCCGCGCTGGCCAATGTGGACGAGCGCGATTCATGGAAGATCCATTTCGCCGACACCATGCGCGGCGGGCAATATCTCAACAACTCGCGCATGGCCGAGCTGCACGCCAAAGAAGCACCGGCCTGTGTGCATGAACTGGAATCGTGGGGCGCGCTGTTCGATCGCACACACGACGGGCGCATCCTGCAACGCAATTTTGGTGGGCACGCCTATCCGCGCTTGGCGCACGTGGGCGATCGCACCGGTTTGGAGATGATCCGCACGTTGCAAGATCACGGCATCCATCAGGGCATTGATGTCCACATGGAATGCACGATCGTGGATCTGCTCAAAGAGGGCGACCGTGTCGTGGGGGCTTTTGGCTACGACCGCGAGCGCGGCCGGTTCCGGGTGTTCAAAGCCAAGGCCATCGTGCTGGCCACCGGCGGCATCGGGCGCGCATTCAAGATCACCAGCAACAGTTGGGAATACACCGGCGACGGTCATTCACTGGCGTATCACGCGGGCGCGGATTTGATGGACATGGAGTTCATCCAGTTCCATCCCACCGGCATGGTGTGGCCGCCGAGTGTGCGCGGCATCCTCGTCACCGAAGGCGTGCGCGGTGAGGGCGGGGTGCTCAAGAACAGCAAGGGGGAGCGGTTCATGTTCAGCGACATCCCCGACAACTACAAGAAATCCACCTCCGATACGCCCGAGGAAGGGTGGCGCTACGTCATGGGTGATAAAAATGCGCGACGCCCGCCGGAGTTGCTCACGCGCGATCACGTGGCGCGCTGCATCCGGCGCGAGGTACGCGAAGGGCGCGGCTCGCCTCACGGCGGCGTGTATCTGGACATCTCGTGGATCAAGGAGCACTTCCCCAACGCCACCGAGCACATCAAAAAGAAATTGCCCAGCATGTACCACCAGTTCATGCAACTGGCCAACATCGACATCACCCGCGAACCGATGGAAGTCGGCCCCACCACGCACTACGTGATGGGCGGCGTGCGCGTGGAGGGCGACACGCAGATGTCCACCGTGCCCGGACTTTTTGCGGCGGGCGAATGCGCGGCAGGATTGCATGGCGCCAATCGGCTCGGCGGTAATTCACTTTCCGACCTGCTCGTGTTTGGCAAACGCGCAGGCGCGAGTGCTGCGAAGTTTGCCAAAGAACACGGCGCTGGAAAATTGGATCCGCTGGCCGTGGACACCGCTGCCATGAAGGCGTTGGAGCCGATGCATCGCGACGCGGGCGAAAACCCCTATCTGATCCAGCAGGATTTGCAGGAGATGATGCAGGCGAAGGTCGGCATCGTGCGGCAGGAATTGGAATTGCACGAGGCTGTCGGGGAGATTGCCAAACTGCAGGCGCGTGCCGACAAAGCGAGCGCGTACGGCAATCGCGAATACAATCCGGGCTGGCACACGGCGTTGGATCTCAAGTGCCTGCTCACCGTCAGCGAGATTTCTGCGCGCGCGGCGTTGGAGCGCAAAGAAAGTCGTGGCGCGCATACACGCGAGGATTTTCCCGACAAGGTCGACGAGTGGGGCAAGTACAACTTGGTTGTTCGTCGCGGCAAAGACGGCGAGATGGTCGTGGAGAAAGCGCCGGTAATGCCGTTGCGCGACGATCTCAAGAAAGTCGTTGAGGAGAACAAATAATGGGACGGGTGAACTTCAAGATTTGGCGCGGCGACGCGACGGGTGAATTTAAGGAGTACGCCACCGAGATCACCGAGGGATTGGTGGTGCTCGATGCCGTGCATCAAATCCAAGCGGAGTCAGCCAATGACTTGGCCTGCCGCTGGAATTGCAAGGCCGGCAAATGCGGTTCGTGCGGCGCGGAGGTTAACGGCCATCCGCGGCTCATGTGCATGACGCGCATGAACGATGTGCTGGCGGAGACGCCGCCCGGCGCGGCCGTTACCATCCGGCCCATGCAGGCGTTCAAGCCCATGCGCGATCTGGTGGTGGATGTCTCGTGGAATTTCGAGGCCAAAAAGAAGATCAAACCGTTCAAGCCGCGCAAGCCCGACGCCGCCGACGGCACGTGGCGCATGGCGCAGACGGACGTGGATCGCGTGCAGGAATTCCGCAAGTGCATCGAGTGTTTTCTTTGCCAGAACGTCTGCCACGTGTTGCGCGATCATCGCAAGCATGACGAGTTCATCGGCCCGCGTCTTCTGGTGTACGCCGCGGCGCTGGAGATGCACCCGCTGGATGTGGAGGATCGCACCACCGATCTCAAGGACGCGCACGGCATCGGCTACTGCAACATCACCAAGTGCTGCACGAAGGTGTGCCCCGAGCACATCACCATTACCGACAACGCCATCATCCCGCTCAAGGAACGCGTGGTGGACAAGCACTATGATCCGGTCGGTTCGCTGTGGCGTTGGTTTCACAGTCCCGAGAAGCCCAGCGATGGCGCGGTGAAATAAGTTTCATTGAGACTTCACTTGCGGCGCACCGTGCCGTGCTGGCCTTTTTCCAGCAGGTTGCCGCTCAGTTCCACATCGGATGAATTGCTGAGCAGCACCGACTCCAGCAATTGCGGCGGCGTACGCCGATCGCGCACCAAACAGCCGTTCACCACCGCGCGTTGCACGCGATGCAGATGGATGCCGCGGTGCACGGGCGCGAGAATCTGGCAATTGGCCACGGTGATGTCTTCGCTCTCGGCCACTTCGATTGGCCCGCCACTGTCCGCATCGCCCGCGCGGCAGGACTCGATGTTGAGCCCGTTCAACGCGATGCCCGCGCTGCGCGTTACGACGACGCCATCGGTGCGCGCGCCCGGATAATCAGGATTGTAATCAATCGTGTTGACGCCCACCGCAACGTTGCGACAGCGATCCACAACGATGGAACGATGCTCGGCCGAGCAGAAAGAATTGCCCGTGACCACCACGCCACGGCAACGGCGCAGCAAAAGATTTGTGTGCTGACTCTGGATGACATTGCCCGTGATGGTCCACAGGCCCGCATCGGTGGACTGCTCCTTCTCGCCGCCTTCCATGCGCACGTTGCAGCCGCCGGGACTGTACTTGGCCTGAATGGTACAGGAGGCGATGGTGCCCTCGCGCACCGTACCCGCGCGCGAATCAATCCACACATCGGCGGAATCCTGCGCGGCAGGATCGAAGTTGTACTCGATGTCACAGCCGGTGATCTGCAGATTGCGAATCTCGCTGCGCGCAATCTTGATGCCCGCATGCGCGTGATAGCTGATGTGGCAGCCGACGATGTTCGCCTGATGCAGATTGACCCCGTCGAAATAAACACCGATGGCTGGCCCACGCCCGTGGTAAATGTGCGAGTGCGAGAGCAGCAGGTTTCGGTTGCGCCCGATCAGATGAACACCGTAGCGGCACTGGCGGATGAGCAATCCGGTGAGCGTGGCCTGCATCGTGCCGTTGAGTTCGATGCCCACCGCCTCGTCGTGCGCGCCGACAATCTCGAGGCCACTCACCGTGGGCATGCGTTGCCGCGCCCAGACCGCCGGCTTCACTGAAAGAGGATCCGCTGTGCCGCCGTGCGCGCCGATCAATCGCAGTGCCGGTCCCGGGCCGTCCATCAACAATGTGGCCGTGCCGCCATCGCCGGTGATTCCTGTGAGGCCGACCTTATCCAGATCCACCACCAACGGCCGGGTGAGGCGATAAACACCGCGCGGGAATACGACCAGCCGTTCGCCCGTGTCCAACGCATGCTGCAGCGACTGCGTGTCGTCGTGTTTGCCGTCGCCGACGGCGCCAAAGTTTTTCACGTGGGCCATGCGCCAAGCTAGGCCGAGCCGTGCAGCGTGGCAATCCTACGCCAGCACAGGGCGGATCACTTCGCCGTGGACGTCGGTGAGGCGGCGCTCGATGCCGTTGTGATAGTAGCTCAGTTGCTCGTGGTTGATTCCCAGCAAGTGCAGCAGCGTCGCGTGCAGATCGTAAATCGTCGCGGCGTTCTCGACAGCTTGATATCCGAACGCATCCGTCGCGCCGTGGCTGGTGCCGGCCCGCACGCCCGCGCCCGCCAGCCAGATCGTGAATCCTTTCGGGTTATGATCGCGGCCATTGGCACCTTTCTGAAAAGTCGGCATGCGCCCGAACTCGGTGACAAAGGCGACGAGCGTGTCCGCCAGCAACCCGCGCGATTTCAAATCGCGCAGCAACGCGGCGCACGGCTGATCGAGGATCGCCGCGTGGGTGGGATATTGGTTGGCGATGGTCCTGTGTCCGTCCCAGTTGCCGACGCCTTCGCCCATCGCGTAGGCCCCGTTGAAGAGCTGGACGAATCGCACGCCGCGTTCGAGCAGTCGCCGCGCGAGCACGCAGTTCTTGGCGAAGCCCGCCTTGTTTTTGTTCGCGTCGTTGGCGCCGTAATTCTCCAGTGTCGCCGCGCTTTCGCCGCGCAGGTTGCCGACCTCCGCAGCGGCGAGTTGCATGCGCGCCGCCAGTTCGTAGCTGGCGATGCGCGCGGAAAGTTCGCCATCGCCGGGGTGCTGGGCCAGATGCCGTTCGTTGAGGAGCTTCACGAAGTCGCGCGTGGCGATGTCGCCGTTTTCACTGATGGACGCGGGGCGCGCGAGATTGGCGATGGGCTTGTCCGCGTTGAACGGCGTGCCCTGATACGCCGCCGGAAGAAATGCCGACGCCCATTGCCGCGTGCTGATTTGCGGCACGCCGCGCGGATCGGGGATCGCCACATACGAGGGCAGGTTTTGCGTTTCGCTGCCGAGTGCGTAGCTCACCCACGCGCCCATGCTGGGAAAACCGTCGAGGATGAAGCCCGTGCTCATCTGGCTTTCCGCCGGGCCGTGCGTGTTGGATTTGCCAGTCATCGAGTGGATGAAACACATGTCATCCGCCAACGCGCCGAGGCTGGGCAGCAGATCGCTCGTCATCTTTCCGCACTGTCCGCGCGGGCGAAATTCCCACAGTGGTTTGACAAGGTTGCCGTTCTCGCCTTGAAACGTGATGAGCTTGTCCTGACCGGGCATCGGCGTGTCGTGTCGCTTCACCAACTCCGGCTTGAAGTCAAACGTGTCCAGATGGCTCAACGCGCCCGTGCAGAAAATCATCAGCACCCGCTTGGCCTTGGGCGCGAAGTGCGGCTGACGCGGTGCGTACGGTCGCGACGAATCAATCACCGGCCGGATGGGCGACTTGTCTCCCGCCGACAACCGCTGCTCCGCCAGCAACGACGCGAGCGCCACGCCGCCCAATCCCATGCCGCCCCAGCGCAGAAAGTCGCGCCGATCCACAAGGCCATCGCCAAGCTGCCGCATCGCTGTCGGGTTCATCTTAGTTCGTGGAGAGAAATTCGTTTGCGTTGAACAACGCGCGGCACAGCGCCGCCACTCCGTGCGTTTGCACCAGCTTGATCCCCGCCGCCAATTCATCCGCCGCCGGATCGCGCGTGAAGATAATCTGGAAGGCGCGCTTCACTTGTCCGCCCGCGTCCTTGCCCGCTTCGCGTTCCACGCGCTCGGCGAAGAACTGCGCCTGCTGAATGGCGAACGGGCTGTTCAACAAATTGAGCGCCTGCAACGGCGTCGTGCTGCTCGTGCGCTTGGGCGTGACCTGTCCCGCATCCGGGCAGTCAAACACGCCGAAGGTGTCGTCCAGTTCCGTGCGCGGTTTGGATTGATAAACCATGCGGCGAAATTCTGCCGGACCGAACTCGCGCTTCGAGTTGTAAACTTTCACATAGTTGCCGTTCGGCTCGAAGAGATCAAAGCCCGGCCCGCCCATTTTCAAATCCAGCTTGCCGCTCACCACCAGCATGGCGTCGCGCAAGGACTCCGCCTCCATGCGGCGCGGCGGAAAGCGCCACAGCAAACGCGCGCCCGCATCCGCCGCCACTCCCGCCGCGTGGCTCGCGCTGGATTGCCGGTACGTCGCGCTGGTGACGATGAGCCGGTGCATCGCTTTCACGCTCCAACCGCGCGCGATGAATTCGCTCGCCAGCCAATCGAGCAACTCGCGATGCGTGGGCCGGCCGCCGTTCAATCCAAAATCGCTGGGCGTGTCCACGATGCCCGTGCCAAAATGATGATGCCACAGGCGATTCACCCACACGCGCGCGGTGAGCGGATGTTCCGGCGAGGCGATCCACTTGGCCAATGTCAGTCGCCGCTCCGGATCCGGCGCGTCCGCGGAGGCGGGAACCTTCGCGCCGAATTTCGCCAGCACGCCTGCTGCAATCTTTTCGCGCGGCTGCATCGGGTCGCCGCGATTCATGCGAAACGTGTCGCCCGGCTTCACGAATCGGCCTGCATAAATTGATGGGGACGTCGTGACGACCGCGATGCCCGACTCCAGTTTTTTGCGCGTGGCGATCAACTCCGCGAGTTGCCCCGCTTCGGCGGGCGTCATGGCGCCTGCGGCGTAGATGACGCCGCCGGGCACTTTGGTGTTGAACACCAGCCGGTCATCCGAGGTCGCCACCGTCTGCCACGCCGCGCCGTCGCGCGAGATCTCGATGCGATAACGCGTCGCGAGCCGGTCGTTGTAGCGCGGCACATTGTCGCGGTCGCGGCTCCACGCGACGCGATCCACCTTCTCCATCTTCGCAAACTCGATCTGCACCCAGCCCTTGCCGCGCTCATTGGAAATCCAGCTCCGCTCGTTGCCGTAAAGTCCGTCGTTGAGATGCTCGAGTTTGTGGAATGCGTTGTCCGGATAAACGCTCGAGGCGGTCGCCTTCGCCCCGGCGCTTGCGAGGGCGATGTTGCGCGGCGCAGAGTCAGCGGTGAACACCTCCATCTCATCAATGCACGGTTCCAATTGCGTGGTTTCGGCGATGGTGAAGCGCAGAAACTTCGCCTCCACTGCGGCAAAGCGCTCGATGTTCTTTCCGCGTGTGACCGGCAGGCGCAGTGATGGAGTCGCCGCGCTGTGCAACGGCTTGTTGCGTTCTTCTTGGAAGACGGCCACGTCGGCGCTCACGTATTTGCCGGACGCACTGCCGCGCAGGAAAACTTTGCTGGCGGGCAACAACTCGTGGCTGCCCGCGTCGAAGAAGCCGCTCCACTGGCGTTGCTCGGGGACGGCGCCAGTGCCATCCGCGAATTTCTGGTGGTCCGCACGAGCGATCTCAACTTGATCGCCCGTCGTGGCGGCGTCGCCATCGCGATCGAGAAAATAGCGGGCGTCCTTCGCGTGCGCCTCGTAGCCGCCGCCCCACGAAAGCCAGATGCGGAAACGGCCCGTCACTTGCGGCGACCACGCGAAGACGTTTTTCCCCGCGACTTGATCCCAGTAAAGATAGCCGTTGCCCAACGTCGGCAGGCGCGTCGCGTTGCCGGTGTCGCCGGACTGACCACGTTCGAGGCCGTCGGGATATTTTGCGGCCGGGCCTTTCGACGGCAAAAGCGGCGCGGTGTGTTTGGCGTCGTCGGTGTGAAGGATGAGCGTGCGCGCGGGATGCGCGAGGGGATCAAACTGCGCGAGCTTGAGTTCAATGGGAACCAGTTCGCGGCGCAGCGCATCGGACTTGGCTTGCACCTCGGCGAAGTTGGACGGCTTCAACGCGCGCTCGCCATGTTGAACACCCGCGAAGCACGCGACCATCGCGTAGTAATCGGTCATCGCGATGGGATCGAACTTGTGGTCGTGGCAACGCGCGCAGCCGGTGGTCAGACCGAGGAACGCGCTGCTGGTCGTGCTCACCATGTCGTGCAACTCATCGGCGCGCTGATTGGCGGTGAGCACCGGATCGGGTGACTTCACCAAGTCCGTCGCGCCGCCGACAATGAAACCGGTGGCCTCATCCGCACCGAGCGTGTCACCGGCGAGTTGCTCGGCGATGAAGCGGTCGTAAGACTTATCGTCGTTGAAAGCGCGGATGACCCAGTCGCGATACGGCCACGCATTCTTGCGTTCACCGTTCGTCTCAAAACCATTGCTCTCGGCGAACCGCACGACATCGAGCCAATGCCGCGCCCAACGCTCGCCGTAACGCGGCGAGGCGAGCAGTTTGTCCACGAGCTTCTCGTAAGCGCGCGGATCTTTGTCGGCGAGAAACGCCGCCGCCTCCTCTGGCGTTGGCGGCAGCCCGATGAGATCGAAGTAAAGCCGCCGGATCAACGTGCGCCGGTCCGATTCGGCCGATTGCCTCAGCCCCTTTTCGTTGAGCTTGGCCACGATAAAAGCATCGATGGGATTTCGGATTTCGGATTTGGAATCTGCCACCGGCGGCGTGGCAGGTCGGCGCAAAGGCACGAACGCCCAATGCTGTTTGGGATCGGCCACCTTGACACTCGCGGCTTCGGGCCAGTCCGCGCCTTGATCGATCCACGCGCGCAACAGCGACACTTGCTCCTTGGCCAGTCGCGGACCTTCGGGCGGCATCACGACTTCCTCGTCCAGCCCGGACACGAAATGGATCAGCGGGCTGCCCGCGCTGTTGCCCGGCAGGATGCCCTTGCCCATCTCGCCGCCTTGCAGCGCCAGCTCTTTGACATCCAAACGCAGGCTGCTCTTTTGTTTCTCCGCGCCGTGACAGCCGATGCAGTGCTTGCGCAGGATGGGCAGGATGTCCTTGGTGAAGTCAACGAGGCGCGGCGTGGGGGCAGGCAGTTGATCCGGGTCAA
>SIAW01000104.1 GCA_009695465.1 Pedosphaera sp.
GCGAATGAAAGTGCCGATGAAATTTTTACTGGCCGCCCTCTTGGCGGCGCCACCGTTGGTGGCTTGGGCAGGGGAAGCGGGCGGGTCTTCCAGTGGCAGCTCCAGCGGCACCCTCGGCAGAGCCAACGGTGTCGCACGCAAGAACAGCAGCCGCTCAACTTCGGCAAGCAGCCAGTCCCGCACCAACAACAGCGGCACGCGAGCCACGCTGCGCGGCACGCGGCGCGGCAACTAGCGACCTGCCCGATTGGGCAAACGGCACCCAAAATCCAATAACGAGAAACTTCAAATAAACAGTTGTGCAGATTGAGAACCCAAATTACTTTCCACACACTATGAAGAAGCTCACGTTGATTTTCCTCCTCTCCTTCGCCCCGCTGTGTCTCTTCGCTGCCGCTGACGGCGACGGCAAAAAAGAGGGAGGCAATAAAAAAGAGGGCGGAAGCTCCGGCAAGAAAGAGGGTGCCAAGAAAGAGGGCAGTGGTGTGGCCAAGAAGGCTGCTGGGACAGCGAGCAAACTGCGCGGGGCCGCACGCGGGGCCGGCAAGCGGTAAACAATTTCAACAGGGCAGAACGCCCGGAGCCGCCTTGTGCAAACAAGGCGGTTTTTCTTTTGCCCTCACGGCACCGGCAATTGCGCGGTGACGAGAAGGAAAACGCCTCCGTGTTGCGCGGAGAGTTGTTTCAAGACGCGATGGCTTGAAAAGGCCGCGGAACCAAAGGCCGCCGTGTTGATCTTCACCGCGCGCGACGGGTTCAACTCATCCGCCAACGTCAGTACCGCGCGCGAGAAGACGCCGTCGCTCATCAGCCAGATGTCCGTGGGCTGGTGTTCAAACGCCGCCTGCAAAACCCCGGCGGGATCCGTGCCGCCACGCGCCTCGTGCGACTCCACCCAGTTGCGCATCGCCAGCACATTCTCCGGCGTGGCGGGCAGGGCGGACAGCGCGGGCATGCCCTCAAATTCCCGGTCGTAGAAGTAGATGAAAAACTCGTCCTCCGGCGCGAGCTGTTGCAGCGACGCCATCACCGCTTGCTTGGCCGCCGTCAGCCGATCCGGCAGCACGTCTTTGCTGGCCATGCTGCCGGACTTATCAATGATGAACACGAAGCGGCCTTTGTTGACAGGGAAACCGCGCTCGACGAATTGCTCGGCGCGCAGCGTGGTGTGCGCCTCCTCCACGACGGCGTGGGTAAAACCCGTGGCCGCGAGCAGCACCTCGCGCGTGCGCGGAGACGGCGCGGCCTTTCCTTCCAGCGCAATCAAGATGCGCGCGCGTTCTGGCAAGAGATCAGCGCGCGGCCAGTGCGGCGTCCAACCCCCCGATTCTGCCGGGTACAACACTTGGAACTGGCGCACCCCCTGCGCCAGCACCGTCTGCTGCACGACCGGGTTGGCCAAGTGCGTCACCGCGGAGGACACGCGCCGCACGAGCTGATGTCCCTTGCCCCCGGGCACCGGGTCCACGGCCAGCGTCACGCGCTCAAACCGCATGCCATTGGCGCTGGCGCGATCTTCCGGGCGGCTGGTCACAAAGCTCAACTGCGAGAAGCCCGCCTCCGTGCGCGCGTCGAACCGATGCCAGTCCTCGCCGCTCTGCACCATCAGCGCCCCGCCGAGTGCGCGCGCCACGTGCTCCAATGCCACGCGCTCGCGCTGGATATGCGCCGCCGCATCCACGCCCGAGCGCGCCGAATGCAGCATCGCCGTCCAGCAGGAATAGAAAATCCCCACCAACAACGCCAGCAACGACACCGCGCCCATCATTTCGATGAGGGTAAAGCCGCCCGCTATAGTGCGGCGACGTGGGTTGGCCGAGGTGGCTTGCATGAGCGGGACTGCGCGGGACGCCCCTAAATCCATCCCTCCGATTGGGCCGTTCGTCAAATCCAAATCAGCCTCACGGCGATGATTACAGCGACAGCTCCGCGCCCGGCGCAGGCTGCAACACGTTCGCGCGCGGCAAGCGTTCCTGCACTTGCTCCGCCACCCACTGCCGTGCGGCGGGATCGCCGTGGCCCAGCACCACCGCGCGCGGCGCCAGCCCCGCAGCGAAATCCACCAGCTCTTCCCGCTGCGCATGCGCAGAGAGATCGAAGGTCTGGATCTGGCAACGACGCACTTGCTTGCCCGTCGAATCACTGAAATGAAACGCGCGCCCGGCCTTGCTGGCCTTGAGCCGGCCGCCGGGCGAATCCGGATCGGCGTACCCGACAAAAAAGATGCACTGGCTCGCGTCGCCCATCATGCGCGCGGCCAAATCGTGTGCGGGCGTGTGCTCGGTCATCATCCCGGCGGTGACCAGAAAGATTTTACCGCCCGTCAACGACATCCGCGCGGCATCGCCCGCCTCCAACACGTCCAGCTCCAGCGAGTCTTGCAAGACCAGTCCCGGATGCAGCCGCTCGGTGCGATGCGCGTGCTGGTCGTAGATCTCCGTGAACACGCGGCCCAGTCCGCCGATGTGGATCTTGCGCCGCGGCAGATGGCCCTCGCGCATCTGCAGCGCCAGCCACGCCATCAATTCCTGCGTACGACCCAGCGCGAAGGCGGGCAGGAGGACGCAGGCCCCGCGAGCCAACGCTGCTGCGATGGCCGCACGCAGCCGCTCCAGCTCAGCCTCACGCGTGAAGCCTTTGGGCGTCGCGGTGGCGCCTCGCGTGGTTTCCATGAGCAACACGTCAGCGCGCACATCTTCAAAGCGCGCGCCGCTCAAGAGCGTCTGCGCGGCGAAACACACGTCGCCGGTGTAAAATAAAGTTTCCTTGCGTCCGCGCACCAGCACGCCTGCGGAGCCGAGCACGTGGCCGGCATCGAAAAATTCCAGCGTCGGCATGCGGCCCGCGCGTTTGTGCGGCGGCACGCCCCACTCCACCACTTGCCGGTAGCGACAGGCCTGGAACACCGCGGAGAGCCGCTCCACCTCGCGATGGTCAAAGAGCGGGTACTCGGCGATCTGCAGCTCCACCTTCTGGCGCTTCATCACGTTCACCGAGTTGTGCAGCACGCGCGGGAGCAGGAAATAACTTTGCTCCGGCACGAACACGCGGGCCTCCGGGAAATGTCGCAGCGCCACCGGCAGCGCGCCCACGTGGTCGTGGTGGCAGTGGGAGAGCGCGATGGCGTCCACTTTCAGCGCCGCGACGGTGTCAAAAAGAGGCAACGCCTCGCGCCCGTCGCGTTTGGGGTGCATGCCCGCGTCGAGCAGCAGACGGTGGCCGTCCATCTCCACGAGCCATGCGCTGGCGCCGATCTCGTCGGCGGGATTCAGGTTGGTGATCCGCATCGCGCCGCGATTATTTCTTGGGGGCCGGCACTTGGCTTTTGGCTTCCTTGAGCAGCGCCTGCAGTGAGGGGAATTTGCGGTGCCCGTTGGGCGGGGCAAAGTCTGACAGCTCCGGCGGCGTCCATTGCAGATTGGACAACAACAGGCGCGCCTTGAAACGCCCCTCGGGCATCTCGTACTGCACGGGCAAGGCGTCCAACGCCTCGGCCCGCCACACGCGCAGTTTGATAGGCTCGCCTTTCTCGGGGGTCAACGTCACGCGCTGGCGCTGGCAAGCGAGGCCCAAGATTTTTTCAGTGCCATCGGGGGTGATGGCGATTTTCAGCTTCGCGTTGAACACCGCCGCATCGCGCGGCGGCATGGGCATGTCGCAGTAGGCGCGCAGTCCGGGGTAAATGGTGCGCAGCGTATTTTGCTTGGGCAACAGGCATGCGATGGATTGATCGAGCTTGAGCGTGCGCATCGCCGCGATGACTTGTGGCGTCAGCTTTTCACTCTGCATCTTGGCCACATCCACGTCCAGCCGCGCCATGCCGTCGCGGTACGCAAAGGCCATCTGCGAGACCATCACTTCCTGATCGCCCACGCCCAACAAGCGCAAATCCATCTTCGCCGTGAACGGCTTTTGCCCTTCCAAAAGCTTGAGCATCGCGGCCAGCCCGCCGGTGCCATCGGGCAATCCCGGCGCAGAGGGCGCGGGCGGCTCCGCAGCAGCAGCGTGCAGCCACAGGCTTAAACTCACGAGGACGGCGATCCATCTCATCGCCGGCACGCTAGCCCAAGGGCGGCGTGGCGGAAACCCAAATCCGCTGGACATCCCCCCGCGTGCTCGCAACGCTGGCGCGTCGAGGAGGATGACCGTCGCCGCCACCAAAACTTGGGTACATGTATTGGAAGGGCTCAACGCCTTTGCCTGCACGCTGTATTTTCAATACCTCCTCTTCCATCTGCGCGACCAATTCGGGTTTGGCCAGCAAGAGAGCCTGCTGTGCTTGGCGTTGCACGGGTTGATTTACACGGGCGCTGCGTGGGCGGGCGGGCGCTTCGGCCAGCGGCAGGGTTATCTGACGGCGCTGCGGTTGGGTTTCGCCGGCATGGCGGGCGTGTTGTTGCTGGCAAGTTTCTGGCCGACGAACTGCGCGGTGCAGATCATCGCGATGGTGGGCTGGACCGTCGCGCAATGTCTGACGTGGCCGATTATCGAGGCGGTGGTCAGCGAGAACGAGACGCGCGCAGGCGTCGCGCGGCGTGTCGGATTATACAACGTGATCTGGGCGGCCGTGGGCGCACTGGCCTTTTGCTCGGGCGGCACACTGATCAAGCACCTCGGGCCGCACTCCCTCTACTGGCTGCCCGCCGGACTGCACCTGCTGCAATTAGCGGTGCTTGTTTTTATCGCGCCGGGCGTGCGCACGGCTCACGCGCAAGCCGGGCACACGCCGCCGGAACCGCATGTGCCGGAGGCCGCAGCGTTCAAACAGAAAGTGTCGCCGCAGGTGTTCTTGAAAATGGTGTGGCTGGCCATCCCCTTCGCGTACATCGCCATCAACACCATGCTGGCGGCCGTGCCACAGCGGTCGCGCGCGCTGGGACTGGACAACGCGCAGGCGGGAATGTTTTGGTCCATCTGGTTTTTCGTGCGCCTCGCAGCATTCGCGGTGTTGTGGCAGTGGACGGGCTGGCATTACCGGTTTCGTTGGTTGCTCGCGGCGTACGTGGGATTGCTGGGCAGCTTCGGCGTGCTGATGCTCGCGCAATCTTTGTGGGCGCTGGCGGCGGCGCAGGCCGTCTTCGGCTGTTCGGCGGGACTCATCTATTACTCGTCGCTCTTTTACGCGATGGACGTGGGCGAAGCCAAAGGCGAGCACGGCGGCATGCACGAGGCGGCGATCGGCGCGGGGATTTGCCTCGGCCCCGCGCTGGCGGCGCTCACGCTGCACTTCCTGCCGAGCCAACCGCAGAGCGGCGCGTGGGCTGTCGCTGGGCTGATGGTCGTGGGCTTGGCTGCGTTGAGCCTGATGCGCCTGCGCGCCTCGCGCTGAGACGGGCGCGGGTGTTTTCCGCATTGCCGCCCCCCGCCTTTTCACCTACTGCTTGCGGCGCACAAATCATGGGTGAATTAACCGGCAAAAAGGGAGTGATCTTCGGCGTCGCCAACAAACGCTCCATCGCGTGGGCCATCGCGCAGGCGTGGCAAGAGGCGGGCGCCGAGCTGGCGTTCACGTATCAGGGCGAGCGGCTCAAGGACAACGTGGAGCAATTGGCCAGCACGTTCGGCCCGCAGACGTTGCTGACCGAATGCGACGTGACGCGCGACGACCACATCGAGCGGGTGTTCAACGAAGTGGGCGCGCACTTCGGCGGGCGGCTGGATTTGCTGCTGCACTCGGTGGCGTTTGCGCCCAAGGCAGCGCTGGAAGGCGACTTCGTCAGCACCACCCGCGAGGCCTTCCGCGTGGCGCACGATGTCAGCGCCTACTCGCTCGTCGCACTGGCGCGCGGCGCGGCGCCGTTGATGACAAACGGCGGCAGCATCGTGGCCATGAGCTATTACGGCGCAGAAAAAGTGGTACCGCACTACAACGTGATGGGCGTGGCCAAAGCCGCGCTGGAAGCCAGCACCCGATACCTCGCCTACGATTTGGGCCCAAAGAAAATCCGCGTCAACTGCATCTCTGCCGGTCCGGTGAACACGCTGGCCGCGCGCGGCATCGCCGGCTTCTCCGACATGCTCGCGCACTACGAGGCGCACGCGCCGCTCAAGCGCAACGTGCTGCCGGAAGAACTGGGCCGCACGGGCGCGTTCCTTGCCAGCGACGGCGCCGCCGCCATCACCGGGCAGGTGCTCTACGTGGACTGCGGCTACCAGATCATGGGCATGTGATCTGACATGAAGCTGCGCGCAGCTTCACTTCGCAAATTTCCCGAAGATTTCCAGACAGCGCGCCACGTCCTCGGCGGTGTTATAGCCATGCACCGCCATGCGCAACCGCCCCGCGTTGTGCATCACATGCACCTCGGCGGCTTCCAGCGCGGCGTGTACCTCGGCGCTGCGATCCATCTGCAAGGCAAGGATGCCGCTGCACTGTTGCGGATCCTGCGCGACCATCGGCTGCAAGCCCAGCGCGCGCAGTCCCGCCTCCAACCGCAGCACCAACGGATCGGCGTGCGCGGCGATGTTGGCCACGCCGATGTCCGCGAGATATCGCAGCGAAGCGTTGAGCGCGTACAACGCCACGAAATTGGGCATGCCCACCGAGTAACTGGCTGCGCCCAGCTTGCCCACCGCGCGCTCGAAGCGGTCGGGGGCAAACGCATTTTCC
This sequence comes from Pedosphaera sp., assembly GCA_009695465.1. Lineage (GTDB taxonomy): Bacteria > Verrucomicrobiota > Verrucomicrobiia > Limisphaerales > UBA1100 > SYLI01. The sequence continues at coordinate 6,611 of SIAW01000104.1, forward strand.
AGATGGTACCAGCCGCCTGCGCGCGTGGTCAGTGCCTGCGCGCGATGTTTGGGAATCCCCACCACGCAACCGCCGTGGATGCCCAGCGTCCATTTGTGCGTGCTGGAAATTAAACAGTCGGCCCCCGCGCAGTCCACCACCACGCGGCCCAGTGCCTGCGTGATGTCCACCGAGACCAGCGCGCGCGGTGCGACCTCGCGCACGGCGCGGATGAACGGCGTCCAGTCCAGCCGGTGCCCGTTGAGAAAACTGACAAGGGAAACTTGCACCAGCCGCGTGCGCTCGTTGAGCAGCGGCAGCAGATCCGCCGTCCGCAGCGCGCCCTGCTGCGCGCGCCACAACCGCGTGAGGGGCGGGGTCGGCGTGTTCAGCCACACCGTTGCGCCAGCAGGGAAATCCAGGTCGGTGATAATCACCTCGTCGTGCGACTGCAACTGCAGCGCGCTGGCGAGCAGGTTGTACGCCTCAGAACTGCACGAGCAGAACGACACTTCTTCCGGCGCGAGGCCCAACAGGCGCGCGCTGATGTCGCGGCAGCGCTCCACCGCCGCGTAATGCGCGACGCGCCCGCGCATGCCCGCGTTCTTGTCGCGCACGTATTGCGCGATGGCCTCGTGCGTGCAGAGCGGCGGGATGCTCTCGGCGGCGGTGTTGAGATAGGCCATGTGGGCCAGCGCGGGGAAATCGCGCAGCCGGTTTTGCGGGGTCAGCATGAGAGCAGTATCAGGATTGAGGTTTCAAGAGTGACAAGGCCAGTTGGATGTACGCCGCCTCGCCGGCCTCCAGTTCGTCAAGGCCAATGGATTCATCGGCCGTGTGCGCCTGCGCGATGTCGCCGGGGCCAAGGATGATACTGGGAATGCCGCGCGCGGCGATCTTGCTGGCGTCGCAGCCAAAGGGCACGACATCGGACGCCGTCTGTCCGGCCAATGAACACGCCGTGCGCACCAGCGCGTGGGCATCGGCCGTTTCAAAGGCGGGACTAAAATGCGGCGGCGGCTCATCAAACTCCAGCGCCACGCCGTCGAGCGCGCCCGCTCGCGCTCGCACGTGCGACTGCAATGCCGCGTAGGCCGCCTGACAATCCTGTCCGGGCACCGTGCGGATATCAATCTGCACGCTGCACTGGTCGGGCACGATGTTGATGCCGCTGCCGCCCTCGATGAGGCCGATGGAGCCGGTGCTCGTTCCAAACCCTTCTCGCGCGAAGGCGCGCAGACCGGTGTCAAAGAATTCGGCGAGCGCTGGGATGACCCGCGCCATGCCGACGATGGCATTGCGGCCTTTGTGCGGCTCGCTGCTGTGCGCGGCGCGACCGCGCGTGCGCACCGCGAAACGAAAGCTACCCTTGCAACCGCGCACCACGCGCAGCCCCGTCGGCTCGCCCACCACGGCAAAATCGTACGCGATGGACTGATCGAGCAGCGCGAGGATGCCGCGATATTTGTACTCCTCATCGGCCACGCAACCGAAGGTGACTGTGCCGCGCCAGTCCGCACGGCGCTCGCGCAGTCGCAGCAGTGCGCCAAGCATGCAGGCCACCGGGCCTTTCATGTCCGCAGCGCCGCGCCCCCACAGGCGGCCTTGCCGCACGTCGCCGCCGAAGGGATTGATGGACATGCCGGCCGTGCCGACAGTGTCCGAGTGGCCGTTGAGCAGCAGATGCGGGCCGGCGCCGTTGTGCAACGTCAGCAAAAGATTCTCGCGCCCCGGCAACACGGACTGGCGCACGGGCGCAAAGCCGTTTGCGCGGCCCCACTGTTCCAGCCAATCCACCACGGCACCCTCGCCGGCACTGGCGGAATCGTACTGCGGATTAATGCTGGGCAGGCGGACGAGGGACTGCGCAATCTCGATCGGCGTGGTGTTCATGCGGGACGCACGAATTTATGTGGTTGGCGAATGGAAGAAAACTGAAAAGAATCACCGCGTGCCAGATAGTCGCCACGGAACCGATGCGCAACCATTGCCGCCGCCCGATCTTCATTATTGGGAGGCCGCGCAAGGCTGGGTGGGCCTGCGCAACGCGCCGGAGGCTTACATCGAATTGCGGCGCATCCGCCCGGAGTTGCAAGCGCATCCGTTTGTGCGCGCGGCGTGGCTGGACGCGTGGATCGCCGGTGGTGATTGGGCGCAAGGCCGCGCGGCCGCCGAGGCGTTGTGCCGCGACTTCCCCGAGGAGCCGGGCTTCTGGCTGCACTTGGCCTGCGCCACACGGCGCGTGGCGGGCGGCGGCGGCTTGGTGGCGGCGATGGTCATTTTGGAAAGTGTCGAGCAACGGTTCCCCAAGGAATGGACGATCCCGTTCAACCTCGCCTGTTACAATTGCCAGATGGAACGGCTGGCCGACGCCAAAG
>SIAW01000105.1 GCA_009695465.1 Pedosphaera sp.
CACGGTGGTGGGCTGGTCCACGGTTACTGTAGCTGGCACTCTGGTTGACCGCGGTTTCCGTTGGAACGGGGGTACGATGCAGAGCGTTGAGGACTGGTTGACCGGTACCGGCGCCACGGTCCAGCCGGGCTTCACGACGAAGTACGCCCTTGGCATCTCTAGCGATGGCAAAGTGGTGTTGGGCCAACTCAATACTGGCGAGTCCTACATCGCCCGTCATGGCGACGGCCTCATCACGTTGGATAAACTTTCAAGCTCCCTCGCCGAGGCCGGCGGCACGCCGGGGGTGTCACTGGATGCAGGCAGTCTGGCAACGCACGGCGCGCATAGCCGGCCGCTTTCGCGACGGGTGGCGACGGGCAAGAGCGGGGTGTGGTCACTTGGGGACATCGGACAGAACAACCACGGGGCCAACGATGGTACCATGTCGTTGGCGGAATTGGGGGCCAGCCATAATTTTGGGCGGGCACAGGCGAACCTCGCGCTGGGCCATACGTGGGGCGACCAGAAACTGTCCGACAGCGGCGCCATGGCATCGCAGGGTGACTATGCGGAATTGACCACGATGACCCAATTGGCGGGCCCGCTCTGGGGTGTCTTCAGCGGGTTTTACAGCGATGGCACAGCGAAGATCCGGCGCGGTTACATCAATGCCGGATTGCTCGATGCCTCAAACGGCCGCCTGCCGACGGCGACGTGGGGGTTGCTGGGCCGGTTGCAATTGGATAATGGGATCAAGTGGGGCCGCTTGGGGTTGAGTCCGTACAGCGAGTTTTCATACATGAAAACGCACTCCAAAGCCTTCACGGAGACCGGGGGCGGATTCCCGGCGCAATTCAATGCGCGCAACGATTCTGCCACGGAGATCCGGATTGGCAGCGAGGCGGAGTATCCGGTGGGAGGTTCGACCAAGCTGCTTGGGCTGGTGGAAGGGGTGCATCGCTTCGAGAAGCATGGGTCGCGGGTGTCGGGCCAACTGCTGGGGCTTTCCTCGTTTGACTTGGTAGGGGCAACCTACAAGCGCGACTGGATGCGCTTTGGTGTGGGCGTGGAAACAGGAGTGGCAGGCGGCACACTTTCGGTGATGGCCAACACGACCACGCGCGGTGAAGCCCCGAACTTCTGGCTGAGCGTTGGCTGGGGTATCGAGTTCTAATCGGGCGCAGATTGCAGCCTGCCACTTTTTGGCGTGGCAAGGAAATGGGGGATGGGCATAGTTCGCCGCATGCGACTCCTCTTTGCGGTTTGGGTTTTTGTTGCGTCTTTGGGCGTGCTGTCTGCGGCGCCGTTCGAGCTGAAGAACGGCGACCGCGTGGTGTTTATCGGCGACACGTTGATGGAGCGCGAGCAGCATCACGGCTGGATCGAGCTGATGCTCACGACGCGTTTCCCGGATCGCAACGTCACTTTCCGCAATCTGGGTTGGAGCGCGGATCTGCCGAGTGGCGAATCGCGCCTCGGACTTTCGCTCGGTCAAGCGGGCAATGAACCGGCGGGGGAAGGCTGGGCGTTGTTGCAGAAGCAAATCGCAGAGGCCAAGCCGACGGTGGCGTTCATTGGTTATGGCATGGCGGCGTCGTTCGCGGGCGAAGCGGGCTTGGCGAAATTCAAGGCGGACTACGAGCGCCTGCTCGATACGATGGAGAAGATTTCGCCGGGCTGCCGGTTGGTGTTGTTGGGGCCTATTCCCCACGAGTGGCACAAGGGTCTTGCAAAGCCAGATGCGGCGAATGTCCGCATCGCTGCTTACACCGAAGCGATTCGTGCGGTCGCCTCGAGCCGCAAGGTTCCATTCATTCCGCTGGCCAAGCCGACTGATCTCGGCAGCGTGGTTGGCCGCAGACAGCCGGCGGATATTGAGGCTACCTATAAGAACGGCGTGCCCACGCAAGTTACCGACCGCACCAAGATCACCGACAACGGCATCCATCTCAACTCCGCAGGTTACCTCATGTTGTCGCGGGCGATTGCAAATGCGTTGTTCGATGCTTCCGTTGATCAATTTGAATCGCGAGTGTTGGGAAGCACCGCTGATGCTCTCCACGCAGTCATCCTGCGCAAGAACGAGTTCTTCTTCCACCGGTCGCGCCCGGCGAACATGGCTTATATCTTCGGCTTCCGGAAACGTGAGCAGGGCAACAACGCGGTCGAGATGCCGAAGTTTGATCCGCTCATCGAGGTGGAGGAAAAGAAAATCCGCGAGCTGTGCAAACACCTCGGCGACGCGAACTACAAGCCCGGCCCGGAACTGCAGCCCGCCAAACTTTTGAACAAACCCGCTGCGGCCAGACTCACGCCGCAGCCGAAGCCGGAGTTCACCGTGGCCGAGGGTTTCGAGGTCACGCTGTGGGCGGAGAATCCGCTGCTCGCAAAACCCATCCAGATGAACTTCGACCCGAAGGGCCGCCTGTGGGTGGCCAGCAGCGAGGTCTATCCGCAAATCGAACCCGGGCAAGCGGCGCACGATAAAATCATCGTCCTCGAAGATTCCAACGGCGGCGGCCGCGCGGACAAGGCCACGGTTTTTGCCGATGGCCTGCTCATCCCCACGGGACTCGCGCCCGGCGACGGCGGCGTGTATGTCGCGCAGAGCACCGAGCTACTGCATCTCAAAGACACCAACGGCGACGGCAAGGCCGATGTGCGCCGCATCGTGCTCTCCAGTTTCGGCACGGAGGACACGCATCACAATCTGCACACGTTGCGTTGGGGGCCGGACGGTCGCCTGTGGATGAATCAATCCATCTACACGCGCAGCGAAATCGAGACGCCGCACGGCGTGGTGCGTCTGCGTTCCGGCGGCGTGCTGCGGCTGGACACGCGCACGCTGGAATTGGACGTGCCCTTCCGCGGCTGGGTCAACGCGTGGGGACATCAGTTCGATGACTTCGGCCAATCGTTCGTCACCGACGGCGCGGGCTTCAAAGGCATCAACTGGGCGATGCCCGGCGCAACTTATTTCACCTACGCACGGCTCCGGCGCGAGCTGCAGAGCATCAGTCCCGGCAACTATCCCAAGTTCGCCAGCATCGAACTCATCCGCAGCACGCATTTCCCCGCCGACTGGCAAGGCCGCGTGGTCACGTGCGATTTCCGCGCCAACCGCGTCACCTCATTCCATGTCGATGAACAAGGCGCAGGCTACGTGACCAAGCAAGGCACGGACCTGTTGCGCACGGCCAACAACACCTTCCGGCCGATCGACGTGAAGCTCGGCCCCGACGGCGCGCTCTACATCGCCGACTGGAGCAACCCGATCATCCAGCATGGCGAAGTGGATTTCCGCGACCCGCGCCGCGACCACGAGCACGGCCGCATCTGGCGCGTGAGCGTGAAAGGCAAGCAAACGAAAAGCCCCCAGCTCGCCAAGGCCAGCACCGCCGCGCTGCTCGATGAACTCGTCTCGCCCAATCATTTCAACTCCTCCCAAGCCACACGATTGCTCGTTGAAAAAGGCGCTGCGGTGACCGATGTGGAATTGAAAACGTGGACCTCGAAATTGAAGGACGAGAAGCAACTGCTCGCTGCGCTTTGGATTCATCAAGCGCTCAATCAACCCGCGCATCTCTTGCTGGGCACGGTGTTAAATTCCAAGGACGGCCGCATCCGCGCCGCCGCCGTGCGTGTGTTGAGCGAGTGGGGGCCGCAACCCACCGCCGCCGAAGTGGCGCGTACCACCGACGCCTCCGGCAGCACGCTGCTGCCCGCGGTCTCTCGCACTCCCGCCATTCCGCAGCGCGATGCGCTCACGCTGCTCGCCCAATATGCCGCCGACGCACACCCGCGCGTGCGCGTTGAAGCATTGCGTGCACTGGCGAAAATTCCCACGACGCGCGCAGCAGAATTGGTTTTGGGAGCCATGGACACCATCGGCGCAGACCCGTTCCTCGACTACGCCGCGTGGCTTTCCATCAACGACCTCGTACCGCATTTCCTCGCCGCGCTGGAATCGGGCGCGTGGTCGCCCGACTCACCCGCCAAGCAGCAGCAGCTCGAATTCGCCATGAGATCCATCGAGCCTGCGTTGGCTAGCGGATTTCTCACCAAGGCGCTCGCGGGAAAACCTCTCGCCAAAAACGGCGCTGGGCCGTGGATCGAACTCATCGGCGCTGCTGGCGGACAATCGGAGATCGATCAGCTTTGGAAGCAGACGGCCGCGCATCATTTCAGTGATGAAGCGCTTCAGCGCGCCCTCGCCGCGCTCACCTCTGCCGCGCGGTTGCGCAATGTGAAACCCGCCGGTGACGCCGCGACTGGCATCGCGCTGCTTTCCTCCGCGCATGCCCCCACGCGCGTGGCCTTCGTGAATCTGCTCGGCGCATGGAAAAATCCCGGCACAGCTTTTGCCGAAATGGTGAAGCTCGCTGGCGATGCGAACACGACGAGCGAAGTCCGCGCCGCACTCTTCACCGCGTTCCGCGAGCTGGGCGCGATTGCGCCGGTGCTCGGCGCGTTGCAACCGATGACGGAGAAGACCTCGCCCGCGCCCGTGCGCCGCGCGGCCGCCATCACGCTGGCCTCGCTGCAACCGTCGAAGTTCGCCGACCTCGCGCTGGACGTGATGGTGGAGACGAAGACGGACGCGGAGGCGCTGGAGATTTGGCGCGGCACACTCGCCACCAAAGGCGCGGCGAAACAATTCGCTGACAAGGTCAGCGCACGAAACGCGTTGCCCGCGCATGTGGTGAGCGCGGGACTGCGCGCCGCGCGCGAGAGCGCGCAGCCGGAACAGTCGCTCGTCGCCGCGCTCATCAAACTTTCCAATCTGGCGATTCTCTCGCCGGACAAACTCACGCCGGCGCGATTGAAAGAGATGGCGGAGGTGGCGCTCAAATCGGGCGACCCCGCGCGGGGCGAGCGGGTTTATCGCCGCACGGAGTTGGGCTGCGTGCTCTGCCACAGCATCGGCGGCGCGGGCGGAAAGGTGGGGCCGGACATGACGAGCATCGGCGCGAGCGCGCCGTCGGATTACCTCGTCGAGTCACTGCTGTTGCCCAACTCAAAAATCAAGGAAGGGTTTCACGGCATCACGATCGAGACGAAGGACGATCTGGAATACAACGGCATCCTCGTGCGCGAGACGGGGCAGGAAGTCATTCTGCGCAACGCGCAAAATCTGCAGGTGAGCGTGGCGAAGAACAGCATCCGCAAACGCGCCAATGCGCAGACCTCACTCATGCCGGCGGGGTTGCTCGACACGTTGCCGGAGACCGAGCGCAATGATCTCATCGCGTTCCTGTCGCGACTGGGCAAGCCCGGTGATTTCGATGCGAGCAAAGGCGGCGTCGCGCGGTTGTGGAAAGTGTTGCCGGGAACGCACCGCGTGGAGCAGCACGGCGTGGACAAGATTGTCGCGGCGGATTTTTCCAAGACGTGGTCCAACGCCGAGTTGGGCATGGGCGACAACGCGGGCTGGCACACGTTGCCGGCGCGCGTGGCGGGTCATCTCGCGCTGGAAGATTTGCAGGAGATCACGCGCGTGGGCATCCACATCGGATTGGCCAGTGTGCTCGTCGGCACGGAGTTTGAGTTGAGCAAAGCCGGTGTCGCGCGATTCCAATTGCCCAAGGGTGTTCAAACGCAGGCGTGGCTGGATGGAAAACCGCTGCGCGCAAGCGAGGCGTTTCAGTCCACGCTCACTGCGGGGCGGCATCGCATCGTGCTGCGGTTGGATGCGCAGTCGCTGCCCAAAGCGCTCAGCCTGAAATCGGGCGACGTGACGTTCTTGGCGGAGTAACGGGGACGCGTAGCGGACTTGGCTTACGCCAATTCCACGGCGCGTTTCTCGGCGTGCGATTGCAGTGCGGCGGCGAAGATTTCGTGGCTGGCCACGGCTTCATCGGGCGTCGCGCAACCGAAGCGGTTGCCGAGTGTGCCAGCCCGTTCCGCCGCGTACGCCGCCCACATCTGCAAGAAGCAGTCGGGGAAGCCCGTCTCGAAAATCCCGCCGGTGATGGTGGGGAACGCCATTTGATGGCCGAGGTCGGTCCGTTGCCAAACCTGTTCCTTGCCGCGCGCGAAAGTCCAAAGCGTCTTCGGCTCTTTCGTGCTGAACTTCACGCCGCCCTCGGTGCCGAGCACTTCGATGTACCACGTGTTCATCTCGCCGGGGGCCAGCCGTTTTTGTTCCAGCCGCATCGGCACCTCGTGGCCGTCCACCAGCACATCGGTGTGCAACATCGCGTTGTCCCACGTGTCGCACGCAGCCATGCCGCCTTTGCCATCGGGGCGCTGCGTATAAATCTTCTGCAACTGCGCGTACACACGGCGCGGTTTCCAGCCCAGCCGCAGCGGCACGTGCACGGTGTGCATGCCGAGGTCTCCCATCACGCCGATCTCGCCGCAGAATTTATTTTGCCGCTTCCAATTGATGGGCTTGGTCGGATCCAGATCGCTGGAGTGATGGAAGCCGCAACGGATTTCCAGAAGCCGACCGAGCTTGGCCGCCTGCACGGCTTGAAGGACGCGCTGCGTGCCGGGCATGAATGGAAACTCCGAACTGCAACGCACAAACCGTCCGCTCTTGGCCGCAGCATCGCGGATGGAGCGCGCGGCGGCGAGGTCGATGCCAAAGGGTTTCTCCGCCAGTAAATCTTTTCCCGCGCGAAGTACGTCGAGGTAAAGCGACTCATGCAGATTGTGCGGCACGGCCACGTACACCACGTCCACGGCGGGCGAGGCCAGCAACTCTTTGTGATCCTTGGTGAGCAGGCGGACGGTGGGCACGCCTTTGAACCAATCCAGCAACGAGTCCTGCAAATCGCACACGGCGACCAGCTCGGCGCGCACGGGCATGTCGTTCAGCACAAACCAGCGGCCAAACGCGCTGGCGGCTTCGCGCCCCATCAAGCCGCCGCCGATGATGCCGATCCGCATTGCCGTTTTGCCTTCCAACATGCGCGGGACTTTGCGCAAGGCGCTCGGCGGTGGCTAGTTATTTTTGAGGAGACGCAAAGTGTTGTTGGGGCGAAGCGGTGATGCCCGACTCGCTGCGCACCTGAGAATAGCTGCCGGCGTCGCGCCGCAATCTCACCTGCGCGCAGTTCAGGCAGGGATGATACGCCAGGCGAACGGATATTTGAACGGCTCATCTTGGCCGACTTTGAACGCGGCCTTGATGATGAACCAGAGATTGGTGAGTTCCCACGCGCGCATGCAAACCCACATCACTCCCTCGGCGTGGTGCAGTGTACCGGGCAGTTTGCCGAACCCAAATGCCAGCAGCGACAGCGCGACGAACACGAGGGTCATCGTGAGTTGGAAATTGAGCGCCTCGCGTCCGTGTTGATCCACCGTGGGTGCGGCGTTGCGGCGCAGGAGCCACACCACGAGCGGTCCCCAGACGTTGCCCAGTGGCAGGCGCGTCAAGAGTACCAAGGCTGAGAGGTGGCAGGCCATCTCCCAAGTCCGGTCAGGTTTGCGCACGCACTGGATGTAACGTCGCGTGCGCCCTTCTGCAAGACTGCGGGCACTGCGCTGCGGCAATCCGCAGGATTGACTTGGCGCGGTTTTTCATAGATAACACAAATCAAGGAGGAGGGTATGCGTACACAGAGACACATCTGGGCAATAGCATTGGCGTTCCTGTTTTTATTCCAAACCAAAGCCGTGGCCACACCGTCGGGCACAGGCAAGGACACGATGGCCATCGTCGCTGACGTATTCGTTTGCCGACCGCTGGGGGTGGTGGCGTTGATGGCGGGCACATTGGTTTATGTCGTCAGCCTGCCGTTCACCGTGCCGGCACGGGGCACCGAGGCGGCCAAGCGCACGCTGGTGGATTATCCCTATCACTACACCTTCACGCGGCCGTTGGGGGAATTCTACGACGAGGATCTTTAGGCCGCAGCCGCGCGCCCACCCGTTCACTCGCCGCAGGCACGCCCGCCGCAGGCACGCCCGCCGCAGGCGCGTTTTGTCGTTTGACGAAACGATGTCCGGCTCGGACACTGGCGCATGCGTTTCCCCGTTTGTCTGCACCGGTTGATTCCCGCTCTGTGCCTCGCGCTCATTCACAGCGCCGCATTTTCGCAGTCGCAACCGGCCAAGCCCGAGCCGCGTTATCAGCAGCTTCGTTCGCCCAACATTGATGGCATCGGTAAATTCTACATGGGCCGCGAGATTTCGCACGTCATGGGCCATCAAGGTGCGGATTGGCTGGAGCGTCCCGAGCGCGTGAAGGAGGAGCGCCCGGATTTACTGATCACCGCGCTCAAGCTCAAGCCCGGCGACACCGTGGCCGACATCGGCGTGGGCACCGGCTACATCGCCTGGCGCATGGCGCAGATTGTCGGCGAGAAAGGCACCGTGTACGGCGTGGACATCCAACAGGAGATGCTCGATCTACTGGTGAAGAACATGGTTCAGCGCGGCCTGCGCAACGTCAAAGGCGCGCTGGGCACCATCACCGATCCCAAACTTCCCGCCGCCAGCATCGACCTCGCCATCATGGTGGACGTGTACCACGAGTTTGATCACCCGCACGAAATGCTCGCGGGCATCAGCCGCGCCCTCAAGCCCGGCGGCCGCGTGGTCTTCGTGGAATATCGCGCGGAAGATCCGCAGGTGCCCATCAAACGCCTGCACAAGATGAGCGAGGTGCAGGTGCTGCGCGAGGCTACGGCGCATCCGTTGGAATGGGTGGAGACGATCGGCACCCTGCCGCGTCAGCACATCATCATCCTCAAGAAAAAAGCCGTGAACTGATCACCTCGGAGGCGATGCGCCCCGCGCCTGCAACTCCTCCCGCACCTCGCCGCCAAAACGAACTGACGCCTCAATACACCAACACCAGAACCGCGGCCTTGCCATTGGCGGGG
>SIAW01000106.1 GCA_009695465.1 Pedosphaera sp.
AGATTGAAGGCGCGCGCGTAAGCCGTGTCGCGCTCGATCGTGCTGCTGGACTCCACGCGCCGCTGCAAATCGTCAATCTCCTTGAGCAATTTGCGGCGCGCTTCGACGCGGAACTCAGTTTGTCCAGCGGGCGGTTCGAGGTTGGCCACCTTGAATGCGGCCAGCGCGGGATCGCCGCCCAAAAAGAACGGCTCGTGGCCACTGCCCAAAAACGCCGACTCCTGCCCGTGCGGTGTGGAGGTGCCGGTGTTGCCAATCTTCACCGGCAAAATGATGGACGTGGGCAACGCGCCTTTCGGTCCAAACACGCGCGAGATCACCGAGCCCATGTACGGCTGCTTGTTGGCCTCGCTGTAATCGTGGCCGCTCATCATCCAGCGCTGACCGTTCTCGTGCGATGCGCCGGTCTTGTGATGCAAGCTGCGGATGAGCGCCACCTTGTCCATCATCTTTGCCATGCGCGGGAAGTGCTCGCAGATCTGCACGCCGGGCACGTTGGTCTTCATCGGCTTGAATTTGCCGCGAATGTTTTCCGGCGCGTCGGGCTTCATGTCCCACGTGTCCAGATGACCGGGCGAACCGACGAGGAAAATCGTGATGCAATTCTTGATCTTCGCCTTGGACTCATCAATCGCGCCAGCCGCGCGCAACGTGTCCAGCAGCGGCAACGACAGGCCCAACGTGGCGGCCGAACCCGCCTGCAAAAAACTGCGGCGACTGACGCCATCACAGAGGGGTACGTGCGTGTTTCCGATGTGCAACATGATCGTTCCCTTGGGTTAAATGGTGTAGGCAACCGGCGTGGAGATGTCCACGTACAGGCTGGCGGTGAACTTGCCGTCTTTGTCCTTCGCGTAGCTCACATACTTGAACATCTGCAGGACGACCTCGTATTTGCCCGGCGTGGCATCCGCGTGCTCGAAGGCCGACTCGATGCCCGCGCCCACCGTGGCCAGTTCTTTGCCGTCGCGGCTCACCTTCCATTGCAGGCGCGAGCCCCAATTATTCTCCACGTCGCCGCGGATCACTTTGCGGCCTTCCAATCGCAACGCAGCCTTTGGTGTGCCTTCAGATTTCTGTTCCATATCCGTTTTCCCAATCTTCCAAGCCAGCGCCACGCGCTCACCGTCATTCCCATGGAGCGCCTACCCAAAACAGACTGGCACCGCCCGCGGTTTATTCGCCCAGCTACAGGCACCAGCGCACTCGCCATCCCGAAAACCTAGCCCATGATCCAGCGGGTCAATTGCTCGCGCAGGAATTTCCGGGCGCGGTACAGTCTCGACTCCACCGCTTTGGACGTGAGGCCCAGGATGGCGGCCGTCTCGGCAACGGATTTCTCCTCCCATTCCGTGAGCACCAATGACGCGCGCAATTCCTCCGGCAGACCGTCCACGGCGGCCCGCACCGAGGCGTGGCGTTCTGCGTTCTCCAACGCCTCGCTCGGTGCCGGTTCTTTGCCGGGCAACATTTCAGCCAGCGTCCCGCTGCCATCCTTCACCGGGACATCCAGCGAATCGTGCCGGCGCGGACCGCGCCAACGCAGATGATTGCGCGCCAGATTGGCCGCGATGGTGTACAGCCACGTTGAAAAGTCCGCGTCCGGACGGAAGCGTTGGCGGTGTTGAAAGACGCGCACGAAAGTCTCCTGCGCCAGATCCCGCGCCGCCTCTTCATCCGCCAACATCCGTTGCAGGAAACCGAACAACGACCCGGCGTGGCGCTCCATCAAATCATTCAACGCGTCGTCGCGACCGGCAGCCAGCCGCGCCATATCCGCCCGATCGAGTGCCGCGAGATCATGGCTGGCCATGACGATGAGTGTTCGATCCGGGCAGAGGCATCCCGCCGTGGTTGCCCGAACCCAGCGTCAACCGACGCATCTCGGCAAAATAACGCCGCCCCTGCTCCGCCGGCATGGTCTGGCTGACCTGCTGAAAATGCCGGAGCATCTGCGCCTGACACTCGGCGCGCAGGACCGCCGCAACGGCAAGTTTCTGTTCCACCGCCGAAGTGATATTCGTGGAGGCCGCCAGCAAGCCTTCCAGTTCGCGATCCATTTTTTCAACACGCTGACACATGGCGGCGCACTCCGGCAGATAGCCCTCGTGCAACAGGCGGATGCGCGCCATCTCCGCATCGCTGAGGCGAAATTCCACACGCAGCCAGTCCAGTTCATCGGGCGGCACCGTTGGGGTAGATGTGCGAAGCCATGCCGCGACCAGATAACAGGCGGTGAAAATGCCCCCCGCAATCGCCAGCGCCCCGATGATGATGAGCAACGGTCGCCGCATGGCTCAAGGTTGATGCTGAAACGGATTCACTGAGGTGATGTAACGGGTGTGCGCCGCCGCCCGCTCCGTCTCCAGTGATTGCCGCACGCCCAGCACCGCGCCCGCGAGCATCACGACGGCAATCCCGGTGGCCGCCCACTGCGGACGCAACAGCATATTCACCACGCGCTCCAGCCACGATCTGGACGCGGCGATCTCCGCCTGCTCAATCCGCCGCCACACAGCGGCCTGGAAACCAGCGGGCAACTCGGCGTCGGGCCTTGCCGCACGGAGTAGCTGGTGCAGTTGCGGATCTTCGTTGGATGAATCGTTTGTGTTCACGGTGTGGACTGGCGGCGAGTGGCATGCCCGCCGCCAGTGTTCAGTGGAGCCGTTTTACAGCCGTGCGGCAAGCCTCAGGACTTGCAGCATGGGCGCGACTTGCGGGCAACCTTCTTGGGCGCGCAGCAATCCATTTTGCACTCTCCAGCCTTCATGTCCTTGCACGCGACCTTCGCGTCTTTGCAACAGACGATTTTCACGTCCTGACAGGCACAGGGTTTGGTCTCCATGCAACAGACGATCTTCGAGTCCTTCGCTGGGGGCGCGAGCTGCGGCTCGTCAGCGCGGGCCTCGGTGAGGATGAAGGCCGCCAATGCGGCAACCATCAATGTGGGTATTTGTGTGCGGAGTTTCATGGCGTTGATTTTGTTTCCAGCGGCGAACCATTCGCCACCTTCCACCTCGCTTACCCGCCAGCCAGTCCAACCCCTCAAACTTTTTCCAAGCTCACGCCAGAACAGCTTTTACCACGTGTCCATGCACGTCGGTCAACCGGCGGTCCAGTCCGCTGTGGCGGACGGTCAGCCGTTCGTGATCAATCCCCATCAGGTGCAGGATCGTCGCGTGCAGGTCGTAGCAGTAGGTTTTGCCTTCCGCCGCTTTGTAGCCCCACTCGTCGCTTTGCCCCACGGCCGTTCCGGGTTTGATGCCCGCGCCCGCCAGCCACGTCACGAACGTCCCGCCGTTGTGATCGCGGCCCACGTTGCCTTGCGCGAAGGGCGTGCGGCCAAATTCCGTCGTCCACACCACGAGCGTGTCGGCCAGCAGGCCGCGCGATTTCAAGTCGCGCAGCAGCGTGGCGATGGGTTGATCCACGCTCGCCGCCATCGGAGGTAATTCGTTGGGGATGTTGCCGTGATTATCCCAGTTGCCCGTCGCCCCCTGCGGTCCGCTCCAGACTTGCACGAAGCGCGTGCCGCGTTCGATGAGTCGCCGCGCCAACAGGCAACGCCGCCCGAAATCTTCCATCACCTTGTTGGCGTTGCCCAGTCCGTACGCCGTGCGCGTCGCTTCCGTTTCGCGCGCGAGATCAAAAACCTCCGGCGCGCTCAGTTGCATCTTCGCCGCCAATTCGTAGCTGGCGATGCGCGCGTCCAACCGCGAGTCGGCGGGATGCGTCTTGGCGTGCGCACGGTTGAGATTGTCCAGCAATGCCAGTCCATCGCGGTCCGCATCGCGGGAGGCGAATGGGAATCTGTTGCGCGCAAACAGATCGGGCACCGGCTCGGGCGCGCCCGCGTTGAGAATAGTGCCTTGATGTACCGCCGGCAAAAACCCCGCGCTGAACGGACCCGTTTGGTTGTAAGGCAGCCCCTTCGCGTCGGGCAACACCACGAACGTCGGCAGGTTGTCCGTGAGCCGGCCCAGCCCATAAGACACCCACGCGCCCAGACACGGAAAGCCCGGCAGCAACATCCCGCTGTTCATCATGTACGTGCCGGGCCCGTGGACGTTGGTCTTGCTCGTCATCGCCATGAGAAAGGCCAGCTCGTCCACCAGCTTCGCTTGCTCCGGAAAAACACTGCTCACCCAGCGCCCCGACTGCCCGTGTTGCTTGAATGCGAACGGGCTTTTCATCATCGTGCCCGGCATCGCGGTAAAACCTTCGGGCTTCTCTGTCGGCCCGAGTTTCTGTCCGTGCAACTTTTCCAGCGCCGGCTTGTAGTCGTACGTGTCCATCTGGCTCACGCCGCCGGTCATGAAAAGTTGGATGACGCGCTTGACCTTCGCCGGGTGATGCAAGCCGCCGTTGAACTCCGCCTTCGGCCGGAACGGCCCATCGGCCAGCGCGTCGCGGAAAAGCAGATCCGCCGCCGCCACGCCCGCAAACCCGCCACCGATGCGCCCCAAGAAATCGCGCCGGGAATGGGCGAGGCTGGCCAGCAGCCCGTCGCGGTCAGTTGATGAACATGAATTCATTGCTGTTGAACAACACCCGGCACAGCGCGGGCAGACCGTGTTTGACGGCGTAGGCCGACAGGACGCGCAACTCTTCCGCAGTCGCTTCGCGCTGGAACGCCAAGCGCACCGCAGCCCCCGCCCGCGCGCCCATGTCCGCGCCCTGCTTTTCCGCACGCGCGGCGAAATGCTCGCTGTGACGCAGGACAAAGTCGTTGTTAAACAGCACCAGCGCCTGCAGTGCCGACGCCGAGAAGGGCCGCGTGGGTTGGAGCAATGCCGCATCCGGAAAATCCATTGCCTCCATGAAGGGATCGGGAATGCCGCGCCACACGACGCGATAAATGCTGCGCCGCGCCGCGCCGGGACTGTCCCAGTCCACTGCGGTGTAATCCACCTTGGGCGTGGCCTGCGGCCCCGGGCTGGTCTTGAAATGTTGCACGCCCGGCCCGCCCATCGTCAGATCCAGCCGGCCCGACACCGCCAGCACCGCGTCGCGGAACGACTCCGCATCCAGCCGCGACCGGTTCATGCGCCAGAGCAGTTTGTTCTCCGGATCCAGCGCCGCGCCTTCCGCGCTTCCGCCGCTGGACTGCCGGTACACGGCGCTCGTCACGATCAGCCGGTGCAGGTGTTTTAATGAGCCGCCGCTTGCGCGCAGTTCGCACGCCAGCCAGTCCAGCAATTCCGGGTGAGTGGGGGCGCTGCCCATCCTGCCAAAATCATTGGGCGTGTCGCACAGGCCGCGTCCGAAATGAAAATGCCAGATGCGATTGGCCATGCTCCGATCCGTGAGCGGGTTGCGCGGATCCACCAGCCAATCCGCCAGCGCAGCGCGGCGCTCGGCTTCGCCCTTTGGATTCTTGAGCGCAAATCGCGCAGGCAACATCGTGACGGCGGCCAGCGTGCCCGGCTCGGCCAACGCGTCGGGCTTGTCAATGTCTCCGCGCCGCAACACGTGCACCGCCTTCGCTTCTGCGGCGCGCGTGACCGCGAACGTCTGCGCCGGCGCGGGCAGCTTCGCCTGTTCCGCCTGCGCGTGCAGTCGCAGCACGTGCGCCGCGAGCGCCAGTCGCTGTTCGGGCGTGCGCCCTTCGCGCGCTGTCTTCAAACTTGCCACCACGAGTGTCGGCACGGCTTCCGCGCTCGCGCCCAGTGCATCGGTAGCCGACAGGCGGAAACGCCCGATGAGATGGCCGCCGCCGTGCAGTTGCTTGAGCGCGATGACGAGCTTGGCGCCTGCGACCAGTTTCACCGGCTGCTCCAGTTCAAACACCGCCAAGTGCGACTCGCCCACGCGCGGGTGAATCCCCCACGCCGTCCCCACGTTGCCGTCCAGCGCGTGCGTGATGGTCCAGCCTGCTTGATTGAAATCGGCTGTGGCGCGTTTGATCTTCAGCTTCGTCGGTGGCACCGCATTGTGGGTGCGATAGTGCACCTCAAATTCGCTGAGGTGCAGATTGCCGTTGTCCTGTCGGCCCGGCCCTTTCATCGGCAGTTTGGCATCGCTCAACACTTCCAGTCGCAACGCGGTGACGGTCGCCAGTGAAGTCGTTGCGATCACGTTGTAAGTGTCCCGCTCCGGTCGCGTGCCGCTGGAAGACACGGAGCCGTCGGCTTCGCGCGCGAGCGTGGAACCGCCGGTGGCATTGGCGCTGTCCAGTGCGAGCGATTGCCATTCCGTGACAGTCTTGCCGAATCGTTCCTCCCACTGCGCGACGAGCGGCTGGTTCTCTGCCGTGAGCAGCACCGCCGCGTTCATCGTGTCCGCTGCGGTCACGAGCGCCTGCCACTGTTTCCGCAGCCGCGTGGTCTCCGGCGATTCATCAAAGGGCACATCGCCTTTGCTGATGCCGGCGAAGACGGCTTGGAGCGCGTAGTAATCCACCTGCGGGATGGGATCAAACTTGTGATCGTGGCAGCGCGCGCAGTGAGCGGTGGTGCTGGCGAAGGCGGACATCGTTTGCGTGACGAGGTCATCGCGGTCGAGATAGTCGAACGTGCGCGGTGCGGTGCTTTGCGTGCTGGTGTCGAGCGGTCCCGCAGCAAGAAAACCCAGCGCAGCGGCGAGTTGCGGCTCGTCGGGAAAGAACACGTCGGCGGCGAGTTGCTCGCGGATGAAACGCGGCCACGGCGTGTCGCGGTTCATCGCCGCGATGGTGTAGTCGCGGAAACGCCACGCGTTCATGCGCAGTGTGTCGTGCTCAAAACCGTGCGTGTCGGCGAAGTGAATCGTGTCCAGCCAATGCCGCGCCCAACGCTCGCCGTAACGCGGACTGGCCAGCAGGCGATCCACCAACCGCTCGTACGCCTGCGTCGCGTTGTCCTCCACAAAGGCGCGCGTCTCCTCCGGCGACGGCGGCAGTCCGGTCAGATCAAAACTTAGGCGGCGGATCAACGTGCGGCGATCCGCCTCGGGCGCGAAGGTGAGTTTGCGCTCGCGCAGTTTCGCCAGCACGAACGCATCGATCGCGGTGCGCGCCTGCGGTGCGACTGCGCCTGCCAACGGCGGGGGCACAGGTTTTTCGAGGGGCCGCAGCGACCACCAATTGGTGCCGCGCGCGATGAACGCCGCCGCCGGATCTTCCTTGGGCCCGCGCGCGCCCTCACGAATCCACGTGGCCAGCAGCGTGATTTCTGTTTCGGACAATTTGCCTTTGGGCGGCATCTGCAATTTGGGATCGCCCTGTCGCACGGCACGGATCAGCAAACTCTTTTCGGGATCGCCCGGCACCACCGCCGGCCCGGAGTCGCCGCCTTTGAGAAGTGCGCCCAACGAATCCAACATCAGCCCGGCTTTGCTTTTCTTGGAGGCGTGGCTGTGACATTCGTGACAGCGCTGAGTGAGCAGCGGCAGGATGCGCGTCTGGAAAAGATCATCCGCCACCGGCGCGGACACCGCCGGCAGACTCCACGCCAGCATCGCGGCTGCGCAGATCATCCACCGGTTCATGACAGCACCGCCTTCACCACTTCACCGTGCACGTCGGTCAGGCGAAAGTCACGCCCCTGAAAACGGTGCGTCAATCGTTTGTGATCCATCCCCAAAAGATGCAGCAGCGTCGCGTGCAGATCGTTGACATGCACCACGTCTTGCACGGCGTTGTAGCCCAGTTCATCCGTGGCGCCGTGGGTGACGCCGCCGCGGATGCCCGCGCCGCACAGGAACATCGAGAACGCGTTCTTGTGATGATCGCGCCCCGGCCCGCCCTTGTTGGCCTGCACCATCGGCGTGCGCCCGAATTCGCCGCCCCAAACGATCAGCGTGTCGCGCAACAGATCGCGCTGCTTGAGATCGCGGATGAGCGCGGCGATGGGGCCGTCCACGGCAGCGGCGTTCTGCGGAAGAAATTTGGCGATGTCGTTGTGGTGATCCCAGTCGCGGTGATAAAGCTGGATGAACCGCACGCCGCGCTCAGCCAGTCGCCGCGCCAAAAGACAGTTGCTCGCAAAGGAACCGTCGCCGGGTTTGCAGCCATAATGCGCGAGCATGCCCGGCGTCTCTTTGGAGATGTCCATCAGGTCGGGCACGCTGGACTGCATGCGAAACGCCAGCTCGTACTGCGCCACGCGCGCGGCCAGATCCGGATCCGTCCCCGCCGCATCGTTCCAGCCGTCCAACCGGCGCACCGCGTCCACGATGTCGCCCTGCCGATCCGCGGTGACGCCCGGCGGATTGCGCACGTAGAGCACCGGGTCGCCTTTGGCGCGCAGTTCCACGCCCTGAAATTGGCCCGGCAAAAAACCGCTGTGCCATTGGCGCGTGGACAGCGGCTGTGGACTGCGACCTTCGGTGGAGGTCAACACGACGAAGCCCGGCAGGTTCTCGCTCTCGCTGCCCAACCCGTATAACACCCACGAACCCATGCTGGGCCGGCCGCTGATGAGCGTGCCGGTGTTCATCAACGTGTGCGCCGGGTCGTGATTGATGGCGTCGGTGCGCATCGAGCGGATGATGGCCAGTTCATCGGCCACGCCGCCCAAGTGCGGGAACAGTTCGGAGATTTCCTGCCCCGCGCGCCCGTGTTTCTTGAAGGCGAATTGCGGCCGCAGACAAGTCAGCTTCTGCCCCTGCAAC
Organism: Pedosphaera sp.; assembly: GCA_009695465.1. Taxonomy (GTDB): domain Bacteria; phylum Verrucomicrobiota; class Verrucomicrobiia; order Limisphaerales; family UBA1100; genus SYLI01. The sequence continues at coordinate 8,593 of SIAW01000106.1, forward strand.
TGCGCGATGGACTGGCCGGCGGTGAACGAATCGGGCATCGGCTGGCGATCCAGTTTGGCCAACTCGGGCTTGGGATCAAACGTCTCCAAGTGCGATGGCCCACCGGCCATGTAGAGATAGATGACGCG
>SIAW01000010.1 GCA_009695465.1 Pedosphaera sp.
TCGGCCAAGGTGGTGAAGGTGGACAAAGCGAATGACCTGACGTTGCTCAAGGCAGAAGGGAAGTTTGTGGCGTTGCCGGTTGCGGCCAGCCGTGGTGTGCGTCTCGGCGCGACGGTGGCGACGGTCGGTTTCCCGAACATCGGTCTGCAAGGGTTCTCGCCGAAGCTGACCAAAGGAGAGATCGGCAGCCTCGCCGGTGCGCAGGATGATGCGCGGCATTTCCAAATCAGTGTGGCCATCCAACCGGGCAACTCGGGCGGGGCATTGGTGGATGAGCGCGGCAATGTGGTGGGTGTGGTGGTGGCGAAGTTGAGCCAGAAAGCCGCCATCGCCACGACAGGCACCATCGCTGAAAATGTGAACTACGCGGTGAAGAGCAGTTATCTGCTGAGCTTCCTGGAATCGTTGCCGGAGGTGGCCGCGAAACTGAAGGAGCCAAGCGCGAAGGAGCGGAAGTTCGAGGATGTGGTGAAGTCAGCCGAGCAAGCCGCAGTGCTGGTGCTGGTGTATTGAGCTTTGAGCAGGGCTGCACCCTCTTGATTCCGCGGGCGCCTAGCGGTGGCGGTAATTGATGCGCGCCTTGGTGAGGTCGTACGGGGACATCTCGATGTCCACACGGTCGCCCACAGAGATGCGGATGAAATGCTTGCGCATCTTGCCGGAGATATGGGCGAGCACCTCGCGCCCGTTGGGCAGTGCCACGCGAAACATGGTGCCGGGCAGCACCGCGCTGATGGTGCCTTGTAATTCGATCGGTTCTTCTTTTGCCATTCAAACAACCGCTCTGTCGAGGCGGTTCAAGTTGCGGAAAGTGCCGTGCAGCACATGGGAAAGCAAGCGCAAATCAGCCGCGCCATCGCGGGCCGGCGGTGTCAGGATTTGGGCTCCGGCGCCTTCGGTGGCGGCGTTGGGCCTTTGGGACTGGGCGGCACTTCCGTGGGGGCCTTTGTTTTTTCCGGCGGCTTGGGCGTTGGCGTCGGAGTGGGTGCGGGCGGGACGACTTCCGCTGCGGGAGTCGGCTCGGCCAGCAGTGTTTTAATCTTGGCCGCCAAGTCGTGCCGCGCGTTCAGGTCGCGCAGATTGCCGGCTTTGTCCAGCAACCACATTGTGGGGATGATGGTGATGCCGTGCTCTTCGAGAAAGCGGTTCTGCCAACCTTTGCCGTCGAAATGTTGCGGCCACGCCACACGGTTCTCGCGCACGAAACGGCGCAGGCGCTCGGCATCGCGATCGGCCGAGATGCCGACGATCTCAAACTGCACCGCGTCGCCTTTCTTGTGGTTCTGTGTGTAGAGCGAAAGCAGGCTGTCCAACTCCGCGACACACGGGCCGCACCACGTGGCCCAGTAACTGATGAGCACGACTTGACCGCGCATCTTGGCCAGTTCCACCGCGCGGGCGCCTTGATCTTCCAGTGGCAACGCCTCGAACTGCATGGCCAGCGGTTTGCCGAGGCGATCCAGCCGCGAGAGTTGCGCGCGCGCATGTTCGCGGGTGGTCGTGGCGGCGTTGGGCGCTTGGATGATCTCGTTGAGCAGGTCGCGCGTCTTCTTGAGATTCTCCGGCACGGGCTTCAGCGCCGCATCCAGAAAATTCCAGTTGGCCGCCACCTCCAGCAGCATGGCCCACGGCTCCGGGCGCTCAGGGAATTGCTTGAGCAACTTTTCACGGATGCCCTTCTCGTAAGTCGCCAAGCCTTCGTGCAGGTTGGTGGCAAGTTGCTTGCTGACTTCGGTGACCAGTGCGCGCGCAGCCGCATCAAACTGTCCGGGTACCTCCGCTGCGCGGGGCGCAAGCGCGGTGATCAAGACAACAAACGCGACAACGAAAAACTGACTGCAGGGAATGACGCGGATCACGGAGTTGTTCCTTCGGCCAGATATTTCTCGACCTTCTTGGTCAGGCCCGCGCGGGCATTCATGTCCACCAAGTTGCCATTCTTGTCCACCAACCACATGGTCGGGATGCTGGAGATGCCGTACTCTTTGGCCACTTTGTTATCCCCACGTTTGCCGTCGAAATACTGCGGCCACGTCATTTTCTCTTTCGCCACGAAGCTCTTGAGCTTCTCATCATCGTCATCCAAGGAGATGCCGATGATCTCAAATCCTTTGCTGTGCAACTTGGCGTAGGTCTCCTTCACGCTGGGCAGCTCGGCGATGCACGGGCCGCACCACGTCGCCCAGAAATCAATCAGCACCACTTTGCCTTTCATCTTGGACAGATCCACTTGGCGTCCGTCAAGGGCCTTGAAAGCGATGGCCACCGGCTTGCCCAGCGCCTCGGCTTTCTTGAGCAGTCCTTCGGCACGCTTAACGATGGGCGCGAACTTCTCGCCCTTGAGCGCGACCAGGCCAGCGAGGATGTCCTTTTGGATCTTGGGTTCCTCGGAGATGGAGGCGGCCTCCAACAGCATCGCCTGCGGTCCGACTTCATCGGGATAATCTTTGGCCAACTTGCGCGCGCCTTCGATGTACGCCTTGATGGCACCGTCGCGATCCACTGCGATGAGTTTGCGGATCTCGCCGATGAACACCTTGGCGGCGTCATCAAAGGTCGGTTTTGCCTTGGGCTCTTTTGGTTTCTCATCCGCCATCAAGACGGAGGTGAGCATCGCGGCCAGTGCCAGCAGTGCGCTCAGCGGGGCGACGTAGTTCAAGAATGCACGGAGTGGGCGTATGTTTTTCATGGGCTAATTTATTGCGCAACTGTAGCCAGCGCAGCGGGGCGTGGCCAGCAAGAAAAGTCAACCGCCCGCCACGATGCGCACCACCTCGATGCGGTCGCCTTCGTTGAGCACGCGATGGGCGAATTCTGAGGGCGTCACCGCCTCGCCATTATGTTCCACCACGACGCTGCGCGGGCGCAGATTTTGGTGCCGCAGAAATTCCTCCAATGCGCACGGCAGATTGGTGCGCACCGATTGCCCGTTGGCGATGAGCACGCCCTCGGCCATATCAGGTGAGGGTCAACAGGCTGATCTCGGGCCGGCAATTCAGGCGCAGCCCGTGCAGGTTGCCCACGCCTTTGGTGATGTGCACCCAGCGTTGATTCCAGAAATGCAGACCGCGCACGCAATGTTTGTCGCGCACCGGTGCCAGCAACGCGCCGATGCCCGGCAAGAAAACCTGTCCGCCGTGCGTGTGGCCGCTGAGCATGAGCGACCAGTCATGCGCCAGCAGCGCGTCTTTGGTGTCGGGATTATGCGAGAGCACCACGGTGGGCGCACGCCCGTCGCGCGATCCGGCAAAGGCCAGGTCGGGGCGGCACTCCTCATTCCATGGATCGCCCACGCCCACCAAGTTCAGCGCTTGATCAGCGATGCGAACCGTGCGCCCGCGATTGTGCAGCAACGTCACGCCGGCTTGCCGCAAGAGTTGGCGCACCAGATGCGAGCTGTCGTAACCCAGCCGGCCTTTGGCCGCCCATGGGCCGCCGTCGTGATTGCCCAGACACGCGAAGGTGGGCGCGGTGGCCGAGAGACGCGCGAGCACGGCGGCGTAGCTGTCGTACGCGCGATATTTCCAGGTGATAAAATCGCCGGTGAGACAGATGAGTTCGGGCTGATGCTCCAAGCCCAGCTCGATCACGCGTTGCAGATAACCCAGGCTGACCACGCGCGAGGCGTGCAAATCTGAAAGGTGCAGTACGCGCAGCGGACGTTGCAGCCCGATGGGAATCTCATGGCGCGTGAGGTCAATCCAGCCGTTCTCCCAAAACCGCATCGGCTGCGTTGCGGTCAAAGTTGCGGTCGCGCCGGTGGTGCGCGGGCGCAGGCGGGCGTGAATCAGGCGGCGGCGTGTGGTGCGACCTTCCCAGATTGAACGCAGGCGATGGAAGCGGCGCGGGCGATTGGCCGTACGAGCACTGAGCAAGCTCTGCAACTGATCTAACAAGGTGGGCACGATAGCCCGTTGGCCTGCCGCGTCAATGGGGATTCGTGCGCACTTTGCGCCGCGCAGCGAGCTACGCCGTCAGCGCGGCATCCCAATCTTTCCAGACGGGCTCGTAGCCGGCTTCGCAGATGCGCTGGGCCACCTGCGCGGGCGTGCGATGATCGGCGATTTCAAATTGGCCGGTAGCCCATTCACTGGCGGCGTCCGCCAATTCCACGATGCGACCCCGCTCGGTGCGATGCAGCTTTTCGCGGCCGGCACCCGTGTAGCCGCCCGGCTCGGTGTGGCTGCCCGCGCTCATGTGCGTGATGCCCAGTGGCAGCAAGCCATCGCGCAGTCGTTCCGGTTCGCGCGTGGAAAGAACCAAGCCCACGTCGGGCAGAAAAAGGCGCAGCGCGCAGATGAGTTGCAGGAGTTGGGCGTTGTTGAAGTCCACTAGTGGCTTGAATTCCCCGGCGCATGGGCGCAGGCGCGGAAGGGAAATGGTGAGCTGCGCTTTCCAGCAATGCCGCAAAAGCCACTGGGCATGCGCCGCGAGGCAGAGGGCTTCCCAGCGCCAATCGCCCAAACCCATCAACGCGCCGATGCCCAATCTGCGGAAGCCCGCGGCGTAAGCGCGTTCGGCAGTGGCGAGTCGCCAATCAAAATCGCGCTTCGGCCCGGCGGTGTGCATCTCCGCGTACACGGGGCGGTCGTACGTTTCCTGATAGACCACGAGCGACTCAGCGCCTGCGATCACGAGCGGACGATAATCGGCCTCTTCCATCGGCCCCACTTCCAACGCGATGCCGGGGATGAATTCGTGCAGCGCAGCTATGCTGTCGCGCAGATAATTGTTGGAGACAAAACGCGGATGCTCGCCAGCCACCAACAACAGATTGCGGAACCCTTGCGCGGCCAGCGCGCGCGCCTCGACGACGACTTCGGGCACCGACAGCGTCAGTCGCAGGATGGGATTGTCGCGCGAGAAACCGCAGTAGGCGCAGTTATTGATGCACTCGTTGGAAAGGTACAGCGGCGCAAAAAGGCGGATGACTTTGCCGAAGCGTTGCTTCGTTTGCTGCTGGGAGCGGCGGCCCATCGGCTCCAAGTGCTGCTGCGCGGCGGGAGAAATCAGCAGCGCAAAATCGCGCAGGCTGGGCGTCTCGCGGTGCAGCGCGGCTGTCACCTCGCTGGGTTGCGCCTGCACGGCGGTGTGCAGCAGACGCTCCAGTGGGAGTTGCTTGAGATGCTCGACGAAACTCGCGGCCATGTGGGCGCAGCGTACAAACTCCGCTCGTGTTGTCGAGCGTGCACGCCATCGTTGTCGCGTGCGCGTGGGGATAAGTTTTCCTGTTGTCAAAAAGGCGCACGGATAGATTGGCCGCATGGCGAGTCGTGTCGTCGTCGTGGCTAATCAAAAGGGAGGCGTCGGCAAAACCACCACAGCGGTGAATTTGGCCGCGTGCTTGGCTGCCCTCAATCATTCCGTGTTGTTGGTGGATTTGGATCCTCAAGCCAATGCCACCAGCGGTTTGGGTTTGGAGAAAACGCCCGGCGGCAGCGCGTACGCCGCGTTGCTCGGCCAGGAAGAGCTGATCGGCAAAGTGCAGGCGACGACGCAGCCCAATCTTTTTATCGTGCCGAGCGAGTTGGATTTGTGCGGCGCGGAGATTGAGCTGCCGCGCATGGATTCCCATCTGCAACGACTGCGCCGCGCGTTGCAAGCGCTGCAGAGCGAGGCGCACTTTGATGTGATCATCATTGATTGCCCGCCGTCGCTGGGCGTGCTCACGCTCAACGCCTTTGCCGCCGCCGACAGCGTGCTGGTGCCGTTGCAATGCGAGTACTACGCGCTGGAAGGCATCTCCACAGTGAACTGGCTGATGGAGCGCGTGCGGCAAGCGGGCGAAAATCCATCGCTGTCGATGTTGGGCATCGTCATGACGATGTACGACGGGCGCACGCGACTGGCCTCGCAAGTGGTGGATGAGGTGTCCCGGCACTTTGGCGAGTTGGTGTTTGAAACCCGCATCCCGCGCTCCACGCGTTTGGCCGAGGCGCCCAGTCACGGTCGCTCCATCATCCAGTACGATCCCTGCGGAACCGCTGCTGCCGCCTACGAAATGTTGGCGCAGGAAGTTGCCGCGCGTCTGGGATTGGGAACTGCTGCGACTGACGCGACTGCGCCGTCCGCGTGGGAAGCCCAGCCTGCCGCCGCGCAAAATGTTGCTTGAACTGGTTTGGGCAACTCCTACCATCCGCATTGCCCGCAAGGCCGGATTGGGTAGATTGACATGAAAGAGCCACACGCATTTTGGATGGGCAGCATTGCGTTTGCTGCCACGACGAGTTTTCTTTTCGCGGCTGACTGGCCGCAGTACCGCGGTTCCCATCACGACGGTTCCACCACTGAAAAGATTGCCGCGAAGTGGCCCGAGAAGGGTCTGCGCCAAGTCTGGAAAATTCCCGCGCCGGGCGGCTTCAGTTCCTTCGCCGTGAGTGGCGGTCGCGCGGTGACACAGGTCGTGCGCAACAGCAATGAGTGCGTGCTCGCGCTCGATGCGCTCACCGGCAAAGAACAGTGGGCCGTGGAATTGGCGCCTTCAAATTACGGCCACGACGGCGGCAACGCCGGAGCCAATGGCAACAACGGCGGCGATGGCCCGCGTTCGACACCGTCGCTGGATGGCGCGCACGTTTATGTGCTCGCGGCGGATTTGCGACTGCTCTGCCTCGAAGCTGCAACGGGCAAAAAAGTGTGGGCGGCTGATTTGCTGGGCGAGCACGGCGGGCAACTCATCAAGTGGAAGAATGCAGCCTCGCCGTTGATTGACGGCGAACTGGTGTTCGCCGCTGGCGGTGGCGCAGGCGCGACATTTTTGGCCTTCAACAAAACCACCGGGCAAGTCGTCTGGAAATCCGGCGCTGAAATCATCACGCACGCCACGCCAGTGCGGGCGACGATCCACGGAGTGCCGCAGGTGATTTTCTTTGCGCAGAGTGGATTGATCGCGCTGGAGCGCAACACGGGCAAGGAACTGTGGCGGCAGGCGTATCGCTTTTCGGTTTCCACCGCCATGGCGCCGGTGGTCGCGGGTGATACTGTGTACTGTTCGGCGGGTTACGGCGTGGGCGGTGGCGCGTACAAGATTTCCAAGCAAGGCGAGAAATGGGCGGCGGAAGAGTTGTGGCGCGCGCACGGCAACGGGCAGGCGGCCAATCATTGGAGTACGCCGGTGCACAAGGACGGCCATCTGTACGGCATGTTCAGCTTCAAAGAATACGGCACCGGCCCGTTCAAGTGCGTGGAGGTGGCCACGGGCAAAGTGAAATGGCAGCAGGCGAACTTTGGCGCGGGCAACGTGATCTTGGCCGATGGCCAGTTGCTGGCGCTGACGGATTTTGGCGACCTCGTGTTGGTGGCGGCCGAACCGGACGCGTGCCGCGAACTGGCGCGCACCAAAGCGCTCACGGGCAAATGCTGGTCCACGCCGGTGTTGAGCAATGGCCGCGTTTACGTGCGCAGCACCAAAGAGGCGGCGTGCTTGGAATTGCCGCGCGCGGTGCCGGTGCGCTGAGCTTGCCCCCGTCCAATCATTGGCGACTAGCGTATGTCAAAGCATCCCGTGCAGATGGAAATTGAGAAGGTGGTGATGGAACTGCCGGACACGAAGACCATCCGCCTCAAGTGGCCGGCGGGTTACGATCCGAAATTTCTCACGGGCCAGTTCATCACGCTGGCGTGGCCGGACACGCCCAAGTATCGGCGCGCGTACTCGCTGTCCAGTTGCGCGCTCGACCGTGGATTTTTCGAGGTCACCATCAAACGCGACGGCAAGATGGGCACGCGCGTGGTGGACTGGGCGAAGGAAGGCGACACGATGACGGTCATTCCGCCTGTCGGAAAATTTCTGCCGGTGTTTGAGCCGGGCACGCATCTGGTGTGCATCGCGGGCGGCTCGGGCGTCACGCCTTTCCGCGGCTTTGTACGCGAGGCCACCCGGTGTCAACTGGACACGCGCATCACCATTCTCTATTCCGTCCGCACGCCGAACGACATCATCTTCAACGACGAGTTTCGCGAGTTGGAAAAGCAGAACCCGCGACTGAAGTTCGCCGTCACCTGCACGCGATTGGAGGCAAGCGACGCGTGGGCCGGACGGCGCGGGCGCGTGGATGATGCTTGGATTCGAGAACAGGTGACGGACATTTCCAAGACCTACTTTTACGCCTGCGGCCCCACGCCGCTCGTGGAGTTCGCCGAACTGCAAGTGCTCAATCACATGGCGGTACCCAAAGCGCAGCTGCGCACAGAGAAGTGGGGTTGAGTGGAGCGGCACACGCATATTTCGCCACGCACGCCATGACTCTCAAACGCTCGCCACTTCACGAAACGCATTGCCGCCTCGGTGGGCAGATGATTGATTTTGGCGGCTGGGAACTCCCCGTGAAATACACGGGCATCGTGGAGGAGCATCTGACCGTGCGTCGCGCCGCTGGGCTGTTCGACATCTCGCACATGGGCGAGGTGTGGGTGAGCGGCGCCGCTGCCGCCGCCTTCCTCAATGGAATTCTCACCAACGACATCACGCGTCTCGAAGTCGGGATGGCCCAGTACACGCTCATGTGCAATCCGCAGGGCGGGACGATGGACGATCTTTACGTGTACCGGATTGGCGCAGAAACTTATTTCATGATCATCAACGCCTCGCGCATCGAGGCCGATGTGGACTGGCTGCAAACGCAGCTCGCCGCATTTGCTGATCATCGCCAAGTGGTTCTCAAGAATGTCTCCGCCCAGTACGGTGCGGTGGCGTTACAGGGACCGGAAGCTGCCGGGTTTGCGGGTGCCATTTTGCCGGGCAGCGGGCTTATCGGCATTGACCGCGCATCGAGCCTCAAGAAAAATCGTGTGGACGCTTTTTCGTTGGAAGGCCACGAGGTCTTCGTTGCGCGCACGGGCTACACGGGCGAGGACGGTTTTGAATTTGTCGCGCCGGTGGCGATCATCGGCGAAATCTGGCAGCGCATCCTGCGCGCGGGCGAAGCAGCGGGCATCAAAGCTTGCGGACTGGGCGCGCGCGACACACTGCGACTGGAGGCGTGTTATCCGCTGTACGGCCACGAACTGGACGAGCAGACGACGCCCATCGAAGCCGGACTGGGCATGTTCGTGAAATGCGAGAAGGGCGACTTCATCGGCGCGCCCGTGTTGGCCGCGCAGAAAGCCGACAAGCCGCAGCGCAAGTCCGTTGCTTTCAAGATGACGGGCAAAGCGCCGCCGCCGCGCGCGAGCTACGAACTTTTTCTGCCGGGCGCGACAGAGCCGCTGGGCACAGTCACGAGCGGCACGCAAAGCCCGAGTTTGAACTCCGGCATCGGACTGGCCCTCTTGCCTGCGGCGTACACAGAAGCGGAACAGCCTTTGGAAGTTGCGGTGCGCAGTTCGCGCTTCCCGGCGGCCGTGGTGCGCAAACCATTTTATCAACGCCCCCCATCATGAGCACACAGATTCCTGAAGATCTCAAATACGCGGCCACGCACGAATGGTTGCGCGCTGCCGCCGATGGCACCGCCACCGTGGGCATCACGGATCACGCGCAGCATGAACTCACCGACATCGTGTTTGTCGAACTGCCCAAGATCGGCCGGATCTTGGCCGCGGGCGAATCCTGCGCGGTGGTGGAGTCGGTCAAATCCGCCAGCGACATCTACTCGCCCGCCGCTGGCGAGGTGGTGGCAGTGAACGCCGCGTTGTCCGACAACCCCGCACAGACGAACAATGATCCGTACGGCGCAGGCTGGTTTTTCAAGCTGCGCTTGGCAGCGGGTGGTTCCGCCAACGGCTTGATGGACGCCGCCGGTTACGCCAAGGCGACTGGCAAAGGTTGATTGTCTGCTCGCCCGACTTGCGGCAAACTGCGGCATGGGTTGCCGCTGGTTTCTTCTCTCGCTGACGAGCCTGCTCGCGTGCCTGACGTGTTGGGCGGCGCCGCCTGATTTGGTGCTCCGCAACGGTCTGCTCATTGACGGCACGGGCAATCCTCCCGTCAAAGGCGATCTGGCCGTGCGCGACGGGCGCATTGTCGCCGTCGGTGTTGTCGCTGAGAAAGGTCTGAAGGAGATGGATGTCGCTGGCTGGGTGGTCGCGCCCGGGTTCATTGATGTCCACACGCACGCGGAGAATATCGAAGACCATCCGCGCGCTGAAAATTTCCTGCGCATGGGCGTCACCACGTTGGTGCTGGGCAACTGCGGCTCTTCCAAACTCAAGCTCGGCGAATTTTTTCAACGCCTGGAAGTCAACGGCACCGCAGCCAATGTCGCCAGCTTGATCGGGCACGGCACCGTGCGCGCGCAGGTGATGGGCGGCTCCTTTCGCCGCGCGCCCACCGAAGATGAGCTGAACCAAATCCGCGCGCACACCGCCCAAGCCATGCGCGATGGCGCGTTGGGCATGTCCACGGGTCTGATTTATTTGCCCGGTACATTTGCCAAGACCGAGGAGTTGGTGGAGATGGCCAAGATCGTCGGCGCGCGCGGCGGCATTTATGCCAGCCACATGCGCAGCGAAGGCACGCAGATCATGGAGGCACTGGATGAACTTTGCCGCATTGCGCGCGAGGCGCATCTGCCCGTGCATGTCTCGCATATCAAGATCGCGGACAAAAATCGCTGGGGCCAGTCCGCGGCCGTCCTCGCACGACTTGCAGCCGCTCGCAAGGACGGGCTGCGCATCACGCAGGATCAATATGCCTACACCGCGTCGAGCACCGGACTGCGCCAGTTGCTCCCCGATGACGCCGTGGCGGGCGGGCGAGCGCGCTTTGCCGAACTGTTCACGGACGCCGATGCAAAAGCCCGGATCGTACAGCAGATGAAAGATCGCCTGCGCCAAGGCGGTCGCGACGACTTTGCCTACGCGATGATCGCGCACTACAAACATCAGACCAACTACAACGGCTTGTCCGTGCCGGAGGCGGCGAAGGCACATTCCGGACGCGCGACGCTCGACGATCAGATTGATCTGTTGCTGGAGATCGAAAAGAACGGCGGCGCCTCGGGCGTTTTTCATGGCATGCACGAGGATGACCTGCGCGCCTTTTTGAAGGATGCGCACACCATGTTCGCCTCCGACAGCGGCGTGCGTGTCTTTGCCGAAGGCGTGCCGCACCCGCGCGGTTACGGCAATAACGCGCGCTACCTCGCCCGCTACGTCCGCGAAGAGCGCCTCCTTTCAGTCGCCGAAGCGGTGCGGCGAATGACTAGTCTGCCCGCGAAAACTTTCGGCATCCCCCAGCGTGGCGCACTGCAAGTGGGGCACTGGGCGGACGTTGTGGTGTTCAACACCGACAAGGTTCAGGACGCGGCAACCTTCAAAGCACCGCACCAATATGCGACCGGTTTTCGATTGGTGCTCGTGAATGGAAAACCTGTCGTGGAGGACGACCGCCAGAACGACGGGCTGCACGGCCGCATCATCCGCGCTCGGTGAGCGTGGAATGCGCGTCCAGAAAATCAGCGATGTGCTGCACGCGGATGTGCCCCGCGCCGGCCTTCTTCAAGCCCGCTTGGATTTGCAGGATGCATCCGGGATTGCTCGTCAACACCACCTCGACGCCGGTGGCGAGGATGTTGGCGCATTTGCGATGCTGCAGGCGCGCGGCCATTTCTGGTTCCGTCAGATTGTAACTGCCAGCACTACCGCAGCACAGATCAGCCTCCGCCATCTCGACCAATTCAGCGCCGGGCATGCGCTGGATCAACCGGCGCGGGGTGGCGACAATCTTCTGCGCGTGCGCCAAGTGACAGGCGTCGTGATAGGTCACCTTGATATTCGTCGGCGCGAGGGAGCAGGGCGCCGCGTCGAGGCACTCTACCAAATCTTTCACACGACGACTGAATGCGGCGGCGCGGTCTCGCCACACGGGATCATCTTCCAGCAGCGCGCCGTATTCCTTGAGCATGCTGCCGCAGCCCGCAGCGTTGATGATGATGGAATCGAGCGCAGCCGATTCGAACGCCGCGATGTTGCGCCGGGCGCAGTCACGGGCGCATTCGAGATTTCCAGAATGCGCGAAGAGCGCGCCGCAGCAACCCTGCGCCTGCGGTGTGACCACGTCGCACCCCGCGCGATTGAGCAGGCGCACGCTGGCGTGATTGGTTTCCTGAAACAACACCTGCATGACGCAGCCGGTGACAAAACCCACGCGCTGACGACTTTCTCCCTGCGCCGGCGAGTACGGCGGAATGGCGGTGGCGTGCTGGGTGGGCGGCAACATTTCCACGGCCTCACGCATCGTGCGCGGCAACAACCGCGTCAATCCCAGCGCGCGCAGCAGTCGCGGTGCGGCCAGTGTCCAGCGCATCAACCGCGGTCGGGGGAAGATGGTTTCGATGCTCCAACGCCAAAGACGCTCGATGACGGGACGGCGATGGTGCTTCTCGATGTGGTCGCGCGTGTGTTCGAGCAGCGCGCCGTACTGGACGCCACTGGGGCACGCGCTTTCGCAGGCGCGGCAGCCGAGGCACAGATCAATGTGTCGCGTGGTCGTGGCGTCGAGCGCCAGCCGTCCATCTTGCACGGCGCGCATGATGTGGATGCGCCCACGGGGCGAATCGTTTTCGTTTCCAGTTTCCAGATAAGTCGGACACGAGCTGAGGCAGAGACCGCAATGAACACAGGCCAGCGCTTTGGCGGGATCCAAGAAAGGTTCGACTGGAGCGGGTGCCGGAATCACAGGCTGGGGAAAGTGTGTTTGGGATCGAAGGCGTCTTTGACACGCTGTTGCAGCACCGGCGACGGCAGATTCGCAGGAGTGGCGACGCCGCTTGCATGGGCGATGACACCATTGCCGGCCCGCGCGACGAAGGACGTGGCTCCCAGTTGCTCCAGTGTTGAGATCACAGCACTGGGCGCGACAGTGAGCTTGCGACTGGGCAGGGTGTGAAACACCGCGTCATAGGAAAGATTGGTTTCGTCGCGGACTCCCAGCGTGGCCAGCGTCGCACGCTGCGCAGTCACATCCTCCGTCGGACCGCTCAAACCCACGACCAATGTCAGTGGTGCGTTGGGCAGACGATGCAGATCCAGCACCGACGGTTGCAGCGACGACTTCCAGATTTGTTCCAGCAATGCGGCCGCTTCTTGCAAGGTCACGCAAGTGCGTTGCAGAAAGCATTCGGCTTGCGGCTGCGGCAACAGCTTGAACGTGGCCTCGACGATGATGCCCAGCGTGCCGTGGCTGCCGACGAAAAGTTTGCACAGATCGAAGCCCGCGACATTCTTCACCACTTGCCCGCCGGCCTTGACGATCTTGCCATCGGCCAACACGACGCGGATGCCGATGAGCCAATCGCGCACGGTGCCAAAACCAAACCGGCGCGGCCCGCTGTGATTGCCCGCCAGCAACGCGCCAATGGTCGTCTTGGTGGGGAAGGGCGGATCCAACGGGAGCCACTGATTTTGCCGGGCCAACGCCTGCTGCAATTGGGCCAACGGCATGCCCGTTTCCACGGTGGCGGTCATGTCTTCGGGACGATGGGCGATGAGCGTGTTGAGCGCGTGCAAATCCCACCCGGTGACAGGCACACCGCGCGCGTTGGCCGTGGCCAGCGCGTGGCGCAGCTCTTCCAGATTGGGCGGGCGCAGGCGCATCAGGCGGCGGCCTGTTTTCGCGGGGCGAAGTCCGCGCATCGTTTGCTGCCGGGAAACATCTTGTGCGGATTACAGCGCTGCTCCGGATCAAACACACGGCGCAGGGTGCGCATCGCGTCGAGGTCATCCGTTGAAAATTGCTTGGCCATGAAATCAATCTTCTCCACGCCGATGCCGTGCTCGCCGGTCACGCTGCCGCCCAGCTCGATGCACTTGTCTAAAATATCGTGGCCGGCGGCGAGGGCGCGCTGCACTTGGCCGGGGTCGCGTTCATCATACAAGATGAGCGGATGGATGTTGCCGTCGCCCGCGTGAAAAACGTTGGGGATTCGCAGCCCGCAGCGCTCGCTGGTCTCGCGGATGAAACGCATGATGACGGGCAGTTGACTGCGCGGCACGACGCCATCCTGCGTGACGTAATTGGGACTGAGCCGTCCGATGGCGCCAAAGGCGCGCTTGCGACATTTCCACAACGCGGCGCGTTCTGCGTCGTCCTTGGCCACGCGCACTTCGCGCGCGCCGTTGCGATGACAGATGGCCTCAATCACGGTGGACTGCGCCGCGATGCCGTCGGGCAATCCATCCAGCTCGATGATGAGCAGGGCGCCCGCGTCCAGCGGAAAGCCGAAGTGATAGGCTTCCTCGAGGGCGCGTGTGATGAGCTGATCCATCATCTCCAACGCGCCGGGGACGATGCCCGCAGCAATGATGTCGCTCACCGTTTGGCTGGCCTCATCTACGGTGTCAAACACGCCGAGGAAAGTCTTGTGCGCCACAGCAGCCGGAGTCAGTCGCAGCAGCGCGCGTGTGACAATGCCGAACATGCCCTCGCAACCGATGGCCGCACCGCGCAGGTCGTAGCCCTCCACATCCTCGCAACCATCGGGCGTCGCGCCCAGCCAATGGACTTGGCCGTCGGGCAGGACGATCTCAAATCCCAGCACGTGATTGGTCGTCACGCCGTGTTTGAGCGTGTGCGGCCCGCCGGAATTGGTGGCGATGTTGCCGCCGATGGTGCACGCGGGTTGACTGGAAGGATCGGGCGCATAACACAGCCCGAAGGGACTGGCCTCGCGCGTGACCCACGCGTTGACACAACCCGCTTCCACCAGCACGCGGCGGTTGCGCACGTCCAGATGGAGAAGGCGATTCATGCGCGTGAGGGTAATCATCACGCCACCGTCCACCGCCAGCACGCCGCCACTGAGGCTGGTGCCCGCGCCGCGCGGGATGATGGGCAGATTCTCGCGGCGGCAAAGATTCACCACGGCCACCACTTGTTCCGTCGTGCGCGGCAACACCACGGCGGTGGGAGGATTGCGTTGCAGCGTGTAGCCGTCGCATTCGTAAGCCAGCAGTTCGGATTCACTGGCGAGCACTCCATCCGGACCGACAATGGCGCGCAGCTCGCGAACCAGATCGGAAATGGCGAACTGCGGCGCTGCAGGCATGGCCGCAGGCTAGGCAAATTTATTGTCTCTGTCGAGTCGCCCGCCTACGCTCGCGCCGATGAACAGCATTGCTGCACTGCGCATTCCTGAGCGGATTCTGATGGGGCCGGGCCCGAGCAACGCACCGCCGTCGGTGCTGGCCGCGATGAGCCGCCCGTTGGTGGGACATTTGGATCCGGCCTTCGTGGCGATGATGGAAGAGATCAAGGCCATGTTGCGGCAGGTGTTCATCACCCGCAACGAGATGACTTTTCCCGTCAGCGGCACGGGCAGCGCCGGGATGGAATTCTGTTTCGTCAATCTGCTTGAGCCCGGTGACGAGGCGGTGATTGGCGTCAACGGCGTGTTTGGCCAGCGCATGGCCGACGTGGCGGCGCGATGCGGCGCGACGGTCATCAAGGTTGAGGCGGAGTGGGGACGGATCATCGAGCCAGACGCCATCGCCACGGCGTTGGCCAAGGCGACACGGCCGAAGCTCGTGGCCATCGTCCACGCAGAAACTTCCACGGGCGCGCTCACGCCGGTCGAAGAAATTTCGCGTCTCACGCATCAAGCCGGCGCGATGCTGGTGCTCGACACCGTCACGTCGCTGGGTGGTTGCCCCGTGCGCATTGACGATTGGCAAGTGGACGCCGTGTACAGCGGCACACAAAAGTGTCTGAGTTGCCCGCCCGGTCTCTCGCCGGTTTCATTGAGCGAACGCGCCATGCAGTCGGTTCGCGCGCGGACGCATCGCGTCCAGAGTTGGTATCTGGACGTGTCGCTGCTGGCCAGTTACTGGGGCGATGGACAGCGCGTCTATCATCACACCGCGCCCATCTCCATGAATTACGCGCTGCACGAAAGCTTGCGGCTGTTGTTGGAAGAAGGATTGGAAAATCGCTGGGCGCGACACGAGCGCCATCACCGCGCACTCCACGCAGGACTGGCCATGCTGGGGCTTTCCATCGTCTCGCAAACCGGACATCAACTCTGGCAACTCAACGCTGTGGGCGTGCCGGCGGGCGTGGATGAAGCGGTCGTGCGGGCGCGGCTGCTCAATGAATTTGGCATCGAAGTGGGCGCAGGCTTGGGGCCGTTGAAAGGAAAAATCTGGCGCGTGGGATTGATGGGGCACACGTCTTCGCTGGACAATGTGCGCACGTTGCTCGCGGCGTTGGGACAAATCCTTGGCGACGCGGGACAGCGCGTGAACGTGCAGGACGCGCTGGCTGCGGCTACGGCTGCCGCAGCAGTTGATTGATGCGCGTGAAAGTTTCGGGCGGAAATCCGGTGGCCACTTTCAACTGATAATCCCGTTCGATGGGATTGGCGATGCGCGCACAGCGCAGCATGTCGCCCCGGCTGATGACGCCGCGCAGCCACGGCCAAAGCGTTTGCACCGGCACGGGATAATCGCTGCCGTGCACCAGTCGCGGCAGTATTTCCGGGCGCAGACAATCGCGCAGCACCTTGCTGCGATGGGGCAGATTCAGCGCGCTGGTGTCGGCGTACAGGCGCGGATGGTCGCGCATCATCTGTGCGAGCACCGGAAAATAATTTGGCTCGCGCGCTGTGCTGGGCGAGGCCGCGTGCGCCGCGATGCAGGTGACGCCGCACTCCAAGGGCAGGCGCAGGATGCGCGGGTCGGCGTATTCGGGCCGCACCACTTGCAGCGTGCGTTCGCCGCCGGTGTGCGCCAGCAGCGGCAGCCCCGCCTGCGCCATGCGTTGCCAGAACGGCGTGAAGCGCCGGTCATTGCAGTTGATGTTCTGGCAATTGGGCAGGTACTTCATCATCACGGCACCCCCGGCCAGACACTGTTCCAGTTCCTCCATTGCGTCGCGGCGCGCAGGGTGGATGGAGATGGCCGGCAGGAATTCAGGATGTCGCCGCGCCAGTTCCAGCACGCGTGAGTTGGGGACATACGCGTTGCCGCAGTCGCGTAACAAACGGCCGTCGTCGTCGTACACCGCTTCCTGCGCGAGCAGCACGACGGCGTCCAGCGAGGACACGCGGATCCATTGCAGCAGACGCTCGACATACGGCGTGTCTAAATCCCTGAGCAGCGCGGACATCGGCAGGCCGATTTGGCGCAGCATGAATCGGAAGAGCAGGCGTTTGACCGGCGTGACGCGCAGCCAGCAGCCATGCCCGCCATGCGCGTTGCCCACGAGGTGGATGTGCATGTCAATTTTTCGCATAGGGCGCGGCAATCAAATGGCGGAAGGGGCGGGATTCGAACCCGCGGTACGGTATAAGCGTACGCTCGATTTCGAGTCGAGTGCCTTCAACCGGGCTCAGCCACCCTTCCGCGCGGCCGCACCCTAGCCGTCCACGCACCCGCTGACAACCTGTACTTGTCGTGCGCAAAATGCGCCTGCGCGAGCGGAAGGGCTGGACGCGCCGTGCCTGCTTGGGTTTACTGCCGCGCGTGATTGACAGTCCATCCAGCCTCGCCGCGTTTATGCCGCGCTTGCAACAGGCCGCGTGGCTGACGTTGGACACGGAGGCGGACAGTCTGCACGCCTATCCGGAAAAACTTTGCCTGCTCCAAGTGGGGTTGCCCGACGGCGTGGAGCTTCTGGATCCGCTCTCCGGCATTTCGCTGGACGCAGTGTGGACGGAATTTTCCAAGCATGAGATTCTCATGCACGGTGCCGATTACGATCTGCGCCTTCTCAAAGGCGGTCCCGGGTTTGTGCCCACCAAAATCTTTGACACCATGCTCGCCGCTCGCTTGGTGGGGCACCAAAAATTTGGGCTGGCCGATCTGGTGCTGCAGCATCTCGGTGTGACTCTCGAAAAGGGTTCGCAGAAAGCCAACTGGGCACAGCGCCCGCTCACTGCCAAGATGCGGGAGTACGCCTGCAACGACGTGCTCTATCTCAAGCCGCTGGTGGATGCACTGCGCGCGTTGCTCGCCAGCAAAGGCCGGCTGGAATGGCACCGGCAAGAATGCGCGCAGTTGATCCACGACAACACGCAACTGACGCCGTTGGATCCCGACCGCGTCTGGCGCATGAAAGGCAGTAATCGCCTGCCGCCCGCCGCGCTGGCCGTGTTGCGCGAGCTGTGGCATTGGCGCGAAGGAGAGGCCATCCGGCGTTGTCGCCCGCCGTTCTTCATTCTCTCGCACGATCTGCTTTTGGAAATCGCGTTCGTCACGAGTCAAGGCGGCCATTGCGGAGATCTGGTGCCCCGGCGCATTTCTGATCAGCGCCGCCAGCTCATCATGGATGCGGTGGCGCGTGGCCTTGCATTACCGCCGACAGAGCACCCGCATCTGCTGCCGTCCGCGCCGCGCCTGCGGCTTTCGGGTGGGCAAGCCAGAGACCTGACGGAGTTGCAGCGCAAACGTGATGTGATCGCGGGAAATCTGGACATCGATCCGACCTTGCTCGCCAGTCGCGCAATGATGCTGGAGATGGTGACGGGCGATGCCTGCACGCATCTCTTGCCGTGGCAGCGCGAGTTGCTGACGGTGTAATTTTCAGCGCGCGATTTCCAGCGCGAAGCCCTTGAGATATTCCGTCTCCGGTATTGCGGGGATGATCGGGTGATCATGCGATTGACTGTACACCTCGCGCAGACGCAGCACACGCCGGGCATCGCGTGCTGCATCGAGAATCACCTGCATGAAGAGCGGGGCGTCCACGTGATGTGAGCAGCAGAAGGTGGCGAGCAACCCGCCCGGCGGCAGCAAACGCAGCGCGCGCAGGTGGATTTCTTTGTAGCCGCGCAGGGCATCGGGCACGGAGGCGCGGTTGCGCGTGAAGGAAGGCGGATCCAAAATGATCACGTCGTGCTGGCTGGTCTGCGGCGAGGCGGCTTTGAGCCAGTCGAAGATGTTCGCCTTTTCAAAAGTGCAACGCGACTCCACGCCATTATGGCGGGCGTTGGCTGCGGCAATGGTGAGTGCATCTTCGGATTGATCCAGCGCGTGTACCTGCACCGCGCCTGCATGGGCGGCGTGAATCGCGAAGCCGCCTTGAAAGGTGAAGCAGTCGAGCACGCGCGCGCCCGCGCAGTGTCGTGCGACTTGCACGTGCGTGTGCTGCTGATCCAGATAGGCACCAGTCTTATGGCCGCCCATCAGGTCCATCTGAAATTTAAGTCCGCCAAGATTTGCGATGAAGGGCTGCGGCACGTTGCCCTCGATGAGGCTGATTTCCTGCGGCAGTCCTTCAAACTTTCGCGAGGCCACATCGCCGCGTTCAACGATGGCCACGGGCGCGAACAGCGTGCGCAGCGCGGAGAGAATGGCGGGCTTGCAGCGATCCATACCGGCGGAAGTGATTTGCAGGACCAGTGCATCCTCGTATTTGTCCACGATCAAGCCGCTCAAAAAGTCCGCCTCCGAATTCACCATGCGACAGGTCGTGGCGTTGGGCAGCAGGCGCGTGCGCAGATCGCGCGCGGTTTGGATGCGCTGCTGGAAAAACTGGGTGTCGGGCGTGGCGCGTTCGGGGGTCAACACGCGCACGGCGATCTTGGAGGTTGCATGGAAAAACCCGCAGCCAAGGAAGCGCTGGCGATGATCTTTCACCTGCACCCAGTCGCCGGTGGTGGCCTCGCGGCTGATGCGGTCAATGGAATTGCGGTAAAGCCACGGGTGCCCGGCAAGGACACGATCGGCTTCGCCCGGGCGCAGCAGCACGGTGGGGAGAGTTGTCATGATGGGCTCGTTAGAGCAGATGCTTGTGCGCCTTGGAGGCAGCCAGTTGGCCCACCAATTCCTTGACGTGCTGGGCGGCTTTCTTGTGGGTGATAAAAGTCGCGTCGTCGGTCTGCACGATCACGCAGTCGCGCAAGCCCACAATGGCGATGGGCAGGCGTTTGGATTTGGAGCGCATGTCGAGGATGAGATTGCGCGCGGCATCCACCATGATGGCGTCGGCTTGCACGCAATTGCCGGCGGCATCGGCAGGCATGTGACGCGCCAGCGCCGGCCACGCGCCCAGATCATCCCAGTCAAACGCGCCATCGGCCACCACGACATTTTGCGCGTGCTCCATCACGCCGTAATCAAAGGAGACGCGGCGCAGTGCCGGATAATCCTTGGCGAGCACAGCCTGGAGTTTGGCGGGCTTGGCCGCCACCTTGAACCAGCGCTCGCAGGCGTCGTGCAATTCCTTCTGATGCTTGAGGAGGCTCTCGACGATGGTGGCGAAGGAGAAGATGAACATGCCGGCGTTCCAACGATGCACACCGCTGTTGAGATATTCCAGCGCGCGATCCAGATGCGGCTTCTCCACGAAACGCTCCACGCGATGGAACGCTGTGTTGTACGGTTTGCGGCCGTGCGGTGGCGGCAGGGTTTCCCCCACTTGAATGTAGCCGTAACCGGTGGCGGGTTCGGTGGGCGTGATGCCGATGGTGACGATCGCTTGGCCGCGCGCGGCGAGGTCAAAGCTTTCCTCGAGGATTTTGCCAAACGCCTTCGTGTGATTTTCTGGAATGACATGATCCGCGGGCAGCACAGCCATGATGGCGGTGGACGTGCGTGCGCCCGCGAGCGCAGCGCCGAGCGTGATGGCCGCAGCGGTGTCGCGCCCGCAAGGCTCGGCGATCACGTTGGCCTTGGGCACGGCGGGCAATTGTTTGCACACCGCAGCAAGCTGCGCTTGATTGGTGATGATGAAAATATTCTTGGCGGGCACCAGCGGCTTCACGCGATCCACCGCCTGTTGCAGCAACGATCTCTTGCCCACCAACGTCAGGAGTTGCTTGGGTGTTTTCTCCCGGCTCAACGGCCAGAAGCGTTCGCCGCGTCCGCCGGCGAGGATGACCACGAAACGATTTTTGTCCGGCGATTTGCTGGCCATGGCTCAACCTCCATTCTTCACCGCGTCCACGAGTGTTTTGACAAAGCCCGCCACGCGCTGCGGCATGTGGGCATCGCTACCGTGCTCGGCGATCTGATTGACGATGGCGCTGCCCACCACGACGGCTTCACTTTGCGCCGCCACAGCGCGGGCTTGTTGCGCGTTGGAAACACCGAACCCCACCGCCACCGGCAACGCAGAGTGCCGGCGAATGAGCGCAAGCATGTCGCCGATGCCGCCGGAGACCGTCTGCTGCATGCCCGTCACGCCTTCGCGCGAGACGTAATAAATGAAACCGCTGCCGCGCTGAACGATGGTGCGCACGCGCGCCTCCGGTGTCGTCGGGGCAATCAACCAAACCGCGCACAAGCCGTGCGCCTTCATGAGTCGTTCATACTCGGCGGCCTCTTCCGGTGGCAGATCCAGCACGAGCAATCCATCCACGCCCGCCGCTGCGGTGTCGCGGATGAACGCCTCCAGTCCGCGTTGGTGGATCAGATTGAAATAGATGTAGAGGACGATGGGGATCTGCGATTGCCGACGGATGGCAGCCACACATTCGAGAACCTTGGGCGGCGTGGTGCCACTGGCGAGGCCGCGCTGTGCTGCCAGTTGATTCACCAAACCATCGGCCAGTGGATCGCTGAACGGCACGCCCAATTCCAAAACGTCCACGCCTGCTTTGTCGAAGGCCAACGCCAGTTGCTCAGTTGCCGCTAGATTCGGATCACCCGCGCCGATGTAAGCGATGAAACCTTTTTGGCCGGCCGCGCGCAGCGCGGTGAAACGTTGGTCAATCCGGTTCACGAGATCACTTGGTGGACGCGGCCACCAAGCGCAGTCCTTCCAACGTGAGTTGCGGATTCACGGCGGCAATCTCCGGGACTTGCCCAGCGATCAAATCCGCTGCGCCGCCGGTGGCGACCACCGTCAATTTCTCAGCGCCCATCTCGTCTTTGATTTGAGCCAAAAGAGAGCTCACGAGGCCGCGGTATCCATGCACCGCGCCGATGCGCATGGCGTCCACGGTGGACTTGCCAATCACCGAGTCCGGCGCGGGCGGGCGCACGGTGATGCGGGGCAGCAACGCCGTTTTCTCATGCAGATAATCCGTCATGGCCGCGATGCCCGGCGCGATGATGCCGCCCACGTAATGTCCGCGCTTGTCCACGATATCAAACGTGACTGCGGTGCCAAAATCCACGACGACCACGGGTGACCCGTAAAGCTCCAGCGCGGCGCGCGCGTTGGCGAGACGATCGGGCCCGATGGTGGCGGGCTTCGGATAATCAATCGGCACACCGCAGTTGCGGTGGCTCAGAACAGTGGTCGGGATGGTCTGGCAGTGCAGCCAAAAGAGCGCCTCTTTCTCGGCCTCCGGCACGACGCTGCACAACATGGCGCGGTCAAAATCTTCGCGGCCAATGAAGGTGTTGAGCTGTGATTCGATGTGGCCGGTCTTCCAGTCTTTGGTGAGAAAAGTTTTGTCGCGCCCCAAGCGGTTGCCTTTGACGATGCCGACGTGGGTGTGGGTATTGCCGATGTCGAGTAGCAGTTGCATAGTTTAGTTCTTGATGAGTCTGACGTCGCCGCCGGTAATACGTTCCAGCCGTCCGTGGTCGGTTCGTAGCAGAAGTGCGCCGGTGCTGTCCAGCGATTCGGCGCGCCCGTACAGGATGCGCGGGCCTTGATGAATGGCAACCTGCTGCCCCAATGTGGTGCAGTGGCTTTCCCATTCTTCAGCGAGAGTCTCAAATTGGCGCGCAAGGATGCGGCGATAATCACGATCCAACTCACGCAGGACGGCCGCAGCCAAGCCGGCGCGGTCGATGGGTTTGCCCGCTGCCTGTCGCAGGGAGGTCGCGACTTTGCGTAGGTCCGGCGGAAAATCTGACGGCGTCTGCGAGACATTGATGCCGATGCCTAAGATGACATGTCGCACGTGATCCAAATCGGAACTGAGTTCCGTCAGGATGCCCGCCGCTTTGCAGCCTCCAATGAGAATGTCGTTCGGCCATTTGATCTCCACCGACAAACCTGTCTCCGCGTGGATGGCGCGAACCAGTGCGGTGGCCGCCGCCGCCGTGAGCTGCGTCGTTTCACTCGGGGGCAAGCTGGGCCGCAGCAGCACCGAGAACCAAAGACCCTTGCCCGAGGGTGAAGACCACTGTCGTCCCAATCGGCCGCGGCCTTTGGTTTGCGCTTCAGCGAACACGACCAATCCCTCCGGATGGCCCGCGTGCGCGAATGTCTCCAGCACATCGTTGGTGGACACAGCGCGGTCGAGCACGCGGATGTCGCGTCCAATAATTTTTGTGGGACCAAGACGCGCCAGCAAATCCGGCGCAAACAATTTGTCGGGCGATTGCAGCAGGCGATAACCTTGATGCGGATTGGCGGCGATGTCGTAGCCCAGCGCGCGCAGGGCTTCGATGCGCGCCCAGACGGCCGTGCGGCTGACGCCGAGGCGGCGGCACAAGTCCGCGCCGGAAACGCCGTGGTCGGACTGGCGCAGCGCCTGTAAAATCTGCGTGTCCAGACTCATGGCAGCGCCTCCAGTTCCATCGAAATATCCACCGCGCGCGCCGAGTGCGTGAGGGCGCCTACAGAAATAAAATCCACGCCGGTCTCTGCGATGGCGCGGATGTTGGCCAGCGTGATGCCGCCGCTGGCTTCGAGTTTGGTGGTGCCGCCCAGTTCGCGCACCGCTTGCCGCAATGTTTCCACGGGCATGTTGTCGAGCAGCACGATGTCCGCGCCATGCTCGGCGGCTTGGCGCGCTTGCTCGAGTGAGTCGGCCTCCACTTCCACTTTCAATTTTGGATACTGCGCGCGGGCGCGGGCGATCGCGGCAGCCACGGCGTTGGGCGCAGCATCGCGCAGCGCGGCCAGATGATTGTCTTTGATCAGAACCAAATCAAAAAGCCCCATGCGATGATTGCGTGCACCACCGCAAGCGACGGCGTGTTTTTCCAAGCGCCGCCAGCCGGGCGTGGTCTTGCGGGTGTCTAACAAGACAGCGCGCGTGCCAGCGATCGCCTCCACATACGTTGCCGTGAGAGTGGCGATGCCGCAGAGGCGTTGGAGAAAATTAAGCGCAGTGCGCTCCGCAGCGAGCAGTGCGCGGGTGGCGCCAGCGACCTGCAGCAGTGTGGCACCGGCGGGGAGACGATCGCCATCTGCGGCGCGGGCGGTGAATCGTGTGGCGGTGTGGGTTTCTGAAAACACAGACGCAGCGATGTCCACACCGGCAACGACGAGCGGCTCGCGCGCGACCAAACGGGCGCTCGCCTGCGCGTGTTCGGGGATCAAGGCCAGACTGGTGGCATCGCCCGTGCCGATGTCCTCGGCGAGTGCGTTGCGCACCAAGTCGGAAAAATCATGAGCCGTCAGTGGCGTCACCGCCGCAGCATGGCTGAGGAGCGCGCGCTGTTGGAAGAAAAATTGCCGCGCCCAGCTAAGCAACGACGTTGCGAACATGTCTTGCGAATTAGGATGAATTTTCGGCCCTGCTGGCGCACTATAATAGGTATGGCGAATATTATCTGCCGTCCGGACTGGCACCTTCCCGAATCTGCTGTCACGCCCGAGGCGGTTTACAACGACCGCCGCACGTTCCTGCGCGCGATGGGTTTTGCCGGCGCGAGTGCGCTGCTGTCTGATGCGCTGCAGGCGGCCACGGCGAAGGACAATCTCCCGCTCTATCCGGGAAAGAAGTCCAACTATCAAGTCGCTGGCAAAGCGACGCCGGAGGAATGGGCGCTGGGCTACAATAATTTTTACGAGTTCCACACGCAGAAACATCTGGTGCGTCATCCGCAGATCATCGGGAAGTTTGTCACGGAACCGTGGCGGCTCAAGATTGATGGCCTGGTGGACAAACCGTGGGCGGGCGACGCGCAGGATCTGATCGCCGACATGGGCAAGAAAGGGTTCATCGAGGAACGCGTGTACCGTTTCCGTTGCGTGGAGGCGTGGTCAATGGTCTGTCCGTGGACGGGCTTTGCGCTCAGCAAGATCCTGGATTTGGTCGTGCCCAAGAAGACCGCGAAGTTCGTGCGTTTCGAAACCTTCTTCGATCCCAAGATGGCACCGGGCTTTCAGGCGTTGCGCAATTATCCGTGGCCGTACACGGAGGGACTGCGCATCGACGAGGCCGCCAACGAGCTGGCCTTTGTGGCCACGGGCATGTACGGCAAGCCGCTCCCCAAACAGAACGGCGCGCCGCTGCGCACGGTGGTGCCGTGGAAGTACGGATACAAAAGCATCAAGTCCATCGTGCGCATCGAATTTACCGACAAGCAGCCCAAGACACTTTGGGAATCGCTCTCGCCCGAAGAATATCCATTCGAGTCCAACGTGAATCCCGCCGTGCCGCATCCGCGCTGGTCGCAGGCTACCGAGCGGCGATTGAGCACCGACGAACGCGTGGCCACACTCAAGTACAACGGCTACGCGGCGCAGGTGGCCGCGCTTTACAAATAAGCCGGGGCCGCTTTACTTCGCCCCATGCCCGTCCCCGTGTTGACCGTCGCGCAGATGCGCGAGTGGGAGGAACTTTCTTGGCGCGCCGGCAAATCGGTGGACACCGTGATGGGTCTGGCCGGTGCTGCGCTCGCGCGGCAGGCGCTGGCGATGACGCGTCCGCACGACGCCATTCTCTTGCTCGCAGGAAAAGGCAACAACGGCGGCGACACCAAGCGCGCCATCGAACATCTCGTCGAGCGACAAGTCCGCCTTCTGGAAATCACCGAACCGGAAATGGCCCACGACGACTTGGCGGTGCAATTAGCCGCCAAGCCCGCGCTGGTGGTGGATGGTTTGTTTGGCATCGGGCTGAATCGTCCGTTGCAAAAAGGCTGGGTTGAAATGGTGCGGCAACTCAATGAGTCAGCATTGCCTGTGCTGGCAGTGGACGTGCCCTCCGGCCTTTGCGCAGATACCGGCGCGCCACTGGGCGTAGCTGTTCGTGCGCGGGCAACGCTGACGTTCGGCGCGCCGAAGGCCGGGTGTTTATCGCCTGCCGCCGCGCAGCAAGTTGGCCGGCTGTTGCTGGCTGATGACATCGGATTGATCGCCTGTCCGCACACAGCGGATTCTTATTGGACTGTGCCCGGTGATTTTGCCGGCACACCGCCGCCACGCGCGGCCGACGCCCACAAAGGCAGCTTTGGACACGTCGGCATCATGGCCGGGAGCTTGGGCTATCACGGCGCGGCGGTGCTGGCCGCGCGAGGTGCGTTGGCAGCGCGGCCCGGATTGGTCACGGTGCTCACGCCGGAAAATGTGTACGTCCCGGTGGCCAGCCAGTTGCAATCGGCGATGGCGCATCCGTGGTCGGCAGCCGCAGCGCAGCACTTGCAGCACTGCACGGCATTCGTGATGGGACCCGGACTTGCCAGTCCCGACATTCCAGAAAATTTCAAATCAGCCGCCGCAGAACTCTGGCAGCATTCTCCAAAACCAGTGGTGGCCGATGCCAGTGCGCTGGACTGGCTGCCGTTGACGAACGTGAGCACACCGCACGGTGCGGTTCGTGTCATCACACCGCATCCGGGCGAGGCTGCGCGATTGCTCAACATGACTGCGCAGGCCGTTCAACTGGATCGGCAACAGACGCTGCGCAAGTTGTCCGCCATGCTGCCCAGCGCATGGATTGTGTTGAAGGGACAACACACACTCATTGCCACGGCTGACACGCCTGTTTGGATCAACTCCAGCGGCAATCCCATGCTCGCACAGGGCGGCAGCGGCGATGTGCTCGCGGGATTGCTGGGCGGATATTTGGCCCAGCCTTGGGCGCAGCGCGATCCCGTAACGGCCATTCGCTTCGCCGTTTGGCGGCACGGGCACGCGGCCGATTGTCTTTCCGCATCACGAGAAAGCTGGGGAATGGATGAACTCATCGGGCAGCTTTGATCCGGCTTTTTGTTTGTCGCCGGAAGCAAAGCGTGGTCTGCTGGCCGCGCATGTTGGGGCGGATGCAAGCGAGGTTGATGGTAATTGTTTTGTCACTGCTGGCGGTGCAGCCCGCACTCGCCGCGCTGCGCTACGAACTGACCAACAATGCCGCCATCTCGATGGACGGCGTGGCGCGGGTGGATGAGAACGGTGTGTGGTTTCGGCCGCTCAATGCTGGCGGTACCGGTGTCATCGCCAACCCAATCACCGCGCAATACGCTTGGCGCTTTTTCAAACTGCCGAGCCTGCGCCAGTTGCGCGTGGACATCGCGGCCGAAAAGAATTTCCTGAACAAGCTGCCGGATGAGCGCGTTCGCATCCTCGCCAAACTGGACGGACAACTCGTGGCATTGCAGGGTGGCCCAGTTGCGGCACCCGCGCCGGCAGCAGTCGCTGCAACCAATGCCGCTGCACCTGCGGTGGGCGGTGCAGCACCACCGGTACTGCCGAACCTGCCGGATACTCCAGCCAGTTCCACCATTCCACCGGCCCCGCTGGAAGCGCTGGGCAAAAAATCGCCGCTGGCACCGATCCAGATTGAGTCGTGGCCCGGGATCCCCATCGGCTTCCAACAACGCAGTGCCAACGATGCGCCTGCGGTCACTTTTCTGTCGGCGCTGCTCAGTCCCATCGCCATATTCTTTATCCTGATGGCGGTGGGCGTGAATCTGTATTTGGCGCGTGAGGTGGCGCATCACTGCCAGCGTCCGGTCAAGACCGTCTGCGGCTTGTCGCTGCTGGGGCCGTATATTGTGCCGCTGATTTTTCTTCTCTTGCCCGAGCCGGGCGCAGCGCCTGCGGTGGAAGCCGCTCCAAAGAAAAAGAAAGCGCAGGCAAAAGCAGAAGTGGCGGCTGTGGAATCTCCAGCCGAAGCCCCGGCAGCAGAGCAGGCAGCGACTGAGCATGCCGGGGGCTACGCGAACGCCACCGCCTATTTTCATCAAAGCCAGGTGCGTTTCAACAAGTCGTTCTGCGATCGGGAGCTTATCCGTTTCATGCGGATGACACCGCATGCCACCGAATGGTTGGTGGTGCGCACGCGCCAAGAAGAGATGTGGGCCTGCCGCATCGCCAGCGCCACGCAGGACGGTCTCACGCTGGTCGTGGCCGCCAACGACGTGTGGGATGAGCGCGTGCTGACCTATTTCAAGATTGTCGAAATGCAAATCATCCCCGCAGCGTGAACATGAAATATCGCACCGTCCTTCTTTTTGGCGCACCCGGTTCGGGAAAGGGCACGCAGGGTCGCATCCTCGGGCAGGTTCCGAACTTCTACTACTTTGCCTGTGGCGACGTGTTCCGCAATCTGCGCCCGGAGGATCCGCTGGGTCGCAAGTTTGTCGAGTACTCCGGGCGCGGCGCATTGGTGCCCGACGATCTGACACTGGACCTCTGGCGGCGGCACATCCAAGCCAACATTCTCACCGGCAAATTCCATCCCGATCACGACACGCTGCTGCTCGATGGCATCCCGCGCAACCCCAGCCAGGTGGATTTAATGTGGGACGCGATGGACGTGCGCGCTGTGCTGCACCTCGCCTGCAAAGATACCGAAAAGATGATCGCGCGCATCCAGCGCCGTGCGTTGTTGGAGAACCGCCTCGACGACGCTAATGTTGATGTCATCCGTCAGCGCTTTGCCACGTACGACGCGGAGACGCGGCCGGTGCTCGACAAGTTTCCCCGCGCGTTGATCCACGAGTTTGACTCCACGCAATCGCCCGTCGCGGTGCTCTCCGACATCCTGCAAGTCCTCAAGCGTCTGGACTGATTTCATGGGCGAACCATTGCGCGTGGTCTTCATGGGCAGCGCCGAATTGGCCTGCGCCAGCTTGGAAGCACTCGTCGCATGCGATGGAATGAACGTCGTCGCTGTGGTGACGCAGCCCGACAAACCCGCTGGGCGCAAATTGCAACCGCAGCCTTCGCCCGTCAAACGGTTGGCGACAAAACTGGGGTTGCCCGTGCTGCAGCCAGTGTCCCTTCGCGATCCACAGGCGTTCGCCCAACTGCAGGCACTGGCGCCGGAGTTGGTGGTGGTGGCTGCGTACGGGCAGATCCTGCCTGCCGCAGTGTTAAATCTGCCGCTGCACGGTTGTCTGAACATTCACACTTCGCTGCTGCCAAAATATCGCGGGGCTGCGCCCATCCAATCAGCGCTGCTCAACGGCGACGCGGAGACGGGCGTGACGCTGATGAAGATGGACGCGGGTCTGGACACCGGCGACATCGTGGCCACCGTGGCCACACCGCTCGCGCCCGACGAGACCGCGCAGACTTTGCACGACCGGTTGGCGCAGTTGGGCGCGCAACTCTTGCTGGCATCGTTGCCTGATTTTCTTTCCGGTAAAATCCGTCCGCAGCCGCAGCCCGCAACGGGCGCGTCTTACGCAGCGAAGATCAAGAAAGAAGACGGGCGCATTGATTGGAGTCAGTCGGCGCATGTGCTGGATCGGCGCATCCGCGCGTTCACACCGTGGCCGGGGGCCTTCACCGATTTGCCCGTGCCCACGCAGCGGCTGCTCAAAGTGCGGACGGCTGCCGTCGTGGATGCGTTTGGCGAGCCGGGCCGGGTTCTTGACGCTGAAGGTGCCGGTCCGTTGGTGGCGTGCAGCGAACAGGCGCTGCGCCTTCTGTGGGTGCAACGCGAAGGCGGGCAGTGGATGAGTGGGGCGGAGTTTTTGCGCGGCTGCCCGTTGCAGGTGGGGCAGCAGTTGGGCGCGTGACTATTTGCCCGGCAGTGCGACCAGATCGATCTGGCTTTCACCGAAAAATAAAACACCGCTGGCGGTACTGGCACGAATGCTCACGGGCATGTTGAACGGGCCAATCTCCGAGCCGAACTGCAACCGCAACTCGCCTTCCTCAGCGCCCGGCGCCAACAGCAGCGGCAACGCGGTGACGCCGCGCATGTGGGCGGGCATGATTACTTCCACTTTCATCGGCCGCGACAGGAGCGCTTGGTCGCGTCGCACGCGCACGGGCAGGGTGAGCAGGCTGTTGGGGTGGACGCTGTAGGATTGGGCGGGCAGGGCGACGGTGACGAAGATGTCCGATGTGATGGCGATGATCTGGTTTTCGCCATCGAACGAGGAGTAACAAACCGTGTGCTTGCTCCCGTCAAAGTCCGTGACCTCGCCGGTCATCATGATCTGGATGCGGCTGGTGCGGCCGATCTCCATCCGCGAAGGGTAGGTGATGGGATAATCAAACGTGGTCGTGCCGGGTGGCAGCACCATCACCGGGCCGATGACGCCTTGCACGTGGCGTCCTTGCTTGTCGGCCAAGCGCACGGTGAATGGGCCGGGCACACCGCCGGTGTCGATTTGATACGGGCGCTGGACGGTCGTGCCGGTGGGCTGACTGTTGGCGAGTTGAAATTGGCCAAGGAACTTGAAGGGCGTCGGCAACGCGACTGCCAGCGTGACGTGATCGGAGCCGACTTGGCCAAGCAGCGGTGTGGTCGTGGCTTGGCGTGTGGCGTTTTTGTCCACCAACAATCCCTCGCCACGAATCGTGAACCGATGGACGGCGATGGGCGTCTTGGGCGGCGCGCTGAATTGGACATCGATCGAGGAGAGATTGGGCGGGATGATGAGCTGCGTTGCATTGATCTCTGCGGGCAGACCAGAAAGTGAAAGCCGCACGGGGCCGGCAAATCCGCCCACGCGATCCACCGCCACACGCAATTTGGGATTGGGGGTGGGGATGGGTTTGCCGTTGGCATCCACTTTTACAGTGTCGCGCAGAATCGTGATGGCATCGGTGGCGACGGTGAGACGGAAATCCGGCGCGGGCTTCCCAGTCGCGCGCAGACGATAGGCAAAGGCAGGGCCGCCGCGCGAGGTGAAGCGGTCCGACACTTGCACGCGGTACGCGCCAGCTTTGGGCGCGGCGAAAGTCAGGAGCGAATCGGGCTGGCCACTGGCGCGGTCATCATTGGTGGCGATCGTTTTTCCTGCGTCATCAAGAATGCGCACTACTCCATCCAACGGACTGCCCAACCGCGCGGCAAAAAGATCCAGCGTGAGGGATTCTTTTTCGGCGAGCTGCAGCGTCCATTCATCCAACTCACCGAGCTTTGCGATACGGCCATTGAGCATGATGGGCAGCGACTGCGGCGCGGCGGGCGTGGCAGCCTCCAACACTTCGGGCAGATCATCCACATGGAAGAGCGCGGTGCCAAAAGTTTGCGCGCCGTCTTTGAGGTCAGCCCAGTGCGCGTCGCCGGTGGCAGCGGCAAGCGTCACCGCGAGTTGCCGCGCTGGCAGTGACGGGCCTTGAATGG
Organism: Pedosphaera sp.; assembly: GCA_009695465.1. Classification (GTDB taxonomy): domain Bacteria; phylum Verrucomicrobiota; class Verrucomicrobiia; order Limisphaerales; family UBA1100; genus SYLI01. The sequence continues at coordinate 31,044 of SIAW01000010.1, forward strand.
TGGTGTTGATGGTTTGCCCGCGCCGACCGCCGATTGGGAAAATACTTTCTGCGTGCGGGCTGCGCTTGAGGGTGAGACGATAAATATAATGCTGCAGACCGCCGTGACTGGCGTCGGTGATGCGCACGGTGTGCGTGCCGCTGGTCAGCGCAACAAACCACGCGCGCGGATCGCCACGGCGCAGACTGTGTTGCAGGCGCACCGGCTGGCCATCGGGGCCGAGCACCGTCAACACCGCTTCGAGCGGCGAACCGAATTGGCGCGTGGCCACTTCGCAAACGATGGTCTCGCCGGTCTTGGCATCGAGCGTCCACGCGTCCACATTTTCGCGCGGAAAAATCCGGCCATTGATGGTGACGGGCAGGATGACCGCACGCGGGATGGGGCGGCCGTCAGCCTCCGACTCGATGATCTCGGGAAGATCGCCCACGATGAACGGCAGCGATTGGGTCGCGCCTTGCGAGGTCGAGCAGCGCACGAGGCGCGGCCCCAGCGGTGCGTCTTTGGCGATGGTGATGCGATTGGCGTGGTCGCGCGGATAACTTTCTCCCGCTTGCGAATCGGGCTGCGGGATGAGTGGGCCTTCAAACCAAATGGTCTTGGTTTCCGTGGCGATGGCATCAGATTGAACACCGACGCCCAAAATCTCGAAGCGCGCCTTGCCGTGAAAATTCACGCCGCCCGCGTGCACGGGAGTGGCGGTGCCGCGTTGGCCGCCAGCGGGGAAAATGTACAACAGCTCCGGCGGCTGCGCGATGAGCGCGGTGCCTGCGGCGAATGTTCCGCCCAGCAGGATGAGCAGCGCGCGACGCATCGCCTACAGCAGTTCCTTGATGACGCGGCCGTTGTTGGTGAGCATCACGGGGCGACCTTCGGGCGTGCGCATCTCACCAAACGGATTGATGCCGAGCAGATGATAGAGGGTCGCGGCCATGTCTTCGGGGCCATACGGATTATCAGCGGGATCCTGCGCCCAACTGTCGCTCGTTCCCACGGTGCGGCCACCTTGAATGCCGCCGCCGCCCAGCGCCACGGTGAAGCAGCGGCTCCAGTGATCGCGGCCCGCCTCTTTATTGATGCGCGGTGTGCGGCCAAACTCGCCAGTCAAAATCACGATGGTCTTTTTGAGCATGCCGCGGTCTGTGAGATCGCGGAAGAGAGTCGAGATCGCACGGTCAAACTTGGGCAGCAGATCCTCCTTCAACGTCTTGAAGTTTTCCGTGTGCGTGTCCCAGTTGGTGTGATCCACGGTGACGCAGCGCACGCCGGCTTCCACCAAGCGCCGCGCCATCAGGCAGGATTGGCCCAGTGAATTGCGCCCGTACGCATCGCGCATCTTTGGGGTCTCCGCATCAATATCAAACGCCTTCTTGGCGGCGGGCGCGGTCATCAAATCCACGGCGCGCTGCGAGAAGACGCTTAGCGCGCGTGTGTCGGCATTGGCACGCGCCTCGGCGCTTTTCTGAAAACGATCCACGCGGCTCAGCAACGCGCGGCGATCTTCCAGCCGTTGCGCACCCAGTGCCAGCGGAGGTTGCATGTCCGGCACAGCGAACCCAGGCGAGGCGGGGTCGGCCTCAATGGTGAAGGGCACGGCGGCGGCGCCCAGATACGCGGAGCTGCCACTGTTGTGCATGCCCGGCAGGCAGACGTACGGCGGGATGGGGCCGCGCGGACCCAGCTTGTGCGCGATGACCGAGCCGAGTGACGGATGCAGGTTGTTCGGCTTGAGACTGCCGTTAAACGATGCGCCCGGATGATAGCCGGTGAGCATGTAATGATCCGCCGGTCCGTGCCCCGCGTCGAGGTGCGTGAAGGAGCGGATCAACGAAAACTTGTCCATCACCTTCGCCACCATCGGCAACTGATCGCACACATGGATGCCCGGCACATTCGTCGAGATGGGATTGAACGGCCCGCGGATATCCGACGGCGAATCGGGCTTCATGTCGAACGTGTCGATCGTGCTCATCCCGCCCTTGAGGAAGACGTAGATGAAAGAGACGTCGGTCTTGGACTGATCGACATCGTGCGCCTTGTCCGCGCGCAGCAGATCCGCCAGCGTCAGCGACGCGCCCAAACCGCCCGCCACACCCACGCGCAGGAAATCACGTCGAGCCAATCCATCGCAGTATGTGTCTCTCAAGTTCATAACTGTTACTTCTCCCGTTTGTTGGACGCAGTCCGTGGCAATTGCTTCAGCGATTAAAGATGAATTCCAGCGAGTTGAGCAGTGACCAGGCCAGATCCTCCGCAGCTTGCCGACGCTGGAACCTGCGGCTGCCTAGAAATTCCAGCGCAAAATCTTTTTCCTCTCGCGATGGAAAGCGGCTGAAGAAGGAGAGGTACAACTCATCGGCCAACTGCGCGTCATCGGCCAACGTCGTTTCCAACCGCGCCACATGACCGGCCTCGTGCGCGATTTTGGCGTGGATGGACGGCGCGTTCATCAGATGCAGCACCTGCGAAATGCTGGCACCGGTACTGCGTTCGCATTCGCAGGCGGTGATGCGCGATGGCCGGCCAAAGAGTTTCAGGAAATAATGCTGCACTTGGCTGTCCCACAATTGCACGGCGCGCTGGCCCACCGGGGTGCCGGCAAATTTCTCGGGGATGCCGGTCGTGTCGCAGACCGCGTCCATCAACACCTCGGCGGGCATGCGGCGGAAAAGTGCGCGGGAATAGTTTTGGTCGTCCGCCTCATTGGTCGCGTTGGGCCGCGAGGAAAGCTGGTAGGTGCGCGAGGCGACGATGGTCCGGATCAACGCCTTGGCGCTGAATTTCTGTTCGCCCAAATGCCGCGCCAACGCGTCGAGCAATTCAGGATTGGTCGGCGGATTGGTGGTGCGCACGTCATCCACCGGTTCCACAATGCCGTGCCCCAAAAATTGCGCCCAGATACGATTGGCCATGTTGCGCGCGAACCACGGGTTGGTCGGTGTCGTCATCCAATCGGCCAACGCGCGGCGACGATCGCCTTCCGCAGTCTCTCCAACTTTGTCTGCCATGACGGTGCCCAGCGGATAAGGAAAGACGGGCTTGCCGGTGCGCGGATGCGACTGCGCTGTGTCGCCCTCGGCGAACAAGGCTTCCTCCGCAGCTTGCCCTTTGTATTTCACCTGCTGGAAAAATCCGCGCATGCCGTAGTAGTCCTGCTGCGTCCAGCGATCGAAAGGATGTTGGTGGCACTCCGCGCAGGTGATGCGCACGCCCAAGAAAACCTGCGAGGTCGTGGAGGCCATGTCGCCGGGCTTGGCGACCACCTTGTAGAAATAGCCCGCGGGTTGCTCGTTCAACATGCCCTCGGCAGTGATCAACTCGCGCGCGAACTGATCCAGTGGTTTGTCAGCGGCGGCGGAATCATGGATCCACTTGTAATAAGCGCGCGCGTTTTTGTGGCCCAACGCCAGGCGATCCACGCGCAGCAGATCCGCCCATTTCAACGCCCACAGATCCGCGTACTCTGGGCGCGCCAATAATTCCTCGACCAGTTGCGCGCGTTTGCCCGCCGCTTTGCTTTCCAGAAAACGCCGCGCCTCCGCAGCGGTCGGAAGTTTGCCGATGATGTCCAGATACACTCGGCGCAAGTACTCAGAGTCATCGGCCATTTCCGACGGATGCACATTGAGACGCTGCAGTTGTTTGTCCACCAGCGTGTCGATGAAATTATGGACAGGCCGCTGCGGAAACGGTCCTGACTTTTGCGGCTGCGGCACCAACGCGTGAAACACTCCCACGCTGCCGTGATAACGCGCCATGATCGTGGACTGCCCCACCGCCCGCCCCGTGGTGACGTGGCCGGTGTCGTTCACGTTGCTCATGACGGAGTTGTTGGAGTGGAACACCGAGAGCCACGTGACATCCTCAGTGCGGCCATCAGCGTATTCGGCCAGCACCTTCAATTGCACCTGCGCATCAAACGGCATCGTCTGCCGTCCCGGCTCCAGGCGCAGTCGCGTCAATTCCGGGCGCACGCCCGACGTATAAACCAGTCCGCCAGCGATCCAATCCCGCAACAGCGCGTACTCGCGCGAAGTCTTGGCCATGCGCACACCGCCGCCGTGCCCGACCTCGCCGCTGCTCTTGCGCAGCAACAAACTATTTTCCGGTGCAGCAGGCGAGACGCGGCGTCCGCGACTTTCCTGCAGCAGCGACGCAAAGTCCGCTTCCGGATCATTGCCAAACACGGAGAGCTTAAAACCATTCTGCCCATCCGCCTTGCCGTGACAGGCGGAACCGTTGCAACCAAACCGGCTGAGCACCGGCACCACGTCATGCAGAAAATCAACGGTCGGCGGCGCAGCGGGGGCCGCCTCCACCAGCGCCAGCAATGGGCCGCAGCAGAGCAGCAACGCCAAACGCAGGCAATGGCTTCGGTAAGTTAGGGTTGGAATCATGTTGGGCACAGTCCCGTCGCGCCAGTTTCGACGTTGCCGCGAGAAAATCCATGCAAATTACTTTGCGCAGGTTGCAAGTTGTCCGCTCAAGTTTTCCCTGAAAATGCCGATTTGATACTGAGCCATGTGCGGCTAGTCTGGCATTCGTTTCAAGCGAATGCCCGGACACGGACGATTGAAACAAAAGGACACCACGACGCGTATTCTGGCTGTGCCGAAAAGTTCTCCGCGCCGCGTGGCCACAAGGCGCTGCGCTGCGGCAATTGAAAGTGTTTGTGCGGACGCGGGCCAAGCTGGCGGCCGTGCATCGTCTTTTTTGGCAACAAAGAATCGCGGACCCATGCGCGTTCACGGATTGATTTTGGTGCTGCTCACGGCCTGCCGGCTTCCGCTGGCCGAACGCGCGGAGCCTGCCCTTGATGTGCCGGCCACTTGGCGAGCCGCGAGCGCATCCACCAATGCACTGCTCACCGATTGGTGGCGGCAATTTGGCAGCGCGGAGATTGATGCTCTCGTCACCGAAGCGCTGGGCAGCAGTCCCAATCTGCAGGCCGCAGCGGCGCGCGTCGAGCAGTCGCGATTGCGCGCGCAGTTGGCCGGCGCGGAGTTGTTGCCGCAGGTCAATGTCTCGCTGGATGGAAGCCGGCAGCAAAATAATTTCATCGGGCTGCCCATCCCCGGCAGTTCCGGCGGCGTGTTGACCTCGCGTGCCACGACCTATCGCCTGTCGCTGGCCACCAGTTGGGAACTGGATTTGTGGGGGCGAATCCGCGCCGGCCAATTTGCCGCGCTGGCGGATGGCGAAGCCGCGCGCGCAGACTTGGAAGGCGCGCGCCAATCACTGGCCGCACAGACGGTGAAAGCGTGGACGGCGCTGACCGAGGCTCGCCAGCAATTCAATTTGGTGCAGACCAATCTGGTCATCGCGCAGGCCAGCGCGCAACAGGCGCAACTGCGATTTGAACTGGGCGTGCGGCCCGCGCTGGAGATGCGCATGGCGCAGGCCAATCTGGAACTCATCCGCGCGCAGCAGGAACAATGGAGTGCCGTTACCGCGACGGCGCAGCGGCAATTGGAATTGTTGCTGGGCCGCTATCCGCGGGGCGCTATCGTGGGAGCTACACAATGGCCGGAGCCGCTGAAGCCGGTGCCGGCGGGACTTCCTTCCGAACTCCTTGCGCGCCGTCCGGACATTGTTGCCGCACGTCTGCGCCTGTTGGCCGGTGACGCGCGCGTGGTGGAAGCCAAGGCGGGATTGTATCCGCAATTTAGCCTCACCGCATCCACCGGCACCACCAGTCCGGAGTTGGGCAAGTTGCTCGACAACGATCTGAAGGTTTGGGCGCTCGGTGCCAATCTGCTGCAGCCGGTGTTTAATGGTGGCCGACTGCGCACCCATGTTGAATTGAAACAGGCGCAAGTCGCCGAGGCAGTGGCGAGCTATCGCGCTGTGGTGTTGAACGCCTTTGCCGAAGTGGAAACGGCGCTGGCAACCGAAGGGCTGTGGGCGCAGCGCGAATCCAAATTGGCGGCAGCCATTGCGCAGGCACAGGAAGCCCTGCGCTTGGCGGACGATCGTTACACGCGCGGGTTGGAACCGCTGCTGACAGTCTTGGAAGCGCAGCGGCGAGTGTCCGATGCCCAAGCGCAGCACGTTGCCGTGCGGCGGGTGCGGTTGGAAAATCGAGTCAACTTTCACCTCGCGCTGGGCGGTGGTTTTGCAGTGCGTCCAGCAGAAATAATTTCACAAGAGGCACAGCGATGATCCGGCGCGTGTTGCAAATTGTGTTGCCGCTGGTGGCGCTGGCGTTGGCGGGGCTGTGCGCGAGTTGGTTGTTGCACCATCGCAAGACTGTCGTCGCGCTGCCGGCTGAACGGTTTCGTCCGCGCATCGTGTTGATGCCCGCCAAAACGAGCGACTACCACCCCGTCATCCGCTCGCAAGGCACGGTGACGCCGCGCACCGAGATGGGGTTGACGCCCGAAGTTTCCGGGCGCGTGCAGTGGGCGAGTGAGGCGCTGGTCGTGGGCGGGCATTTTGCGGAAGGCGACCCGCTGGTGCGGTTGGATGACACGGACTACACGCTGGCGATGGCAGGCTCGCGCGCGGCGATGACCAACGCGGTGGCGCAGATGACGCAGGCTTCGGCGCGGTTTGAACTGGAAAGCGCGGAGGCCGAGGCGGCGCGTGCTGAATGGAAGTTGCTGGGCAAGTCCGGCGAGCCGCCCGCGTTGTCATTGCGCCAGCCGCAATTAAAAGAGGCGCGTGCGGCGTTCAACGCCGCGCGTGCTGGCTACGATTCGGGACTGGCCGCGTTGACACAGGCATCCAACAACGTCGCGCGCTGCGAGTTGAAGGCTCCGTTCACCGGTCGTGTCGCGGCCAAGACGGTGGTGGCCGGCCATTTTGCAGCGGCGGGCATGGTGCTGGCGCGTCTGCAGCCGGTGGATATTGCGGAGGTGCGCCTGCCGCTGGCGCTGGGAGATTTTCAGCACTTGGAATTGCCGAATGCTTTTGCGGGAGGCACGAATGTCGTGGACGGGCCGCGGGTGATATTGCGCGCCACGCACGCGGGAGCGACGGGCCAGTGGCAGGGGCGGATCATCCGCACGGAAGGCGAAGTGAATCCGGGCACGCGCATGATGTCCGTCGTTGTCGCGTTGCCCGATCCGTACGGCCGCGAGTTGGGCGCGACCAACGCGGTGCTGAGCTTCGGTGGATTTGTGCGCGCAGAAATCCTAGCCCGTCCGCTGCGCAATGTAGTGGTGCTGCCGGCGACGGCGTTGCGCGAAAGCAAAACCGGCGATGAAGTGTATCTGCTCTCGGGCACCAACCAACTGCGCGCGCGGCCGGTGACGGTGGCGTGGCGCGCACGGCATGAGGTGGCGATCGGCGAAGGATTGCAGGCGGGCGATCAAGTCTGCCTGTCGGAGTTGGAAACGTTTGAGGACGGCATGGAGGTGATCATCGTGCCGCCTTCCAAAATGGAGCCGGCGCCATGACGCAGGTGATCGCTTGGTTCGCGCGCAATCGGGTGGCGGCCAATCTGCTCACGGGCTTCTTCATCGTGGCGGGTCTGTTTGCGCTGCCGAACATCAAGCGCGAGGTCTTCCCGGAATTTAATTCCAACTGGGTGATCGTGCAGGTGCCTTATCCCGGCGCCGCTCCGGAAGAGACGGAGGTCGCCTTGTGCGCGCGCGTGGAAGAGGCGGTGCTGGCCATCGAGGGCGTGAAGCAGGTGGTGTCCACGGCGGCGGAATCGGTCGGCATCGTGGCGATTGAACTTTTCCCGGAGGCGGACACGCAGAAATTTCTGCACGATGTCAAAACGAAGGTGGACGCCATCGAGACTTTTCCTGCCGAAGCGGAGAAGCCCGTGGTGAGCGAGATCATCGTCCGCAAACAGGTCATCAACGTGGCCGTCAGCGGCAACGTGAGCGAGCGGGAGTTGAAGCGCGCGGGCGAGCGGGTACGCGATGAACTGCTCGCGCTGCCGGGCGTCACGCAGGTGGAGTTGGCCAACATGCGCCCGTACGAGGTCGCGATTGAACTCAGCGAAGATCGGATGCGCGAGTACGGACTGACGTTCGATGAGGTGGCGGCGGCGGTGCGGCAAGGCTCGCTGGATTTGCCCGGCGGCATGTTGCGCACGCACGGCGGAGAGATTCTTTTGCGCGCCAAGACGCAGGCGTACACGCGCGCGGACTTCGAGAAATTGCCCGTGCGGACCCACACCGATGGCAGTCGGTTGACGCTGGGGCAGGTGGCCAATGTGGTGGATGGATTTGCGGAGACCGATCTGGCGTCGCGCTTCGATGGCAAGCCCGCGGTGTTGGTGCGCGTGTTCCGCGTGGGCGACCAAAGCGCGCTGGAGATCGCGCAGGTTGTCAAAGACTACGTCACCTCGGCTGGCCCGCGCATGTCAGCGGGCATCACGCTGGGCACGTGGCAGGACGACTCCACTTACCTGCGCAGTCGCCTCGGGCTTCTGTTGCGCGATGGTTGGGGCGGCTTGATGTTGGTGTTCGCGTCGCTCGCGTTGTTCTTGCGATTCCGCGTGGCGTGCTGGGTGGCGTTCGGCATCCCGGTGGCCTTCATGGCGATGCTGTGGTTGATGCCGATTATGGATGTCTCCATCAACCTCATCACGCTCTTCGCGTTCATCGTCGTGCTGGGCATCTTGGTGGATGACGCGATTGTGTTCGGCGAAAATATTTACACGCACCAACAACGCTACGGACCGGGTGTGGAGACCACCGTCAATGCTGCGATGGAAGTCGCGATGCCCGTGGTGTTCGGCGTGTTGACGACCGTGGCGGCCTTCGTGCCGCTGCTTTTTCTGGAAGGCAACACGGGAAAAATCCTGCGCTACATCCCGCTCATCGTGATCCCGATGTTGCTGATTTCGCTGGTGGAATGTCTGTGCTGTCTGCCCGCGCATCTGCGGGACATGCCCGACACGCGCAGCGTGCAGCAACGTCCAGGGATCGGCGGTTGGTGGGCGCGCTTTCAAACGTGGTTCGCCGACGGCGCAGAGCGGATGATCGTGCGCCTGTACGAACCGTTGCTGGAAACGTGCCTGCGCTGGCGTTACCTCGCGGTGTCACTCGGACTGGCCGCGCTCATCATCACGGTAGCGGCCTATGCCGGAGGGCATTTCCGGTTTGTGTTCTTTCCCAATGTGGAAGGCGACAACGTGGCGGCGTGGGTGTCTTTCCCCCGCGGCACCTCGGTGGAGACCACGCAAGCTGCGGTGTCAAAACTGGAAGAGGCCGCCCAGAAAGTGCGCCGCGACATCGCCGCCGAGGGCGTGGATGGCACCAACATCTTCCGCCATTTTCTGACCACGGTGGGACACCAGCCTTTCCGCATGGAATCGGAACGGGCCGGTGGCAACTGGGGCAACGACCATGTTGGCGGGCACAATGGCGAGGTGCACATCGAGACGGCACCGGCGGAGGAACGCACTCTTTCCAGCACCGCCATTGCTCAACGTTGGCGCGCGGCGACGGGCGAAATTCCCGGTGCTACAGAACAGGGATTCAGCGCCTCCATTTTTTCTGCGGGCAAACCCATCAACATCCGGCTGAGTGGTCCGGACATGCTCACGCTGCAACGCGCGTCCGCGGATTTGAAGCAGCGCCTGTCCGCCTACAGCGACGTGCAGGACATCGCCGACACGTTTCAGATGGGCAAACGCGAGATCCAAGTGCGCCTGAGCCCCGATGCGGAGTGGTTGGGGTTGCGCGAGGCGGACTTGGCGCGGCAAGTGCGGCAGGCTTTTTACGGCGAGGAAGCCCAGCGCCTCCAACGCAACCGCGACGACGTGCGCGTGATGGTGCGTTATCCACCGGAGCAACGCCGTTCGACTTTTGATCTGCGCGACATGCACGTGCGATTGGCTGACGGTCGCCACGTGCCGTTGTCCGAAGTGGCGTCGCTGGAGCAGGGGCGCGGTTACGCCAACATCCGCCGCGTGGACGGCCGCCGTTCCGTCTCCGTCACCGCCGATGTGGACACGAGCAAAGTGGAGCCCGACACCCTCATCGCCAAACTGCGCGAGCACGATTTGCCCGCGCTGTTGGAGGCGCATCCGGGACTGCAATATTCTTTTGAAGGCGCGCGGCAGGACCAGGAGAAGACGCTGAGCAGCATGCTGCGCGCGTACATGATCGCCATCGTGCTCATCTACGCGCTGCTGGCCATCCCGCTGCAATCTTACCTGCAACCGTTCATCGTGATGAGCGCCATCCCGCTGGGACTCATCGGCGCGGTGCTGGGCCATCTCATTTTGGGGATGGACCTGACGGTGCTCTCCATCTTCGGCATGGTCGCGCTGACGGGCGTTACCGTGAACGACAGCCTCGTGATGGTGGACTTCGTCAATCGCAACCGCGAAAAATATCCCAGCCTCTTGGAGGCCGTGCGCGTGAGCGGCGTCGCGCGTTTCCGCGCCATCATGCTCAACTCGCTGACGACATTCGTGGGCGTGGCGCCGCTGGTGTTCTTCGAGAAAAGTGTGCAGGCCAAATTTCTCATCCCCATGGCCGTGTCGCTGGGCTTTGGCATCATGTTCGCCACCGTGATCACGCTGCTCTTGGTGCCCGCCATCTACTTGATTCAAGAAGACGTACGCAACGCGTGGCGCTGGCTTTACGGTAGCACGACGCCGGAGACTTCCGCCGAGGCCGCTCCGCAATCGGCCGTGTCCTGAACGCGCTGCGCAGAACCGCGACACCCGCCTCGTACGCGGACACCTGATGGCACTCCGCAGGATGGCACTCCGCAGGAGCGGTGAATTTTTCCCTTAACCCTCCGTCCGGTTTTGGGCTAACGTCGCCGGACGTTGTCAGCGGCAAGCAATCGCCGCCGCGCTATCGCTGAATG
>SIAW01000107.1 GCA_009695465.1 Pedosphaera sp.
CTGGCTGGCAAGGTTGTGTTTAATCCCGGTATGGCGGGTTTGATGCAGGGCGCATTGAGAGCGCATTGCACCGAGCCAACGCGCCTACTTGTATTTCCAGTTGCGCTGTTTGCCTTGCACCAGCCACTCCAGCGCGCTGGCGATGCGGCGCGCGCGTGTCACGCGAGATGATGGGGAAAACAAAACGGGGCGGTCAATTGGCCGCCCCGTGTGGGAAATCATGTTGCGGGATTCAGCTTAACGGCCTTTGGGCAGCGCGCACTTGCCGGCGTACACGGCGTTCTTGCCCAGCAATTCTTCGATGCGCAGAAGCTGATTGTACTTCGCCGTGCGATCGCTGCGGCTGAGGCTGCCGGTTTTGATCTGACCGCAGTTGGTGGCCACGGCGATATCGGCGATGGTCGCATCTTCCGTCTCGCCGGAGCGATGGCTCAACACGGCGCGATACCCGTTCTTGTGCGCCAACTCCACGGCGTCGAGCGTCTCGGTGAGCGAACCAATCTGGTTCACTTTCACGAGAATCGAATTGGCGGTGCCGGTGTCGATGCCGCGCTTGAGGAACTTCACGTTGGTGACGAAGAGATCGTCGCCCACCAGTTGCGTGTTGTGCCCGAGTTTGTCGGTGAGCTTCTTCCACGTCTTCCAATCGCCCTCGGCGCAGCCGTCCTCGATGGAGACGATGGGATACTTGGCGCAGAGCTTCGCGTAGAACTCGACCATCTCATCGCCGGTGAGTTTGCGGCCGCTGCTCTTCTTGAACACGTAGGTCTCGTTGCCGGTGTAAAACTCGGAGGCGGCGACATCCAGCGCGAGAAAGATCTGCTTGCCCAGCTTGTAGCCCGCGTCCTTCGTCGCCTGCGCGATGACGTCCAGCGCAGCCTCGGCACTCGCCAGCTTGGGCGCGAAGCCGCCTTCATCGCCGACACTGGTGGACAAGCCCTGCTTTTTGAGCACGCCTTTGAGCGCGTGGAAAATCTCGGTGATCGCCTGCAAGCCTTCGCTGAACGTGGCGAAGCCGTGCGGCATGATCATGAATTCCTGGAAATCAATCGGCGCATCGGAGTGCGCGCCGCCGTTGATGACATTGGCCATCGGCACCGGCAACACCTTCGCGTTCGGCCCGCCGATGTAGCGGAAGAGCGGCTGACCGAGCGTTTCAGCGGCGGCCTTCGCGTTGGCCAGCGACACGGCGAGAATGGCATTGGCGCCCAACTTGGACTTGGTCTCCGTGCCGTCGAGCGCGAGCATCGCATGATCCACCGCGATCTGATCGAGCGCATCGAGACCGAGCAGAGTGGGCGCGATTTTTTCGGTGACGTTATGGACGGCTTTGAGGACGCCTTTGCCGAGGTAACGCTTCTTGTCGCCGTCGCGCAGCTCGATGGCCTCGTGCTCGCCGGTGCTCGCGCCGGAAGGCACCGCCGCGCGACCAATCGCGCCGCCGGAGAGAATCACGTCGGCTTCCACAGTGGGGTTGCCGCGCGAGTCGAGGATTTCGCGGGCGAGGACATTAACAATGTTAGTCATGGTGTTTGCAGGTCGAAAGGCGCGCGCATGATAAGGAGCAAGGCAGGACAGTCAAGGCGGGGTTGGTTAAATGGAGACGCCAGATGCTGTCGGAACGGCGCACCGACGCAACTGGGCGTGCTCAAAAATGCGTTGAGTTGGCACAGGGTTGCCGCCATGCTCCCGCCTCTTTTGATGCAGAAGAAAGTCCAGATCGGCCTCGTGGGCTTGGGCACTGTGGGCGGCGGCGTGTACGACGCGCTGCGCCGCAACGGTGCGCTCATGGCCTCGCGCCTCGGCGTGGGGCTGCGCGTGCGGCGCGTGGCTGTGCGCAATCTGAGCAAGCGCAGGGTGGGCGCGAATCCGCCCGCCGCGATGCTGACGACGGACTGGGCTGCCGTGGCGAATGATCCGCGCGTGGACTTGGTGGTGGAATTGATCGGCGGCACCACGGTGGCGCGGCAGGTGGTGTTGGCGGCGCTGCGCGCCGGCAAACCGGTGGTGACGGCCAACAAGGCGTTGCTGGCTTTTCACGGCGAAGAATTATTTGCGGCCGCGCGCCGGTACCGCGCCAATTTGTATTACGAGGCCAGCGTCGCCGGTGGCATTCCCATCATCAAAGTGCTGCGTGAGGCGCTCATCGGCAATCGCGTCACGCGCCTGTACGGCATTCTCAACGGCACGTGCAATTACATCCTCACGCGCATGCAGGCCGAAGGCGCGGGTTTTGCCGAAGTGCTGGCCGACGCCCAGCGACTGGGCTACGCCGAGGCGGATCCGTCGCTGGATGTGGACGGCCACGACGCGGCGCACAAGGCGGGCATCCTTGCCAGTCTCGCGCACGGATTTTGGGTGAACCCGCGGCAGATCCACACTGAAGGCATCCGCCACATCACGGCGTTGGATCTGAAATTCGCGGCGCAGTTGGGCTACGTGATCAAGCTGCTGGCCATCGTGAAAAAGGATGGGCGCGGCTCGGCGCAGGTGAGCGTGTATCCGGCGCTGATCCCCAAAGGGCACGTGATGGCCAGCGTGGCCGGGGTGTTCAACGCGGTCTATGTGCGGGGCGACGTGGTGGGCGATACGCTCTACTACGGGCGCGGCGCGGGGGCGGACGCCACGGCCAGCGCGGTGCTGAGTGATCTGGCCGATGCGGCGCTGGATCTCAAACACCACTCCACCGAGCGCGTGCAGGCTTTTGTATCGCACGAACGCAACGGCGCGTTGCGGCCCATCAGCGCGGCGACCAACTCATTTTATCTGCGGCTCGATGTTGTGGATCAGCCCGGCGTGTTGGCGCGCATCGCGGCCATCCTCGGCCGGGCGCGCATTGGTATCTCGTCGGTCATCCAGCCGGAGGGACACGAGGGCGCCAGCGTGCCGTTGATCCTGATGATCCACGATGCGCCGGAAGCGGCGATGGCCCGGGCGCTGGGTCAAATCCGGAAGTTAAACACCATCAAGGGCGAGCCGATGATGATGCGCGTGGAGAATTTTACATGAGCAACGAAAAATCAAGCAGAGCAATTTGGAGCGGAGTGATCCGGCGTTACGCGGCCCATCTTCCGGTGGACGCCGCCACCTCGATCGTCACCTTGCACGAAGGCAACACGCCGCTGGTGCGCGCGCCGCGACTGGCAGCGGCCATCGGCGGCAAGTTTGATCTGCACCTGAAATGCGAGGGGCTAAATCCCACCGGCTCCTTCAAGGATCGCGGCATGACATTGGCCGTCACCAAAGCGCGCGAGCGCGGGGCGAAGGTGTTGGTCTGCGCGAGCACGGGCAACACGAGCGCCAGCGCTGCTGCGTACGCCGCGCGCGCCGGATTGCGATGCGTGGTGCTCATCCCCGAAGGTAAGATCGCGCTGGGCAAACTGGCGCAGGCGCTCATGTGCGGCGCGATGACGCTGCAGGTGCGCGGTAATTTTGACACCGCGCTGGCGTTGGTGCGGCAGTTGGGCGAGACGGGCGAAGTCGAGATCGTCAACAGCATCAACCCAGTGCGCATCGAGGGGCAGAAGACGGCGGCGTTTGAGATCTGTGACGCACTGGGCGACGCGCCGGACTATCATTTTCTGCCGGTGGGCAACGCCGGCAACATCACTGCGTACTGGAAGGGCTACAGCGAATATCACGCGGCGGGGGAGTGCGACACGTTGCCGCGCATGATGGGATTTCAGGCGGCGGGCGCTGCGCCGATTGTGGATGGCGCGCCGGTGGCGCATCCGGAAACGGTGGCCGCGGCCATTCGCATCGGCAACCCAGCGAGTTGGCAGAGTGCGAACGCGGCGATTGCGGCTTCGTCCGGCCACATCGGCAAGGTGACTGACGCGGCGATTTTGGAGGCGTACAAACTGGCGGCCGCCACGGAAGGGATTTTTGTGGAGCCGGCCTCTGCAGTGGCGTTGGCGGGCGTGATCCAGTGTCAGCGCGCGGGCTTGATTGACGACGGCACCATCGTGGTGGTGACGTTGACTGGGCACGGATTAAAAGATCCGGACACGGCGGTGCAGCATGCCGCGGTGCAACCGGTGACGGTGGAGCCGGACTTGGCGGCGGTGAAAGCGGCGATGGGAATCTGAGTGGAGATCTGACATGGCGTTGATCGTCCAGAAATACGGCGGCACCTCGGTCGCCAATCCCGATCGCATCATGAACGTCGCGCGGCGCGTGGCAGCGTATCGCGCCAAGGGCGATCAAGTGGTGGTGGTGGTCTCGGCGATGAGCGGCGTCACCGATAATCTGATCAAGCTCGCCAAGGAAATCACTGCGCTGCCGAGCGAGCGCGAGATGGACATGCTGCTGGCCACGGGTGAGCAGCAGACCATCGCGTTGACGGCCATCGCGCTGCATCAACTGGGCATCGAGGCGACGTCGCTCACCGGCGCGCAGGCGGGGATCGTCACCGACGGCGTTCACACGAAGGCGAAGATTCAAAACATCACGCCCAAGAAAGTCCACGCGCTGCTGGACGCGGGCAACGTGGTCATCGTCGCCGGTTTTCAAGGCGAGACGAGCGAAGGCCACATCACCACGCTCGGTCGCGGCGGATCGGATTTAACGGCCATTGCGCTGGCGGCCGCGCTCAAGGCTGAGCTGTGCCAGATTTACACTGACGTGGACGGGGTTTACACGACCGATCCGCGCATCGTGCCCAACGCGAAAAAGCTCACGGAAATTTCCTACGATGAAATGCTCGAGCTGGCCGGCGCGGGCGCGAAGGTGATGCAGAGCCGCTCCGTCGAGTTCGCCAAGAAGTTCGGCGTGGTGTTTGAAGTGCGCTCCAGTTTGAACGACAACCCGGGAACGATTGTGAAAGAGGAAACCAAAAGCATGGAAGGCGTCGTGATCCGTGGCGTCGCGCTCGACAAAAATCAGGCGAAGGTGACGCTCGTCGCCGTGCCGGATCGGCCGGGTGTGGCGGCGTGCATCTTCAAGGCGCTGGGCGAGGCGGCTATCAACGTGGACATGATTGTGCAGAACATCAGCCACGGCACGCCCACTACCGATCTGTCCTTCACGCTGGACAAGCCCGACCTCGCAAAGGCGCGCAAGGTGATTGACGCGTTCAAGCCCGAGGTGGGCTATCGCGAGGCGCTGGTGTCCGAGCAGGTCGGCAAGTTGTCCATCGTGGGCGTGGGCATGCGCAGCCACTCGGGCGTGGCGGCGAAGGTGTTTGAGACGCTCGCCAAGGAAGGCGTGAACATCGAGATGATCTCCACGAGCGAGATTAAGATCTCGGTGATCATTGACCTCGCCAAAGGCGAGGCGGCCGTGAAGGCCGTGCATCAGGCGTTCATCGGCTAGGCAATCTCTGCCAACAAAAAAGCGCCGGGATTTCTCCCGGCGCCTTTTGCTTTTCGGGCAGAAGATTATTCTGCGGCGATCGTGATCGTGTGCGTCACCGGCACGAACGCGGCCTTGATGGCGGCGGCGAGCGGGGCGCGCTCAGCCTCGGACTTCTTCGCCACACCTTCCATGTCAGTCTTCGCTTCCGGGCTGCGGAAGAGTTGCTTGATCTGCTTGGTCTCGTACTGCTGCTTGGCGATGACGGCGGCGTCCACCTTGTTGAAGGCGTCGCTGAACGGGTTCACCGCGAAGTCCGCCGCGAGGTTCACGCCCTTGGCGAGTTGCTCGGCGGAGTAGGACTTGGATTCCTTGCCCCACGTCACTTTGTAACTCTTGGCCGTGCCGTTCTTGGCGATGAGCGTGAGCCGGTTCAACTCCTCGTTGAATGGAATGACCGTCATCGCGGAACGGATGGAGCCATCGCTCTTCACGTCACCGGCGGCGCAGAAAGGATAGCGGCTGCTCTTGATCTGCACTGCGCCCGATTCCACCGAAAGCACTTCATGACCTTTGCTCGCCGTGGTTTTGCCGGCCTTCAAATCAACGTTGATGGTGCCGATCTCGCCGTCCAGTCCGAAGGCTTTCAAGAAGGAGTAAGCCATGCTGAAGGATCCAGCCCAGCCGGGGTGAACGCCGTCGCCGCCGGCGATGTTGTACTTGGCGCCGTATTTCTCGCGGCCATCGACACCGGCCTTGAGCATCGGCCAGAACACATCCGCAAAGCCGACCTTCTCTTGCTCAGCGATACCGATGCCGATGTTGCGCAGTTCAGTCAGATTAAGATTCTTGGCCTCCACACCGGCGGCATCCCAACCGGGATTGTTCTTTGTGCCCACGCAACCGGGCGAACCTTGGATGACGCGCACGCCGTTGGCCTTGAATCCCTGCACGATGGCTTTGGAATATTTGCCGTAACGATCGCCGATGCTTGCCTCGTACGGACGATAGCCGTGATCATTCATGCCGTAGCACGTTGTGGCGATGGTCGGCTTGAAGCGCAGACAATCGTTGGTCATGCGATTGAGGAAGCCCGACGCAGTCTCGCCGCCCCAGCCGTATTGGCGCGCGGTGATTTCCAGCTCCGGCACGCAGACGGTCAGATAAGTCTCCATCACGCGCGAGTACATCTTCTGCTCGGTGATCGAGTCGCCGATGATGGCGAGACGGTCGCCCTGCTTCAACTGCAGCCCCGTCGGCTGCGGCGCCTTGAGCGGCTTGAACTTCTCGAAGTACGGATTTTCGGGTTTGGGTTCGAGAGTTTGAGCGAAGCTCGCGGTGACAGCGACCAAGCTCAACAATGGAATCAGGAGTTTGATGTGCATGATATTTGGGTTGATGAGGATCGTGGATTCTTGGCCACGCGTTGTAACGGTGAGCTTGCCGGGGCGCAAATGAAAACCGGCGCGCGGCTCAAAGCTCGGGGCTGTCATCGCGTTGCTCCAGACGGATCACGCGCTTCTTGACGATCTCCAGTTGCTTGGTCAGTTCGTACAGCGCGGCGTACAGGGCGTCCTGCGTTTCTTTATCACCCAGCGCAGGCACGTGGGGATGGATGCGCATGAGTTCCAGCGCAATGCCCTTGCAGCGCGACTTGATTTCCTCGCAGGCAACGTGGCGATCCATGGCGCAGTCCGCAGTTTAATAAGTGGCACGCCCACCGGACAGGTCGAACACGCTGCCCGTGGTGAAGGAACAATCCTCCGACGCCAGCCACGCCACCATCGCCGCCGCCTCGTCCACCCGGCCGAAACGGCCCATCGGGATTTTCGAGAGCATGTAATCAATGTGCTGTTGGCTGACCTGTTTGAGGATGTCCGTCTGGATGACCGCGGGCGTCATGCAATTGACCAGCACGCCCGTCTGCGCCAGCTCTTTGCCCAGTGATTTGGTGAGGCCAATGACGCCCGCCTTGGCCGCGCTGTACGCGGAGGCGTTGGGGTTGCCCTCCTTGCCCGCGATGGACGCGGTGTTGACGATGCGCCCGTAACCGCGCCCGATCATGTGCGGCACCACCGCGCGGCAGCAAAGAAAGACGCCCGTCAAATCCACCTCCACCACCCGCCGCCATTCTTCCACCGGATATTCCCACACCTTGTAATTGCCGCCGGCGATGCCCGCGTTGTTGATGAGGATATCAATGTGGCCCATCGTGCTGATGCTGGCAGCGGCGGCACTGGTGACGGCGTCGGCGTTGGTCAATTCCACCGCTTGAATCTCCACACGACCGAGCGGGGAGAGCGAAGACTGCGCGGCGGCCAACGCGGTGGTGTCCAAATCCCACAGGCAAACGCCCGCGCCAGATTGGAGCAACCGCTGCGCGATGGCGTAGCCGATACCGCGTGCGCCGCCAGTGACGATGGCATTGCGCCCCTGCAGTTGGATCTGATTCATCGCCGCAAAGCATTGGCCAACGAGCGTGGGAGCGAAAGTTTTTTCTGCCGCAACTGCGACCGCGCCGCATCGCTTGACCGACTACGCGCAGGACGCCTATAATCCTGCGCATGATACGGCATCATTTATGGATGGGCTGTCTGGCCTTGGGATTGTGGACGGCTTCCAACGCGACAGCGCAGGCACCAGCGGTCGTCGCGGAGATTCCCAGCAACGGCGTGGTGGCTGTCGTGGCCGATCGCGCCGTCACCAAGCGCGACATGTTCCGCCTGCTGCGCGATGAAAAACCATCGAGCGAACAGATGGGCGGCGCGTTGAGGGAGTTGATCAATCAATTGCTGCTCATCAAATATCGCCAGAGCTTGCCGACCTATTTCGAGCCGCCGGGTTTGGTGGACGGTTTGTTGCAGACCGAGGTTCGCGATCGTTACAAAGGCAACTTGGCGGAGCTGAATCGTGAACTGCAGGCGCAGGGGCGCACCCTGGCGGATCATCGGCGCGACTTGGTGGATGGCTGGATCCTGCGGGTCATCGAATATGAACTGCGCGAGTCGGTGACCATCTCGCCCAAGCAAGTCCGCGATTATTACATGGAACAGTACGGCAAGAATGCCGGGCAAAAAATGGACGTGGTGGAGCTGTCTCTGGTGCGCGTGCGCCGCGACGCCACCAAGGCTGCAGAGCAATTGGCCCAGGTCGAGAAGTGGGCGCGCAGCGTGGACTCGCCCGAGGCGTTTCTGAAATTGGTGGAGGCCCAAGGGCAAGCCGGCGACGGCCCGCAGGGTTTGCTGGCATTGGAATCCAATCCGGTGAGCTTGAGTGCGCGCCGCGCCATTGATGAAATGTCGGAGAGCGATCGCCGGTTGATTCTCCTCAAGGCGCACAAGGAAATGACGCCGGGCAAA
>SIAW01000108.1 GCA_009695465.1 Pedosphaera sp.
GGACGCGTGCGGCGCGGCAGATACTCCACGTTCAACGCGCGCAGGTGCGCCTCCCACGCGTCCATGTCATCCACCAAAAGTGCGTAGTGATTACCGCGGTTGCCAGATTGGATGGGATTTCGCCGGCCGCCGATGAGGTGCAGTTCCTGCGTGGTGCCCAGCCGATACCACGCGCCGGGAAAGGTGAACGCCGGACGCGGCATGGACCGCAGATGCAGGACGCGCTCGTAAAATTCGCAGCTCTTCTCCACGTCCTCCACGTGCAACGCCACATGATTCAGATCCCGATGTTCCACGCGGCCCACGATGCCGCCAGTGCTCCACGCGCACAACCGAAAACACCGTACTCCATGCTTGGCAGTGCGTGTGCCGCACAGCACGCTCGCGCGCATGAAACACCGATTTGTCTGCTGGGGCTTGGCCGCATCCGCCGCGCTGGCGTTGGCTGCGCCCGATCCTTTCGCCACGGGCGTGCGCACGACGGAGCCGCTCGCGCCCGCAGAGCAGCAGAAGACGTTCAAGCTGCCGCCGGGGTTTGAGATTCAGCTCATCGCCGCGGAGCCAGAGTTGCGCAAGCCGATGAACATGGCCTTCGACGCCGCCGGCCGGCTGTGGGTCACCGAGTCGCGCGAGTATCCTTTCGCCGCCAAGCTGGGCGAGCCTGCGCGTGACAGTGTGCGCGTCTTTTCGGAGTTCGATGCGCAGACAGGTCGCGCGGGCAAGATGGAGATTTTCGCTGAGGGCCTCAACATTCCCATCGGCCTGCATCCGTTCCTCTCGCCGTCATCGCTCACCAATGCGGCCGCGCGCGGACTCAAGCCTGCGCAGACGTGGAAGTGTGTTTTCTGGAGCATCCCGAATATCTGGTTGATGGAAGACACCGACGGCGACGGCAAGTCCGACAAGCGCGAGGTGCTTTTTGGGCCGCTCGGTTTTGAAAAAGACACGCACGGCAACCAGGCGAGTTTTCGGCGCGGCTTCGATGGCTGGATTTACGCGACGCATGGTTTCAACAACACCTCGACCTTCAATGCAAAGGACGGCTCGACCATCACGTTGAACTCGGGCAACACGTATCGTTTCCGCCGCGACGGCTCGCGCGTGGAGCAGCACACGTGGGGACAGGTGAATCCTTTCGGCATGTGCCTGGATCCGCTCGGCAATTTTTACACCGCCGACTGCCACTCCTCGCCCATCTACCAACTCATTCGCGGCGGCTACTATCCGAGCTTCGGCAAGCCTCACGACGGACTCGGCTACGCGCCCACCGTCATCCAGCACAGCCACGGTTCCACGGCGATTTGCGGCGCGGTGTACATCAGCGATCCGTCGTGGCCCGCCGAGTTCCGCGACAACATCCTCATCGGAAACGTCATGACCAGCCGCATCAATCGCGATCAGATCACCTTTGCCGGCTCCTCGCCGAAAGGCAAAGAGCTGCCCGATTTTCTGTCCACCACCGATCCGTGGTTTCGTCCTGTGGATTTGCAGTTCGGTCCCGACGGCGCGCTGTACATCGCCGACTTTTACAACCGCATCATCGGCCACTACGAAGTGCCGCTGCTGCATCCGGGCCGCGACCGCGAGCGCGGCCGTCTCTGGCGCGTGGTGCGAAAGACCGACCAACTCGCGCTGCCCAAGGATTTCAATCTGGTGAAGGCCAACACCGATGAATTGATCACCAATCTTAAGTCGAAAAATCCCACGCGCCATTCGCTGGCGATGAGCGAACTGGAACAGCGCGCCGATGCGAAGACGCTCGGCATGCTCCAAAACGCCGCGCGCGGCCAGTGGTTTTGCGCGATGGATGAACGGCCGGGCCTGATCACCGGCGCGCTCTGGGTGCTCCATCGCCGAGGTGCGCTCGAAGAAGAAACGTTGCTCGGCGCCGCCAAAGACCGCGAGACCACCGTGCGCGTCCATGCCCTGCGCATCCTCTCGGAAACTTCCGTGTGGAAACCCGCCGCAGCCCAGTCCGTGTTGAATGCGTTGACGGCCACCAATCCCTTCGTGCAACGCGCCGCTGCCGAAGCGCTCTCGCTGCACCCTGCCGCCGCGCACGTCGCACCGTTGTTGAGCGCGCTCAGCGCTGCGCCCGCCACCGACGCGCATCTGGTTTATGTGTTGCGCCGCGCGTTGCGCGAACAATTCCGCGCGCCCGACGCCTTTGCCCGCCTTGATAAACAGGCGTTGCCCGAAGCCGATGCCCGCGCCATCGCCGATATCGCCGCCAGTGTGGCCAGTCCCGATGCGGCGTCGTTTCTCTTCCGCCATCTGCGCAGCGCCAACGAGCCGGCCGAAACGTTCGTGCGCCATCTGCGCCACATCGTCCGGCACGCATCGGAAAAAGAACTCGACGCCGTCACTGGTTTTGCCCGCGAAAAATCCGCAGCCGATCTGGATTTGCAGACCGCACTTTTCAAGAGCGTGCAGGAAGGCGCGGCTCAACGCGGCACCAGCCTGACGCCAGCGACGATAGCTTGGGGCGCTGAACTCGCGGGCAAACTGCTCGTCTCCACGGGCGAGAAGTCAACGTGGGCCAACACGCCGCCCGACGGTGCCACCGACAAACGCAGTCCGTGGGCATTCCAGGAACGCGCATGCGCCGACGGCCAAAAGGCGCAGGTCATCTCGAGCCTTCCGAATGGCGAACAGCTCATCGGCACACTGCGTTCGGCGAAATTCCCGTTGCCGGCCAAGTTAAGTTTTTATCTCTGCGGCCACGACGGACCGCCCGGCAATCCGGCGCAAAAGAAAAACACCGTGCGCCTGCGCGACGCCGCCACCCAAGCCGTGCTGCGAGAGGCCGCGCCGCCGCGCAACGACGTCGCGCAGAAGATTTCATGGAACCTCGCCGACATCGCCGGCAAAGAGGCGTTCATCGAAGTGACCGATGGCGACACCGGCACAGGTTTCGCGTGGCTCGCCTTCGGCCGGTTTGAACCAGCGTTGCCGCAGCTCGTCCTCAACAGCCCCATCCAACTCGGCCAGCGCCAGCAAGCCGGCGCAGAACTGGCGCGCGATCTGCGCTTGGGCAAACTGGAGAAACCGCTCGCGGCACTTTTGGCCCAGCGCGACGCGGATGTTGCTGCACGCGGCGCGGCGGCGGAGGCGTTGCTCAGCGGTGAATTGTCTGCCGCGCATCTGGCGAGCTTCACCGCGATTCTCTCCGACGCCAATGAACCGGCGGCGTTGCGCGAAAAGGTGGCGCAACACGGCGCACGTCTGCCAGCACTGCAAGCGGCGTTGGTGCCGGCACTGGCCACAGCATCGGCGCGGTTGCAACCGGCCTTCGCACGCGCGCTGGCCAGTCACGCGACGGGTGCGCAGTCGCTGCTCCAAGCGGTGGAATCGGGCAAGGCCCCTGCGGCACTGTTGTTGGATGCACAGGTGAAAGAACGGTTGCCGGCAAACTTGCAAGCGCGTGCCGCCGCGTTGACGAAAGAATTGCCGAAGCCCGATGACGCGTTG
The DNA here is from genome assembly GCA_009695465.1 of Pedosphaera sp. Lineage (GTDB taxonomy): Bacteria > Verrucomicrobiota > Verrucomicrobiia > Limisphaerales > UBA1100 > SYLI01. The sequence continues at coordinate 3,472 of SIAW01000108.1, forward strand.
CAAAAGATGATCGCGGCGCGGTTGGATTTTCATCGCCAGTCCAACGCCTCCGTGACGCGCGGCCGCGAACTCTTCCAGATTGCCTGCGCGGCGTGTCATCAAAAGGACGGCGTGGGGCAGCAGATCGGGCCGCAACTGGACGGCATCGGCGCGCGCGGCACCGAACGGGTGATCGAGGACGTGCTGGATCCCAACCGCAATGTGGACGTTGCCTTCCGTTATCAGAACGTGAAGCTCAAGGACGGGCAGACGCTGGCCTTGCTGCAACGCCGCGTGGTGGGAGAGGCCATTGTGTTTGCCGATCTCACCGGCAAAGAATTGACGCTGCCGAAGACCGACATCACCGCGCAGACCGCCACGCAACGCTCGCTGATGCCGGACAATTTCGGGACGGCCATCTCGCCGCAGCAGTTGAGTGATCTGCTGGCGTTCCTGCTGGCGAAGTAGTGCGGGCAGCGACGCGGATTACTTGCCGCCGGCAGCGCCGCTTTCAGCTGTGAGTCGGCGGGTGACGAACTGCCGCACTTTGGGGAACTGGCAGCGCGGCACGAATTGCACGGCGCGCACGCGATCCTGCGCCACCGCCGGCTCGATGCCGTACCACACCATCAGCGGCAGCACGGCGTCGTCGGCGAATTCTTTGTGCTGCACGATGGCCTCGGCCAAGGGCCAGCGTTGTGCCGGCGGAATCTGCTGCAGCGTGGAGGCTAGAAAAAGCAGCACCAGCCCGGAGTTTTCTTTGCCGGCCAATTGCGTGAACGCCGTCATGGTCGAAGCCGACGGCGCTGCGCTGTCTTGCAGCAGCTTGATGGCCCACACGCGGACGTGCTCGTTGGGATGCCGCAGCAATCCTTGCAGCCACGGCTCATCCGCACCGCCCACGCAGTGCAGCGCCCAGAGCGCACGCAGCTTGCGCGGGATGTTTGGCTCGGTGTCAAACATCTGGCGCAGTTGCGCGCGGGCGGCGGTCATGTCCGCGCCTTCGGCGGCGCGTTCCTGCAACAGGCGGCGGGCTTGGCGCACTTGCCAGTCGTTGGCGTGCGCTTGCAGCGCGACCAGTTTGTCGTTGGATAGTTTTGAGAGATCAGCCGTGGGCGATTTCGTCGCTGCGCCGTGGGCGATCTTGTAGATGCGGCCGCTGGTGCGGTGTACGCCGTCGTTCTCGTGGCATTCGCCGATGTCCGACCAGTCCAGCAAATACACGCCGCCGTCAGGGCCGTAGTCCAGCTCGATGCCGCGAAACCACGGGTCCTTGATTTTCATGAAGTCCGGCGCGTGCCGGCCCACGTAGCCCGCGCCGTGCCGCGCGAGTGTGTCGCGGTTGAGGCGCAGCCCGTGCAGATTCACGGTGAACATATTGCCGCGATATTCCGCCGGCCAATTGTCGCCCAGATAAATCATCATGCCGCAGTGCGCGTGCCCGCCACCGGCAGTGTCGGTGGAACCTTCCTGATTGCGCGCCTCGTTCCATTTGCGGCCGGTGTCCCAGTGGAAATGATCGGCGGTCTGCTCGATCAACTCGTAGAGGTGCGGCTCAAAATGCTCGCCGTACATGCGCTTGTAGCGGGCGCCGGGCACGACATGCCACAGATGGCCGATGACGGTGTTAATGAAAAAGAGCTGCCCGTGATCGTCCCAATCGTGTCCCCACGAATTGGTGGTGCCGCGCGCGACGACCTCGAATTTCTTGAGCACGGGATGATAGCGCCAGATGCCGCAGTTCAACGCCGTGCGCTCCTCTTTGCTCGCCTCCGGCTTGCCCACGAACGACGTGGTGATGATGCCGTGCCGTCCGTACAGCCAGCCGTCGGGGCCCCACTTCAATCCGTTGACGATGTTGTGGCGGATCTTGTCGTTGTCGAATCCGTTCAACATCACCACCGGTTTGCCATCGGGCACGTCATCGCCGTTGCGGTCGGGGATGAACAGCAGGTCGGGCGCGCACAACACCCACACACCGCCGAAGCCCGGCAACACACTGGTGAGGTGATGCGCTTGATCCCAGAACACCTTGCGCCGCTCGTACACGCCGTCGCCATCGGCATCTTCCAGCACCACGACGCGATCTTTGAGGGTGGTGTCAAAATTCTTCTGCCGCTCCGCGTACGTGTAGCATTCGGCCACCCACAACCGGCCGCGCGCGTCGAAGGCCATGCCGATGGGCTGCTGCACATCCGGCTCCGCAGCGCTGAGCTGGATGCGGAAACCCTTCGGCAACGTCACTCCCTCCAACGCCGCCTTGGGGGTCGTCAACGGCGTGGTGGCATTCTGGGAATTGTAGATGGCCTTCGCCGATGGCTTGGCCGATTCATCTGCCGATCGCAACACACACAGCAGACACACGGAAGACAGGGCGAGCGCGGCACAGAGGCGTTTCATGGCGTGCGACATCAAACAAGCCGCGTGCTCATCCCGTCAACTCCGAATGTAACTGCCCGTTCCAGTGCAGCGTCTCTGCGCGGCACAACCATGAAAGCTCATTCCAACTTTCTTCTCCAAACGGTTCTCTACCTGTTCGGTGTTGGCCAGATTGTGGCTGCCGAAGCGGACTGGCCTCGGTTCCGCGGGCCGAATGGATCGGGCATCGCGGTGGATGCGGCACCGCCCGTCACGTGGACCGACAAGCAGCATCTGAAATGGAAACGCCCCCTGCCCGGCCCGGGCACTTCCAGCCCGATCGTTGTGGGCAACAAGGTGTTTGTCACCAGTTGGACGGGACCGGGCACCGGCGGCGGCGCGTTGCAACGGCACTTGGTCTGCCTCAATCGCGCTGATGGCGCAGTGCTGTGGAGCAAGGCTGTGGCCGGCGAGGCGGATCCTGATGCGTACTCCGGTTTCCTGCAGGATCACGGTTACGCCAGCCACACGCCGGCCTGCGATGGCGAGCGGGTGTACGTGTATTTTGGCCGGGCGGGCGCGCTGGCGTTTGATCTGGAGGGCAAGGAACTTTGGCACGTCAATCTGGGCAATGATTCCAATTCCAAAAACTGGGGGTCGGCGGCCAGCCCGGTTGTGTACAAGGACATGGTGATCATTTGCGCGTCGGAGGAAAGCCACGCGGTGTACGCGCTGGATCAACGCACCGGCAAGCAACGTTGGAAGGCCGAAGGCGACGCGTTGGATTACGTGTTCAGCACGCCCGTGTTGGCCACGCACGAGGGCCGCACGGATTTGCTCGTGTCCATGCCCGATGAATTGTGGGGGCTCAATCCGGACACCGGCAAGCTGCGTTGGTACGCGCAGACGCGGTTGCCCGGCAATATTTCGCCCGGCGTGTTGCTGGGCGATGGCGTGGCGTATGCCTTCGGTGGATTTCCAAGGACCGGCGCGGTGGCGGTGAAGCTCGGCGGACAAAATGACGTGACGCAGACGCATCTCCAATGGGCGGGCACCACGAGCACGTACGTGCCCACGCCGGTGCTGCACGAAGGCCGGCTGTATTGCGCCACCGACAACGGCTACGCGCTTTGTTTGGATGCCAAGTCCGGCGAGGTGCTGTTCCGCGAACGCTTGGAAGGCGCGAGTGCCACCGGACGCGGCGGCAAACCTTTCTACGCCTCCGCAGTGCTGGCGGGCAGGAATGTGTACGCGGTGAGCCGACGCAACGGCACGTTCGTCTTTGCTGCCGCGCCGCAATTCAAGCTGGTCGCGCGCAACCTACTGGAGTCGGACAAGAGCCAGTGCAACGCCACGCCCGCGATTGTCGGCCGCCAACTTTTCCTACGCACCGATGCGGCGCTGTACTGCTTCGAGAATCCGGCCAAGCCGTAAGCAGATCGGGACTACTCGCCGGGAAAAGATTTGGGCGCGTCGCTGACGCTGTTGGGCAGTTCGCCCGTCAGGCTTTTTAGGAACGCGACCAAGGCCGCCACGTCTTCCTTGGGCAACTCCTTGTTCAACTGATGGCGCATCATCAGCTTGACCGCCTCCTCCAGCGTGTTCGCCGAGGCGTCGTGGAAATAGGGCGCGGTCTTCTCGATATTTCGCAGCGAGGGCACCTTGAAGAACATGCGATCCGCCTCAATCTTGGTGAGGGCAAATCGGCCTTGATCTTTCTGGTTGGGCCACGGCACCACCACGCCCACTTTCTGGTACACGTTGCCGCCCACCAACGGGCCGTTGTGGCAAGTGGTGCAGCCGGTGGTGGTAAAAAGTTTGAGGCCACGCACTTCCAGCTCATTGAGCGCCTTCGTGTCGCCCGCCAGCAATTTGTCGAAGCGGCCCGGGGTGACAAACAACCGTTCATACGCGCCGATGGCCTTGCCCAGATTGTCGTAAGTCAACGGCGGGTTGCTCCCGGGGAATGCCTCCTTGAATTTTTCCGGGTACCCTTTGATCTTGCCCAGCTTGGCCACCACCGCCTCGCCCGAAGGCATTGCCATTTCGCCCGCTGCGAGGATGGGACCTTTGGCCTGCTCCTCCACAGTGGGCGCGCGTCCGTCCCAGAACTGCGCGACGTGCAAAAAGGCGTTGAAGCTCGTCGGCGAATTGCGCCCCGTCAGATGCTTGTCAAACCCCACGGAGAACGCCTTGCCATCCACACCGAATTTCTTGGTGTCATGACAGGAGTTGCACGAGATGGAATTGTCGCGGCTGAGCCGTTTCTCGAAGTACAACAACCGGCCCAACTCCACCTGCGCCTGCTGCGTGGCCGTGCGCGGCAGATTCCACGTGGGCTTGAGCGGATCACCAAAGACAATGAGGAAGGGTTTGAGATTGTCCTGCGCCGGCGCCGTCACGGCGGTCAACAGCAACACGCCGAAAAGCACGGCGGCCCACTTGGATTCAAAATTGTTCGTTCGCATAAATTGTTCCCGTTGGAATCGGCAGATTAGCCGACTCGCACCAGCAGGCGAAATCTTTTTTTCTAGTCTCGCACAAAATCCCGAATCCCAATCATCACTTGGCCTTCTGGGCCGCGACGCCGCAGCCTGAACTGGGTGCAGACCGCCTTCTTCCGCCTGAACGCCGTCATCAGCATTCTTGATTTCATCTCGAACCACTTGCCTAGCCATCCTTAATGTGTAATTCTTAAAACCATGGCCAAGTCCATCACCAAGATTACTGTGGCGCGTCAGGACGGGAAGATTTTGGGTCAATATGTCTTGGGTGAAGGTGACTTTCTGATTG
>SIAW01000109.1 GCA_009695465.1 Pedosphaera sp.
GGGTCGTAGCCGGGCTTGCGATGGATGTCCACGCAACGGGCGAAGTCCGGCGCGCACGCGTCGTCCATCCAGTAGTAATAGGTGAACCACGCATTCTCCGCAGCGACAACCACGAGATCCCCCGCGCGCGGATGATCCAGCCCCGCCGCCTTTTTCTCCGCTGCGCCGAGCACTTGCGCGACGCCAGGTGTTTTTTCCAAAAGGTCGCGCACCTTGTTTTCGATGCGGCGGTCGTTCACGTAAACGTGCGCGAGTTGATGGTCGGCCACGGCGAAAGCCTGGCTATTGCCGCAGTCGAGCAACTCCAATCCCATCTCCTCTTTCACGGTGATCCAACCCTGCTCGCGAAACAATCGATTGAGATGCACAGGCGTGTTCACGGGCGTGATGCCGTATTCCGAGAGCAGCAGCACGCGCACGCCGCGTTTTTGGAAAAAGCCGATGAGGTCGCCGACAATCGCGTCCATTTCGCCGAGGTCTTTTGCGATGCGCGGATCGTTCGGGCCGAAGCGTTGCAGGTTGTAATCCAAGTGCGGCAGATAGACGAGGTTCAGCGTGGGCCGCTGCTTCTCCTCGATCCACTTCGCCGATTCAGCGATCCAGCGCGTCACGCAATCGGCTTTGCCCTGCGGTGAATCCACACCAGCCACCGGCCCCCAGAAACCGGGGAATGGGAACTCGCCCAAGTCGCGCTTCAACTCATCGCGCACATCGAAGGGCCACGCGTAAATGTCGAAAAGTTTGCGGCCGTCGGCCGGATACATCGGGCGCGGCGTGACCGACCAATCTGCGCTGGAATACATGTTGTACCACCAAAACATTTTTGCGCAGGTGAAGCTGGGCGATTGCGCGCGCAGCGTCTCCCAGATTTTCGGCGCGGTGACGAGATGGTTGGACTGCTTCCAGAACTGCACTTCCGCCAGCTCGCGGTTGTACCAGCCGTTGCCGACGATGCCGTGTGTGCCAGCCGTCGTGCCCGTGAGATACGTGGACTGCGCCGTGCAAGTGACCGCCGGCAGCGCGGGCGCAATGTGCGCGAGCGCGCCACTGTCGCGAAAGGCGTTCAGGCGCGGCGTGTGCGGCCCGAGCAGGGACTCGGTGAGGCCGACGACGTTGAGGACGGCCGTGCGCCGCAGGTCAGCCATGCGCGGGGATAATCTTGCGGTCGCCGCCGTTGCGGTGGCGCTGCTCCAACTCGCGCAACGCGCCGAGCACGCGCGGCAGGTTCATCTCGTGCGTCTCAAAGCCGACGCCAATCTCGCGCAGCAACGTGATGGTGAGTTGCCCGCCCAAGTGCTCGCGGAATTCTTCCAGTCCATCCATCAACACCAACTGGCCACCGTCATTTTCGTGCAGCAGCTCGCTCGTCCACAGCGCGAAGCCCAGCCGTTCGAGCAGGCGCAGGATGCGATCGGCCGTGGCGACGGGCAGGTAGCCCATCTCGCGCGAGTAAATCACATCGAGCGCAATGCCGATGGCCACAGCCTCGCCGTGGCGCAGCCGGTATTCGGAAAGTTGCTCGAGCTTGTGCGCAGCCCAGTGGCCGAAATCCAGCGGGCGCGCGCTGCCGAATTCAAACGCGTCGCCGCTGGTCGCGATGTGATTCATGTGCAACTCGGCGCAGCGATGGATGAGCCGTTGCATCGCCGCCGGCTCGAAATCGCGCAACGCATCGGCGTCGGACTCGATGGCCTCGAAGAATTGCCGGTCGCGAATGCAGGCGACCTTCACCGCCTCGACGTAACCACTGCGCTTGTCGCGCGCAGTGAGCGTGGCCAGCAACTGGAAATCGTTGATGACGGCGAAGGGCGGCGAAAAGGTGCCGATGAAATTCTTTTTGCCGAAGGCGTTGATGCCGTTCTTCACGCCCACGCCGGAATCATTTTGGCTGAGCGTCGTGGTGGGGATGCGCACGTGGCGGATGCCGCGATGCGCCGTGGCGGCGGCCAAACCCACCATGTCCAGCAACGCTCCGCCACCGACGCAGATCAAGTACGAGTGGCGGTCGATGTGGTGACGATCAATCTGCGATTGGATTTCCGAGACGTGAAAATAGGCGTTCTTGGCGCGCTCACCGCCCTCGATGATCAGCGGCGCGCAGACCAGCGACAGCGTGTCGGCGTGCGTCTTGAAGTACGCCTGGATTTGCCGCACGAGCGTGGGCTGGGCTTTGGCCAGCGCTTCGTCGAGCACGAGCAACGCCTTTCGCGGCGGGCGCGTCTCGCCGTTCACGAGCACATCGCGCAGCAGCGGATTCTCCGCGTTGAACACCCCTTGCGAGAAGTGCACTTGGTGACGCCAAGTCACCCGGATGGTGTGCTCGATGGAAGGCATGGGGCGGACGTTATCGGATTTCACGGCGCATATCAAGACGCTGCCGCGGCGGAATTTATTTACCCGGTTCGAAGAGCAGCACGTCGTCAATGCGCAACTCGGCTTTGCGGTCGAGCAGCAGATGGATCTCGTCCACGCGCTCGGGTTGTCTGGCCGGCAACAACGGCACGGGGAAGGAGATGGTCACATCGTCCCACTCGCCGGTGACTGCGTTGGGGATGCGCACGGCGTGCTCGCGCGCGGTCTTGGTGTTGACGAGCTTGATGGTGATCTTGGCCTCCGCCGAAAGATGGTAACGGAAAAAGAGCGCGCTCTGGGCACTCAACGCGCGTGCGCCGCGCAGTTGCAGGCGGATCCACGGCAGGCCGCCCTCCGCATGCGGCACCGATTGGGCGGCGTCCCACGTGCGCGGCTTTTGGTGCAGCACAATGTCGAAGTGGCCGGGCCATTCGACGCCCTGTTTGCCGGTGTCAAACCAACCGGTCCAAATCACGCGGCGCGGGAAAAGCTCCTCCTCCTTCTCCGCTGCGGCTTCGTACAACACGATGTCGTCGATGAACAGCTCCGCATTGGGCGCGACATAAAACTGGATGTCATCAATGCGCTCATCCTCCGCCAGCGGACCGCCGCTGCCATCGGGCCGCCGCGCCTGCGTCATGTCCACCGTGGCGGACTGCCATTGACCTTGCGGCAACGCGGCGAGCACAAGCTGGCGATGATAATTTTTGCTGAGACTGTAAATCTGCACGCGCATCGTCTCCTCGCCTTTGAGCCAGTAACGGAACGACAACCGCGTGCGCGGGCCCATCGGCGGGCCGGGCACCGGATTGAAGATCACCGCATTGTAACGCGCGGCAGGGTCGCCCATCTTGTCATCAAAATCCTTGCTGGGCGTGGCGCGGCAAGCGCGGGTGTTTGAGAGCGACCCCGACAAACTCGGCGGCAGATTGGTGGTGACGGCCGCGCCGCGCAGCCACCAACGCTTCTCAATCTCCGTCTCGTAATCCTCGAACACATGCACGCGCACCGGCATCGCGCCTTGCGGCACCGGCTTGGCGAGAATGAGCGGCGCAGCCGCAGCCGCCAGCGGCGCCACCCCGAGACAAAATACGAAGAGCCAGCGAAGGTTCATCGGCGTCATTGTTTTGAAATCTGCGTGGGCGCGGCCAGCGTGCGCACGATGGTGCTGGTGTTGCCCTGACGATCTTTCACCGCGACGGTGAGACTGGCGCCGGGAGGCGTGGCGATGGGCTTGGCGAATTTCCATTCCCACACACCTTGCGCGCCGGGCTTGAACTGCGCTGCCAGATTTTCACCCGCTGCCTTGCCGCCGATGGCGAAGCTGGCCGTCACGCTGAAGCTCGCGGCATCCAGTCCGGTGTAATAATCGTGCATGCCGATGACGATGCGGTCGAGCGGGCCGCGATGTTCGCGTGCCGGATGAGTGAGCGTGAGCACGGGGCGATTGTCGTCGAGCATCCAGCCGCGGCCGCGTTCCTGCGGGCGTTGCGCGTCGTAATCCAAATCGATGGGGCAACCCAAATCAATCCAGCGCGCGAACACGCGTTTGGCTTCATCAGTCAGCGGGGCGACTTTGATCAACTGTCCGTCCGGGCCTTTGAATTTGCCCGCGACCGCGTCGGGCGGCGGCATGGTCTGGCCCAGATGATCCAGATCGTAGCGGTGCCGATTCTTGTCGGTGGGCACGCGCTCTCCTTTGTGCGCGAAGTAGCCCGCGCCCGGCTCCGGCTCCGAGGGATGGTCGGCGTTTGAAAAGCCATCGAGCCGTTCCCCGTGCAATTTCCAGATCAACACACTGCGGCGCGCCTGCAGTTTGCGGATGTAACGCGAGGCGTTGGGATACCCCCACGAATCGTAGCCGATGGGTTTGTGGCCGAACTTCGCGCGCTCATCCATCGCCAGCCGCACGTAGGTGGCGGGGAATTTGCCGTGATGTTCCACCTGCAAGAGCGTGTCGTCATCATCCAACACCAGATTGCCGGCGGGCTTGTCCCATTTCTTGGTGTGACACGCGGTGCAATGGGTCTTGAGCAACGGCTGGATGTCGCGCAGATACTCCACACTCACCACCGACTGCGGCGGCTGCGAGGACAGCGCCGCGCCGCGCAGGCCGGAGGTGTTGGCCGTGTCCCACTGCTTCTTGGATTCATCGCGCGCCTTGTCGGTGAGCAGCGGGGTGCTGCGCGTGAGGTCCCACAACGGATAATCCGCCTTGGCCGCCGCCGTCAGATTGAACTCCGTGGGCTTCTGACTGTGCGCGTGGCAACCGCCGCAGTCGGTGCGGACTTCGCCGGGGCGCAATTGGTGCCACGTCTGCGACATGTTCAACACCAACCCGCGTGAGTCGAGGGTCTGGAAAGTGAAGGCGGTGTCGGCAGGAATCTTCGCCAGGAAACTGGTGTCGGGCTGGCCATCGGGATCCAGCGGCTGCGCGCCGGCCTTGAATTTGCGCACGGGGATTTCGCCCAAGATGCGCAGTCGTTCCTGCGCGTGATTGAAAAAGCGCCGCCCGTTGGCCGTGCCAGATTGGCGGTCGGTGGTCGGTTCCATCGCCAAGAAACGCAGGGCATGAATCTGGTCGTTCTCATACAACCCCGCGTCGGCACCTTGATTGTGCCAGTTGATGGACATGCCGTTGCCGTGGCTTGTGAAGGCGTCCAGCCCGCGCCACGCGTCGGTGTCGCGCCCCGCAAAAGTGGAAGTCACTTTGCCTGCCGGTACCGCGCCGCCGGGATAACTCTCGCGCTTGTACATGCTCGAAGAACCGACCAACCCGAAGGGCGTGCCGGCGGGCAGATGGGGCGAGCCGCTGCCGTCGTTGGCCACGGGCGCCAGGCGTTTGGGCGCGTCCACGCCGTAGATGCGTTTGTACGGCACCACCGCACGCGGCCAGCTTTCGTTGTATGCCGGGTCATTCTTGATGAGCCGCATCTGCGCCGGTTCGTTCACCACTTCGCCGTTCTTGATGAGGTAAATGCCGCCATCAAGCTGCGGCAGGTAGGTGTATTGATGGTTGACCGGTCCGGGCGAATAGACGGTGAGCATGTGATTATCCGGCGCGCCGGAGGGATGGGTGAACTTGCCGACGGCCGTGGAGTTTTTATCACCTCGCACCGCGCGGTCCGCCGGGCCTTCATTGTTCAACGCAAAGGGCGTGAACGAGACCGCCTGCTCCGGCATGAACGGCATGCGATAGTATTTGCCCTTACCGTTGTCAAAACGCCCGAAGCGCAGCGCCGGGTTGCGCGTGCTGCTCATGTGCGCGGGGCTGAAGGTGACCGTCGGCGGCATCTTGATGTACGCGCCAAAGCCGCTGTTGTTCTGGTTGTAATACTCCTCGACGATGACCGAGCCATCGCCCAGTTGCGTCTGGAAATGGAAACCGTTGGACGCGCCGCCCGGATCAAACGCGCTGACCAGCGGCGCCCAATTGGAGCCGTCGGGATGAATCGTCCAGATGCCCCACGAAATCTCGCTGCGAATGCCCTGACTCTCCAACGTGCTGAAAAGAATGCGCCCGTCGGTCAGCGCGATGGGATGCAACGCGCCGGCGATGTTGAGATGGCCGATCTTCTCGATGTTGTTGGGGTGCGCCTCCTCAGCAGGCGTGTCGGTGTCGCGGTCGTCCATCACGAAAAGCTGCAGAGCAATGGCGGGATAACCTTTGGACGGCCGGAACCCATCCCGATTGCTCGTGAAGGCGATGCGCCCGCCGGGCAACGGGCATGGCCCCATGTTAAACACCCCGTAGTTGTAGTGCGACAGCTTCTCCCCGCCGCCGCCACCACCTTCCGCGCGCCGCCGATAGCCCGGCGCCCAATCCGCCGCACCGGTGTTGGGCGTGAACTGTTGATTGGTCAACCGCACCAGCTTGCGCGTCTTGAGATGCAGCTTGAAAATATCCGCGCCCTGCGAAGGCGGCGTCCATTGGCTGGCCTTGGCCAGATGATGGAGCCGTACGAAATACACCCACTGCCCGTCGAGCGACACCACCGGGTCTGTGATGGAACCTTCGCCGCCTGCCGCCAGCAATTCCTCTTTCCCATCGGGATGCAGCAACATCAGATCCGCTCCCGGCTCCATCGTCACCGGCTGCGAGAAGTCGGTGTAATACCGTTTGTGCACCTTGTCGCCCGCGCGCAGTGCCCGCACGTACACGATGTCATAATCCAGCTTCACCGACTTGTCGGTGCGCACGTGCGGCACCGTGATGTTCAGGTCGCCGTTGAAGAGCGGCTCCTTCTCCGCCGCCAACAGCAGCGATTGCGTCAGTGCCAAGGCGGGCAGCAAAAATGCGAGGGATTTCATAGGCGGCGAGGGTTGATGCAAAGGTATCTCAGCGGGGTTGGACGCCCAAAGCAAGCCCCACTTTCAATCCGGTTCACGCGCGGATTTAATTGGAAGGTTGCGACGAGATGTCTGCTGTGCCACGTTGACCGCAGGCGAACTGCGCATGAATCTTCGACGCCACTTCCAACGCGCTTACACCCTCGTCGAGATGATTTGCGTCATCGCCATCATCAGCATTTTGATGAGCCTGCTCTTGCCCGTGTTTGTTACGGCCATCAAGAAGGCCCTCGCGCTGGCGGATAAACTGGGATCATAAACTCCGCCGACGCGCAGCCCCCTCTCCGCATGAACACCACGCACTGCACCCGCCGCCAATTCCTCGCCGCCAGCACCGCCGCCGTGGCCGCCACGACCGCGTGGGCCAAACCCGCGCGTCCCCTCGTAGGCTCGCAGCTCTACGGCTGGGGCCAGTATTATCAGCGCGATGGCAAGGTGCTAAACACCCATCTGGACGAAATCTTCGCTGCACTGCGCGATGCGGGCTATGATTACGCCGAAGGCTCGCTGGACGTCGCCCGGCCCGAGGCCAACGCCGTCTTCGCCGACAAGCTCAAGGCCAAAGGGCTGCGCCCTGTCAGCCTGTACACCGGCGGGGCGCTGCACACCGCAGCCTTGGCGGAGAAGACCGTGGAGAAACTCCTCATCGCTGCCAAGGTGTGCAAGGTCGCGGGCTTTTCCATGCTCACCTTCAACCCCGACCCCATCGGGCGCGACAAGACCGATGCGGAGCTGGCCACACAAGCCGCCGCGCTCAAGCGACTGGGCGCGGGCTTGGGCGAGTTGGGCCTGCGTCTGGGCATCCATCATCACACGCCGGAGATGCGCAACGGCGCGCGCGAATTCCATTCCAACTTCAAGAAATGTCCGGGCGACCAGGTCGGCTTCTGTTGCGACGTGCACTGGATATTTCGCGGCGGACTTCCGCCACTGGACGCCATCAAAGACTACGGCGACCGCATCCTCTCCTGGCATCTGCGGCAGAGCCGGCAGAAAACGTGGTGGGAAGACCTGGACACCGGCGACATTGACTTTGCCGCCATCGCCGCCCAAGTGCGCGCGCGGCTGCTCCAGCCTTTTTACACCGTGGAACTGGCGCTGGAGGCGGGCACCAAAATCACCCGCACCGTCGTGGAGAACCATCGGCGCAGCCGCGAGTTTGTCCGCCAGACATTCGGCGGTTGAACGCCCCCGTCCCCGCCCGGCTTCCCGCCCCGCAAGAAAGCAGCCCAACCACTCTTGTGGGCTTGCCGAGCGCGCCTCTGCGAAGTAGGGTGCGGACATGAAGGCGTGGTCTGTGATTCTTCTCATTGCCGGGCTGTGGGGTGCCGGTTGCGCGGGTCTGAGTCCGGTGGACGAGGCGCAGTCGCAGGTGAAACGCGCCAAGTCCGACCTCAACGCCACCCAATACGACTTGGACACCGCGCAGTTGTCGTTTGACATGCTGCCCAAAGATTCGCCTTCCACACTCGATCTCGGCCGAAAAATCACGATGACCCAGCGGCAGTTGACCGCGAAACTGAGCGGCTTGACCGTTGCAGAGATGCGCCTGGCCGCCCTGCAAAAAACCAACGGCACAACCCCAAAACCGCCGGAGACAGTCACCAAACCCACACCGCCCCCCGT
>SIAW01000110.1 GCA_009695465.1 Pedosphaera sp.
ATGGACTCAACAATACGCGAAGGTAACGGCCCGGCTGGAGCCGAGGACGCGACCCTGCGCGAAGGAGCGGGTCGCGCCGGGGCTACGGATGTGACCCTGCGCGAAGGGAGTTCCACGGGAGCCGGGCAGATGAACCTCGTGCCCGGCGGACTGTTCCTGCGCTACACGCTGGTGGCCCCACTGGAAGTCACGAGCGGCGAGGCGGACCTGTGGTTCGTCCGTCACGACCAGACCGAGTATGTGCTCAAGCTCTACCGCTACGGCATCGAGCCCAAGGCGGCGATGACCCAGAAGTTGCAAGCCTTGGCCGCCCAGCACGTGGTGAAGCTGGAGGAGCACGGCAAGTTCGGGAACCGGGCGTATGAAGTGCTGGAGAAGATCGAACACGGAGACCTGCGGAAGCTGGCCAAGCCGGTGGCGGCCGAGCAGTTGAAGGAAGTGCTCAAGGAACTCAGCGCCGCCGTCAGCCACCTGCACACGGAGGGCATCCTCCACCGAGACCTCAAGCCGGGGAATATTCTGATGCGAAGTCTGGAACCGCTGGACCTGGTGCTGACGGACTTTGGCATCTCGAGTCTCAACGAGGGGACGATGCACCTGACCAACGCGAACCGGACGGCGAGCTACAGTGCGCCGGAGGCGTTGACCGGGGTGGTGAGCGCGGCAAGCGACTGGTGGAGCGTGGGGGTGATGGTGCTGGAGTTGTTGAAAGGCGTGCATCCCTTTGCGGGGAAGAGCGAGCAGGTGATCAACTTCCAGTTGGTGAGCAAGGGCGTGCAGATCCCGGCAGACACGGCAGCCGACTGGGCCGAATTGCTCAAGGGCCTGCTGACGCGGGACCACGAGCAGCGTTGGCAGGGCGAGCAAGTGGCGAAGTGGCTGACGGGAGTGCGCAACCAGCCCACGCACTACGAGGGCGACCGCCAGCAGACGCACACGCACAAGCCGTATCAGTTCGGCGAGAAACAGATCTACACCGCCAAGGAGTTGGCCATTGCTTTGAGCGAAGACTGGGGAAATGGGGCGAAGAATTTCAGCCGGGGATTTGTGTCCGAATGGGTGCAGCGGCAATTGGAGAATCAGGACCTGGCCTCACGGTTGCTGGACGTTCAGGAGGACAAGGAGTTGAGCCCGGACGAGAAGCTGAGTGCGGCGTTGGTGGAGATGGACCGGAGCCTGCCGGCGATGTGGCATGGCAGCGTGGTGAACCGCGAGTGGACGGCGCGGGAGCCGGAGTCTTTTCGGGCGCTGCTGGGGAGCCGGGTGCGACCGAAGCTGGAACGGCAACCCGGCTGGCCGGTGGAACTGATTGAAAAGCTGACTGCACTCAAGGCGGCCAAACTCTCGCCGGAACAACTGGCAGCACTGGAGCGAGTGGCCATCACGGGGAATCCGCAGTTGAAGATTGGCGACTGGGAGGTGACGGCGGAGACGTTGAGCGAGCATCCAGAACGGGCGGTGGCCTTGTTGGAGAGTCAGGTGCCCGCGCTGTATCAGCAACTCACCGAACAGGCCTGGCTGCTGGAGGCAGCGCAGGACTGGTTGAAGTATTGGCCAGGGGTGAAGGCGCTGGGCTGTGGCACCCGTGCGGAGAAAGCCCTGCCGTGGATACTTGGTTCCGCTGACGCTTTTCAAGAACGGGCGGGAGCCATTGCGACCCAATATGTGGGCTCGACCAACGAAGCTCTAAATCGACTGTGGAGCGCGGAGGGGTGGGGCACTGCGGAGTGTATCGCGGCGTGTGCGGCGGGCCAGACAGAACTGCTCACGGCCGCAGCCAAAGGCGCGGCGGAAGCCAAAGCCGAGGCCAAAGCACTGTTCGAGGAACAGGCTGCCGAGGCCAAAGCATCGGCCAAAGCATGGGCCGCTGCCGAAGCCAAAGCCGCTGCTGAAGCCAAAGCCGCTGCTGAAGCCAAAGCCGCTGCTGAAGCCAAAGCCGCTGCTGAAGCCAAAGCCGCTGCCGAAGCCAAGGCCGAGAAACGACTCGAATGGACTAGCAAAGCGATGCAACGAGCGGGAATGAAAGCGGAGACCGTGAAACGCACCCTCACCCAAGGCGGCACCGTCGTCGCGTGGGGACGCAACAGCGATGGCGAAACCACAGTGCCCGCAGGCTTGAGTGGCGTGGTGGCGATTGCCGCGGGAGGGGCTCACACCGTGGCGTTGAAACAGGACGGCACCGTCGTCGCGTGGGGATGGAACGACAAAGGCCAAACCACAGTGCCCGCAGGCTTGAGTGGCGTGGTGGCGATTGCCGCGGGATGGGGTCACACCGTGGCGTTGAAACAGGACGGCACCCTCGTCGCGTGGGGACTCAACGATGAAGGCCAAACCACCGTTCCCGCAGGCTTGAGTGGCGTGGTGGCGATTGCCGCGGGATATGAGCACACCGTGGCGTTGCGTGTGGATTGAATTGAAAAGGACAAGCCGACACGAATTTCAGGGATGATCACGAATCGGGGTGGAGATTTCCCCGTGATTCCATCCGTGTAAATCAGTGCAATTCGTGTCACTCATTTCCGCATTTGCTGAGTGCCGAGTCTTCTGTTCTATCTGGCTCATGACGGTTCGCGAGTGAGGGTGCACTCTCGTTTTGCCAGCGGCCGTTTTTCCGGTCATCGTCTTGCCGGATGATTTACGATACGTCACTGGACTCGCTGCTCCAGAAAGTCTGGGACGGCGCGCGGATTCATCTCGAGGAGGCGCTGCGACTTTATCGGCTGCCGTTGGAGGAGCTGGGCGCGTTGGCCGATCGCCGCCGTCAACTCAGCCGCGCGGACGCTCATGGCGGTCGCGGCAACGAGATCGTCACCTACATCGTGGACCGCAATATCAACTACACGAATGTCTGCAACGTGTACTGCAAGTTCTGCGCGTTCTATCGCACGGAGAAGGACGCGGACAGCTACGTGATCTCGCACGAGGAGATTGACCGGAAGATCGCCGAGACCGTCGCGCTGGGCGGCACGCAGATTCTCATGCAGGGCGGGCATCATCCCAAACTCACCAAGCAGTGGTATCTGGATTTGCTCTCGCACATCCGCGAAAAGTTTCCGCAGGTGAACGTGCACGGCTTCTCGCCCAGCGAGATCGTCGCGTTCAGCGGATTTTTCAGCGAGCCAGTGGAACAGGTGCTCAAGGATTTTGTGGCGGCGGGATTGGGTTCGCTGCCCGGCGGCGGCGGCGAGATTCTCGTGGACCGCGTGCGCAACCGCATCGCGCCGCTCAAAGCGAACACGGCCGATTGGATGGGCGTGATGGACACGGCGCACCGGCTGGGCTTGGCCAGCACGGCCACGATGATGTTCGGACATGTGGAGACGATTGAAGATCGCATCGAACATCTGGAGGTGGTGCGCGCGCAACAGGACGTGTCGCTGGCGCGGCTGCCTGCCGCCATCTCCGCGCCATCGTCTCCGTTGGAACGCTCGGCCGCCTTTGCCCGCGCGCTGGAACTGGGGGAGATCAACGGCGGCGCGTTCACGGCGTTCATCGCTTGGACGTTCCAGCCGGACAACGCGGTGCTGAAAGCGCCGACGGTGGGCGCGCACGAATATCTGCGCACGCAGGCGCTCAGCCGCATCTACCTCGACAATATTCCCAGCGTGCAAAGTTCGTGGGTGACGCAGGGGCCGGAGATCGGGCAGATCGCGCTCAAGTACGGCGCGAATGATCTGGGCAGCATCATGATTGAGGAGAATGTGGTGAGCGCGGCGGGCACGACTTTTCGGATGGGCGTGGCGGACATGCAACGGCTCATCCGCGATCTGGGTTGCGAACCGCGCCAGCGCGACAATTGGTATCGGCTGCTCTAACGCGCGGGCTACGCAGGCGGCGCAACTGGCGGCGGCGTGTCGGACGCGGGTGCTGTTTCTGGCTCCGGGAAAATCAGGCGCAGCACCGTCTGCCGCGTTTTCCACACCATGATGCCGGTGCTCGACACCGCCGGCAGCACCAGCAACACCAGCAGCCAGTGGCCTTGCGTAGCGATGTTCTCCATCACGCGGCGGAAGACCGGGTCGCGCGATTCCAGCGCCACGCAGAGCACGTAGGCCGACACGATGTTGAGCACCACGGCCATGAGCGCGGTGTTGATTTTGGAGAAGAGCCGCGTGTCCGCTTGCAACACGGGGTCGGGCAGATCATCGGCCAGCAGGCGCAGCAGCGTGTTCAAGTGCATGATGAACAGGAATGCGGACACCGCAAAAAATAATGCGCCGTAGCGGAAGACCGGTTCGTGCGTCACCCAGAAATTCCACATCACAAAAGGCGCGGTGCCGGCGCAGAAGATGACGAGCATCTGCCCGTAGAAAAGTGTGCGTTCCAATCGCGCCTTTCCCAGCTCGTACCGTTCCAGATGTTGGTACGCCACCGCGAAGAGCGCCCAGACGGCGACGGTGGGCAGCAGGTCTATCATCCACAACAGACGCGGCAGTTCGCCTTGCACCATCACGATGAGCAGGAGATGAAACCATTCCATCACCATGCCGGGCACACAGACGAGCAATCCCAGCGGCACGGCCCACAGCATCACCGTCAACGCCAGCCACAATGGCCGCAACTGAACTGCGGTGGCCGTCGCGGGCGTGGCGTTGGAGTGGGGTTCGCTCAAAAAATCAGATAGGTGTAATCCCCCAAGCCGCGCTCGTAATCGTCCAAGAGCCGCATGCCCTCGGAGGGTTTGAGCCGGTCGCCCTTGATGGCGGCGTCCACTTGCGCCTTCATCTGCCGCTTGAGCTCATTGCCGTCGTACTGCACCGCGGCGAGAGATTGGATGATGGTGTTGCCCGCGATGACTTCCTCGATGTAATGGCCGGATGGCTCGTCGGGATCCAGGAAAACATGCACCTCGTTCACGCGACCAAAAAGATTGTGCAGGTCGCCCATGATGTCCTGATAAGCCCCCACGAGGAAAACGCCCAAGTAGTACGGCTCCTCGCCCGCGCCGTTGCTCTTGATCGCGTGCAGCGGCAACGTGTCGCGCACGTCGCGCAGATCCACAAACTTGTTGATCTGCCCGTCCGAATCGCAGGTGATATCCACCAACGTGCCTTCACAGGTGGGCCGCTCGTTGAGGCGCATGAGCGGCATGATGGGGAACAACTGCCCCAACGCCCAGTGATCCAGCAGCGATTGGAACACGGAAAAGTTGCACACGTACTGATCGCCCAAGCTGTCCTTGAGTTTTTGGATCTCGTCCGGCACGTAGGCTTGTCCGCGGAAATGTTCCACCACCGCCCCGCTGATCTCCCAGTACAACGTCTCGATCTTCGCCTTGTCCGGCAAGCCCAGCACGCCCAGCGTGAACATCTGGTGCGCGTCCTCCTTGCGTTCCTGCGCGTCGTGGAACGCCTCAAGCTTGTTGAGCTTTGCCAGATTGCGACGGATGTCCAACAACTCCCGCACCAGCGCGTGGTCGCCCTCGCCGTACTGCAGATGATCCCAGTTCCGGGTTTTCGCGATGGTCCCAATCACCTCCATCACCAGCACGCTGTGATGGGCCACGATGGCGCGGCCGCTTTCGCTGATGATGGTCGGGTGCGGCACGCCTTCGCTGTTGCACACGTCGGCGATGTAATACACCACGTCGTTGGCATACTCCTGCAACGAGTAGTTGGTGGAGCTGTCAAAGGCCGACCGGCTGCCATCGTAATCCACGCCCAGCCCGCCGCCCACGTCAATGTACTCCAGCGCGAACCCCATCTTGCGCAGCTTGGCGTAGAACCGCGTCGCCTCCTGCACCGCTTTTTTCACCGTCAAAATATCCGGCACCTGCGAGCCGATGTGGAAGTGCAGCAGCTTCAGGCAATGCCCCAGCCCCTCGGCCTCCAACATTTTTGTGGCCGCCAAAATCTCCGCCGTGGACAGCCCGAACTTGGCGTTCTCGCCGCCGCTCTCCGCCCATTTGCCCGCGCTCTTGCTGAGCAGCCGCACGCGGATACCAATCTGCGGTTCCACGCCCACCTGCCGCGACACGCGGATGATGTGCTGGATCTCCTCCAACTTCTCCGCCACCAAAATCACCTTCTTGCCCAGCTGCACGCCCATCAACGCCATGCGGATGAAACTGGCGTCCTTGTAGCCGTTGCAAATGATGAGCGCGCCCGGATCGCTGTGCAGCGCCAGCCCGGCGAACAGCTCGGGCTTGCTGCCCACCTCCAGCCCGAACCCGTGCGGCTTGCCCGCGTCCAGAATTTCTTCCACCACTTCGCGCAGTTGATTGACCTTGATGGGGAATACGCCGCGGTACTGGCCTTGATAATTGTACTCCGCCATCGCTGTGCGGAAGGCGTTGTTCAATTCACCCACGCGATGCCGCAGGATGTCTTGAAACCGGATCAGCAGCGGAAAGCGCAGCCCGCGCGACTTGGCCTCCTCGATGACCTCGGAGATGGGCACCGTGCCGCCCGCGCTCTGCAAGGGTCGCGCCACCACGACCCCCGCGTCGTTGATGTCAAAATAATCACCGCCCCACCGGTCAATGTTGTACAGGCTGCGCGCCTCCTCCACCGACATGGGCTCGTTGCTCGATGTTTGAGTCATCGTTTCAAGGTCAAGATGCGCGCACTATAAAAGTGTCGGCAAAGATTGCAACTGCGGCCGCAAATTTTCTGCGGCCGCGCGCTTGCGCCCACCCGCGCCCTTCTGCTTTCATCACGCCATGCCCGCCGCACGGCTCCAGCCCATCGTCCAACACTGCGACCAACTCCTGCGCCTGCACGACATCGCCGACTTCGACGGCGCGCACAACGGCTTGCAGGTGGAGAACGACGGGCGCATCACCCGCATCGCCGCCGCCGTGGACGCGAGCCTGGCCACCCTCCACGCCGCCGCCGCGCAAAAGGCCGATCTGCTGCTCGTGCATCACGGCCTGTTCTGGTCGCCGCGCGTGCCGTGGACAGGCCATCAGCGCGAGTTGATGCTCGCCCTCATCGCCTCCAACATCGCCGTGTACAGCGCGCATCTGCCGCTGGACGCGCATCCGCGACTGGGCAACAACGCCCGCCTCTGCGCCGCGTTGGGACTGCGAACACTGCGCCCGTTCTACTGGGAAAAAGGCCGGCCCATTGGCTATCAAACGCGCACCGCCATCTCCCGCAAGGAACTCACCGCACAACTGGCGAAGGCCGTTGGCACCACCCCCATCGTGTTGCCCGGCGGCCCGGCGATCTGCCGGCGCATCGGCGTGGTGACGGGCGGCGCGGGCAGCGGTCTGCGCCAAGCCGCTGCTGAAGGCGTGGACACTTTTATCACCGGCGAAGGCCCGCACTGGACGCATTCGCTGGCCGAGGAACTGGGCGTGAACGTGCTCTACGGCGGGCATTACGCCACCGAGACTTTCGGCGTGAAGGCACTGGCCGCGCATCTCTCCAAGAAATTCCGCGTGCCGTGGGTGTTTGTGGATCGGCCCAGCGGATTATGAGGCGACGGGCGTGACTGCGGCTTTGTCATCCTCGCGCCGCCCGCAAAAGATGCCCGCGCCGCCGATCAGCAATCCTACGATCCCCGCGGCCATGCTGATGTGCAGCGAGCGCGCCGGCGGATCGTAGCGCCACTCCACCTTGTGCCCCGCAGTGCTGGCGGTCAGCGCAATGCCGCGCATGATGAAATTGGCGCGCAGGAGTTTCGCCGGCTGACCGTCCACCCACACTTTCCAATTGGGATCGTGCCGGTCATTGAAGAGTAGCACCGTGGCCACGGTCGTGGCAGGCGTCTCCACCACGACGTGGCGCGGCGAGTAGCTGGCGAATTTCGCGGCGCCAAGCCGTTCGGTCAGGGTCGGGTCCTCGGGTTCGGACAGGCCGCCCTCGGTGATCAACACCTGCCGCTGCGGATCAAAGCCCGGACTGGCCAATAGCTTCAACGCCTCTTCGTCCGCCACACCCTGCCGCCAGTCCGCGTACAGTTTGATGCGCGGCAGCGCGCCTTCGAATTCGACCAGTGAAAAGATTTCCTGAAGGATCTTGGGACCTTGCTCCGTCGAGGGGCCGAATGTCGCCACGGTGTGGAACCGGCGCAGGTGCGGATCGAGCACGCGGCTCAGCGCGTTGGTGTAACCCAGCGCGCCGTAACGCCGACGGGTCTCATCCCCCACCAGCGGGTTGCCGCTGACACACATCAGGTAGCGCGTGGAGGTCAGTTCCCATTTGCGTGTGCGCAGCCGCAGCCATCCCTCAACCTCGGAAGGATCCAACTCCGTGCCTTCGCCCATCGCTTCGCGGAATTTCTGGTCGGCCAATTTGGGGCGCGGATCCATCACGATGTCCAGCGAGGGGATGCCGTGATAATGGAACGGGTGCTGCGCCCATTCCACGCCGTAGAGTC
>SIAW01000111.1 GCA_009695465.1 Pedosphaera sp.
AAGACCGACGACGACAAGATGATCAACGCCCTGCGCAAGTCATGGCAGAAGATGACCCCCGCCGCACACGCCGAAGCCCTGAAGCTCCCCTACGCTCCGCGCGAGCTGTCGCTCATCGAGCAGGCGCTCAAGGGCTGATGGGCGCACTGCGCTGCGGCGTCACTTCGTGGCGGCGATGTCGGTGACGGCGGCCCACAGGTATTCCAGGAAGCGCCCCAGTCCATCAATGTTGAGGCGTTCGTCGTTGCCGTGGAAGCGAGCGGTGTCCTCATCGCTCATCACGTTGCCGATGCCGTAAGCCTGCACGCCTTTGGCGCGCAGTTGCGCCGAATCCGTCGCGCCGGTCAGCATCATCGGGATCGTCAGCGCCTGCGGAAAAATCTTTTGCTGCGCGCGCTCCAGCGCCTTAAACATCTCCGTGTCCAACCGCGAGGGCGGCGCGAGGGGCCGGCCGCTGACGGCGGGCAGCACCTCGATGGCGGGATCGTTGATGAGCTTGCGCAGCGCGGCGGCGAGTTGGTCCATGTCCTCGTCGGGCAACGCGCGGCAATCAATCTGCGCGAGCGCGTCGCCGGGGATGACGTTGATGCGGAACCCCGCCTTCATGATCGTCGGCACGAGCGTGGTGCGCAGCATTGCGTTGTGAGCCTGCTGAGTGGCGCGCAATTTTTCCTGCACCATGACGCTTAGCGCGGGGTCTTCCAGATGACGATAGAGAAAGGCTTCCTCCGGCGGACTGATGGTGGCGAGCCGGGCGAAATACGCGCGCGTGGTGTCGTTGAGACGCATCGGCGCCTGCCAGTTGCCGACCTTCGCAACGGCCATCGCCAGATGCGTGACGGGATTATCCGGGCGCGGACGCGAGCCGTGGCCGCTGGTTCCTTTGGCGGAAATCAAAATGGGACGCGGCGCTTTCTCCGTGGTGGACACGCCGACGTAATGGACTTTGCCGTTCTTCTCCACGATGCGCCCGCCTTCGTTGAGGGCAAATTCGCACGCGATCTTTTCCCAATGTTTGGCGACGAGAAAATCAATACCCACGTGCGTCGTGCCTTCCTCGCCCGACTCCGCCAAGAAAATCACGTCGCGATCCAGCGGCACTTTGAGCCGATGCAACAGGAGGAAAATCTCCAAGCACGCGCTGGTCATGCCTTTGTCGTCCGCTGCGCCGCGCCCGTAGATGTAGCCGTCTTTGATGACGCCACCGAACGGTGGCACGGTCCATTTCTCGCGCTCCACTCCCACGACATCAATGTGGCCCATCAACAGCAGCGGCCGCTTTTTGCCGTTGCCTTTGAGGCGCGCGACGAGGTTGCCGCGGCCCTTTTCCAGTTCGAGAATCTCCGAGGCGATGCCTTCGCGATCCAGAATGGCCTTGAGGAACTCCGCGCCTTTGGTTTCGTTGCCGGGCGGGTTGCTGGTGTCCACACCGATGAAACCGGCGAGCATCTTCACCGTCTCGGCACGCGCGGCAGCGAAGTCCGGTTCCGCAGCATAAGCCAGCGTGCTCGACAACATTGCGATGCCCAAGAGGAGACCACGCAGTGCCAGGGGAAATGGGGAACTCATGGCGGCAGGCTAACAGCCCGCGTGCGCCACGACGAAACAAAATCCCATCGGACGATTGCCCGGCGGATACATTCCGCGTGGATGCGAGGCGCGCGAAATAAAGAGGATGGGGTGATCGACGGGATTTGAACCCGCAACATCCAGAACCACAATCTGGGGCTCTACCATTGAGCTACGACCACCGTTGAAGGGCGCACACTAGCGACTTCACAAAATGCGGTCAAGCCACGGGCGGCGCGCGGGGCTTGTCCACAACTTGCCATCGACACGGCAATGGCCGTTGCGAGACTGCGCGGGTGAACCGCATCAAACTCCTGTCCGAGCAGGTGGCCAATCAGATTGCCGCCGGCGAGGTCGTCGAACGCCCCGCGAGCGTCGTCAAGGAGTTGGTGGAAAATGCGCTGGACGCGGGCGCGCGGTGCATCGAGGTGGAGGTGCAGGCTGGCGGTCGCAGTCTCATCCGCGTGACGGATGACGGGCACGGCATGAGCCGCGATGACGCGCTCCTGTGTTTGGAGCGACATGCCACGAGCAAGATCACGCGCGCGGAGGATCTGAGCCATGTGCGGACGATGGGCTTTCGCGGTGAGGCCGTGCCGAGCATCGCCAGCGTCAGCCGGTTCATGCTTACCACGCGCGAGGCGGACTGTCCCGCCGGCACGCAGATCATCGTTCAAGGCGGCGCCATCGCGACGGTCAAAGACACCGGCGCAGCGCCCGGCACGGCGGTGGAGGTGCGGTCGCTGTTTTACAATCTGCCCGCGCGCCGGAAATTCCTGCGCACCGACGAGACCGAGCGCGCGCACGTGCAGCACGCGCTGCTGCTGGCGGCGCTGGCGCATCCGGAGGTGGCGTTTGCATTCACGCACGATGGCCGGCTGATCTGGCGGTTGCCCGCAGAGAAGGGCGTCGAGATGGAAGCGTTGCGGCGACGGTTGCTGGCGTTGTGGGGCGATGGCATGACGTTGTTGCCGCTGGAGGGTGCCAAGGAATTGCAGGCGCGCGCGGTCGGGGGACAGATCATCCCGGCGGCACCGTGCCGTTTGTGGGGACTCATTGGCGCGCCGGGCGTGGCCCGTTCCACGCGCGAGCAGGAGCATGTGTTTGTCAATCGTCGCCCGGTGGACAATCGCGGGCTGCATCACGCATTGGTGGAGGGCTATCACACGATGTTGATGAAGGGACGTTATCCCGTCGCGTGTCTCTTTCTGGAAATTGACCCGGCGGAGGTGGACGTGAACATTCATCCCGCCAAGCGCGAGGTGAAGTTTCATCGCGAACGCGAAGTGCGCCAGCTTGTGACGGAGGCGATTCGCGGTGTGTTGACGGAGTACCACGCGCCGGTCGCGCCGGTCGTGCTGACGGCATTGGCGACGCCGGTTGCGGCCGTGTTGCCGATTTCATTGGGCAGTGCCGATCCATTTTCACAGTCGGTGCGCCCAGCCATTTCTCTTGAAGCATCGCCGCTGCCTTCGCCGCGCCAAGATTTGCTGCCGATGGGTTGGCGACCTGCGCCGCCAGTTGCGGCGGCTGCGGTTTCCGCAGTCACGCCGCCTGTGCGGCCGGTGTCGGTGAATGGGCCAACACCGTTGCTGGCGGTGCCGCTGCGCATTCTGGGCGTCATCGGGCGGCTGTACGTTGTGTTGGAATCCGACCGCGGTCTGGTGTTGATGGATCAGCACGCGGCGCATGAGCGGGTGTTGTACGAGCAGATGCTCGACCGTCTGGAAAAGCGCGAGGCGGTGGTGTCCCAAAAATTGTTGCTGCCCGAAGCCATCCAGATGCCGCCGCGCGACGCGCAGTTTGTGATGGATCACTTGGACACGCTCAACCGGCTGGGCGTGGGCTTGGGCGAGTTTGGCGAGCGCACGTTTGTGATCGATGCCCTGCCGCCTTTTCTGAAGGTGGCCGACGCCAAACAATTTGTCCTGTCGTTGGTGGATGAACTCAAGGCCGTGGGGCAGTCGGTCAATTCCATGCGGCTGGGGGAAGGGATGGTGGCCAAGACGGTCTGTCGCCACGCGGTGAAGGCCAACGACGCGTTGGCGGGGCCGGAGTTGGAGCGGCTGCTCGCGGACTTGCGCGGGTGCCGGATGCCGTACACTTGTCCGCACGGTCGGCCGACGTTGATCGAGATGTCGTATGGCGAATTGGAAAAAAGATTCGGGCGGGCAGGCTGAAAATGCGGTGTCGTTTGGCTGCGCAAATAGTGCTTGCCAATAATGGCGACAAGACTAGCTTCCCCGTTCGCCTGGGCGCCGCTGAGCGGTGTTCCGATGAGGGCGCTAACTGAGTATTGACAAGATACTAACAACAAACCCACGTCCGGGTTCTAGGATTCAATTCCTTGCCGGACAGTGATTAGAGATGCCAGCGCCTTGTTTCTTGGCGGTGGTGACTTCAGAAAGTTCACAGACATGTTGACGATGGAAGATATCCTCAAGCAGAGCACTACACGCTTTGCCGCAGGGGAAATTGTGAAGGGCCGTGTCATCGAGGTGCACGGCAAGGATGTGTTGGTTGACATTGGCTACAAAAGCGAGGGCTTGGTGCCGATGCATGAATTTAGCAAGGACAACCCTCCCAAGGTGGGCGATGAGATCGAGGTGTTCATCGAGGTGTTGGAGACCGCCGAAGGCATGGTGGTGCTCTCGCACGAACAGGCGGAGTTCAAGCGCAACTGGGATAAGATCAACAGCATCGGCCAAGAAGGCGGCGTGATCGCGGGCAAGATCACGTCGGTGGTCAAGGGCGGGCTTATCGTCAACATCGGCGTGGAGGCGTTTCTGCCCAGCTCGCAGGTGGACGTGGTGCCGCCGCGCGATTTGAACGCGCTGGTCGGCCAGACGTTCGAGTTCAAGATCGTGAAGATCAACCAGGAGCGGCAGAACATCGTTCTCTCCCGCCGCGAGTTGATCGAGGCAGAGCGTTCAACGCGCCGCGTCGAGCTGCTCAGCAAGATGACCCCGGGCGACATCATCAAGGGCACGGTGAAGAACATCACCGACTTCGGCGCGTTCATCGACCTCAATGGTCTGGACGGTCTGCTGCACGTCACCGACATGAGCTGGGGTCGCATCAATCATCCCAGCGAGATGGTGTCCGTGGGCCAGTCGCTGGACGTGGTGGTGTTGGACATCAACAAGGACAAAGAGCGCGTCAGCCTCGGGTTGAAGCAGAAGACGCAGAACCCGTGGGATCTCATCGAGAGCAAATTCTCCGTGGGCACCAAGATCAAAGGCAAGGTGGTCAACCTGGTTTCCTACGGCGCCTTTGTGGAATTGGAGCCGGGCGTGGAAGGACTGGTGCACGCCAGCGAACTTTCGTGGACCAAGCGCGATCCCAAGCCGGGCGATATCCTCAAGGCCGGTCAAGAGATCGAGGCCGTGGTGCTGGGCGTCAACAAAGAGGAGCAGAAGATCAGCCTCAGCCTCAAGAAACTGGAGAAGAACCCGTGGGACAGCGCCATGGAGAAGTACTCGGTCGGCTCCGTCGTTAAGGGCATCGCCCGCAACCTCACCAGCTACGGCGTGTTTGTCGAGTTGGAGGAAGGCATCGACGGCATGATCCACGTCTCCGACCTGTCGTGGACGCGCAAGATCAATCATCCCATGGAACTGATCAAGAAGGGTCAGGAAGTGGAGGCCAAAGTGCTGGAAGTGGACCGCGACAACCAGCGGATTTCCATCGGTGTCAAACAGCTCGGCCAAGATCCGTGGCAGCAGATTGATTCCCTCTACAAGCTGGGCGATCTGGTCACCGGCAAAGTCACCAAGCTGGCCAGCTTCGGCGCGTTCATCGGACTGGACCACGACATGGACGGCTTGGTGCACATCTCGCAAGTCAGCGAAGAGCGCATCGAGAAGATCAAAGATCATCTCAAGGCCGGACAGGATGTCACCGCGCGCGTGATCAAGGTGGACAAGGTCGATCGTCGCATCGGACTTTCCATCAAGGCCGCTCACTACAACGAAGAGCAGTTGCGCAAGGAAGCCGAGCAGTTGGATTCGCTCAAGCCGGGCGAAGACTTGGTGGCACTGGAGCATGCCTTCGACGAGGCGCGCGTTCAGAAGCGCGATTCGGCCGAGTAAGCCGGCGCACACACAGCAGCATTTTACAAAGGCGGGCTTCGGCCCGCCTTTTTCATTGCGCAACAAACTCCGCCTGCGACCATCACCGGCATGAAACCCAATGACAGCGCGGGCAAACTTGGTTTCGCCTGCTGGATTCTCGCTGCGATCTCCGTGCTGGCGGCACCGGCGGAATTGCGCGTGCCGCTGACGGCCGCTGGCGGCGAGGTCGACGATCGCGTCATTCTCGCTGACATCAACCGGCACACCGCCCGGTTGATGGAGAGCAACGCGACGGTGCGCTGCGCCGACATGTTGCGCGTGCCTCAGCCCAAACAATGCAAGCTGGAGCTGCGCGCTGCGGGCCGCGAGAAGATCACTGCGGCGGAAACGCTGCGCCGCAGCCGCGCCGGCGTGCTCATCATCTCCAACTATTACAAATGCAACCGCTGCCCCAACTGGCACAGCGGTGTCGCCAGCGGATTCATGCTCACGGCCGATGGCGCCTTTTGCACCAGCTATCACGTGCTGGAAAATCAGGCCAACGAAACCCTCGTCATCGTGACAGGCGACGGCCGCGTGGCGCCCGTGGTGGAATTACTGGCGGCCGATCCCGTCTCGGACCTGGCGATCTTGCGCGCCGCTGGCAAGGATTTCACCCCGCTGCCCGTGGCGGCTGCGGTGGAGGCGGGCGACAAGATCCGCGTGCTCAGCCATCCCGACAGTCAGTTCTATGTTTTCAGCGAGGGCATTGTCTCCCGCCGCTTCGTGGATATCCGGCCCGCTGGGCAACGCAGCATGCTGGCCATCACGGCGGATTTCGCCAAAGGTTCCAGCGGCGCGCCGGTGTTTGACGAGACAGGCGCGGTCGTCGCCAGCGTCAACAACACCCGCAGCACCTACTACAACACCACCGACAAGGGCGTGAACGACAATCTGCAGATGGTTTTCAAGAACTGCGTTTCCACGCGGCACCTGTTGGAGATGGTGCGCGGCAAGTGACCGACGTTTTGCCTTGTCCGCGCGGCGGGTGCGGGACATTAATCGCGCGCCGATGGATATTCTGGAGGAACTGCGCGGGCGTGGATTGATCGCGGATTGCACCGACCCCGATGCTTTGTCCGCGCGGCTGGCGGCGGGTCCGGTGACGCTCTACTGCGGTTTCGATCCCACCTCCGATTCGTTGCACGTCGGCAATCTCGTGCCGCTGTTGGCGCTGCGCCGCTTTCAATTGCTCGGCCATCATCCCATCGCGGTCGCGGGCGGTGCGACGGGAATGATCGGTGATCCCAGCGGCAAATCTGCGGAGCGCACGTTGCTCACGCGCGAGGTGCTCGATCACAACATTGACTGCGTGAAGGCGCAGTTGGCGCGGCTGCTGGATTTCGAGGCGCACTCCAATCCCGCCCGGTTGCTGGACAACGCGGATTGGACCGAGTCCATGAGCTACCTCAACTTTCTGCGCGAGGTGGGCAAACATTTTTCGGTGAACATGATGTTGGCCAAGGAGAGCGTGCGCGCGCGGATGGAGGATCGCGACACGGGCATCAGCTACACCGAGTTCAGCTACATGCTGCTGCAGGCGTTTGATTTTTTCATCCTGAACCACGATCACGGCTGCGAACTGCAAATCGGCGGCTCCGATCAATGGGGCAACATCACTGCGGGCACGGAACTCATCCGGAAAAAACTGGGCCGCTCCGCGCATGGCCTCACGTTGCCGCTCATCACCAACGCCGACGGCACCAAGTTCGGCAAGACCGAGAAGGGCGCGATCTGGCTCGATGCGGCCAAGACCAGTGTGTACCGCTTCTACCAATTCTGGGTGCGCGTGGATGACCGCGATGTCGTGCGCTACCTTAATTTCTTCACCTTCCTGCCGCGCGAAGAGATCGCCGCGTTGACGGAACAGCACACAGCCAATCCCGGAGCGCGCGCGGCGCATCGCGCGCTGGCGCAATCGGTGACGGAGTTGATCCACGGCAAGACCGCGCTGGCCGAAGCGCAGCAAGCCAGTCAAATTTTGTTCGGGGGCGGACTCGACGGCGTGCCGGAAAAGGTGTTCAACGAAATCGTCGGTGAAGTGCCGACGGTCGAAGCAGTGCCCGGCCAGTTCGCCGATGCGGGCACGGCGCTGCTGGATTTATTTGTGCAAGCCGGGCTTTGCCCCTCGAAAGGGCAGGCGCGAAAAGATCTGCAAGCGGGCGGCCTCAACCTCAACAACGTCCGCCAGACCGACGTGCAACGGCAGGTCGGCGCGGCGGATCTGCTCTTTGGCAAACACCTCCTGTTGCGCAAGGGCAAGAGCAACTACGCGGTCATCACCGTGAAGTGATCGGCAGCGGCCGCTCACTCCAGCTTCTGAATCTCGGCGTCGTTCGGCAAAAGTTCCTTGGCCACCGCCGCCAACGCGCGATGCGCACGATCGAAATCCTCGGAGCCAATCTCGCGGCCATTGAAATAGGTCACGAGAATGTCGCACTCAAAACAGAACACCACATCTAGTTGCATGCCGCCGCGCGTGAACCGCACCGCCACGCCCGGCATGATCTCGCAACCTTTTGCCGAGTTCCATTCGTAGATGTCCCTGCGCAAAATATCGGCCAACCGACGAGCCGCATCGGCAGCCACCGGCGAAGGCCCGGCG
>SIAW01000011.1 GCA_009695465.1 Pedosphaera sp.
GCTGTGCAGGCATCTGTCCTGGTAAACGAGTCGCCCCTGCCGCAGCAGGAGGCATGGCCACACGTTGCGGACCAGCCGGAGCGGCGACTTGGCCGGGCAAACGCGTCGCCACAGCGACGGGAGGCCGTGGGACACCAGGGACAGTGGTTGGTGCAGCAGCCGGAGCCGCCGCAACAGATGGGCCCGTCGGTGGTGCTGCGCCAGTACGGCTCGGCAAGGCGATGCGGATGGTATTCTTGGCGGAAGGTTTGGGCGGCAGACTGATGCGGACGGTTGCTTTCTTCTTTTTCGTCTCCGCTGGGGCAGCCGTTTGTGGAGCGTCCGACATAGAAAATCTCTACCGAACCCTACGTATCCTGCGGGCCACTGTCAACGTTTAGCTGGACGAGGGGGCTGAAATGGGGACGACACGAACTACACGGATTGGCACGAATTCAGGGCGTGCCCGCGCCGTATCCCCTTCGTGGGAATCGGTGAAATTCGTGTCACGCCCGCGGCTGCGGTGGCGATTCGCCAAGATTGTTTACTTGCCAGCGTCGGGGGCGTCGCTGCTTTCGCGCAGCAGGCGCGTGTAGGTTTGCCGCGCGTGTTCGTAGTCTTTGGCGGCTTGTTCTTTTTCGTCGGCTTTGTAGGTGCGTTCTTTTTGCGACCAGCAGACGTCCACGCTTTTGAGGCACCACTCGGCACTGCGTTTGGAGGCGCGCACGGGTTTGTCGCCGACGATCACCCAGATGGGATTACTGTGCGAGCTGGGCAGGATGCGCAGGGCGACCCAACTGCTGCGGTCAATCTTCACGTCGAAGGTCACGTCGCGCGTGGCGCCGTCGGCCACGATGTTCTGCCGCGCGACAGGGTAGCCGTTGACGATGACTTCGACGGGCACTTCGCGTGTCTCGCCGATGCGCGCGCGCTCGACGTCCCAGTAGGGCTTGGCGCTTTGCGAGCGCGTCTTCATCGTGGGATCGGGCTGCGTGTCGAGACGCGCGGCGACTTTGGCGGTGAGTCGCACGGTGCCGGCTTCTTTCAATTTCACTTCGCTGCCGCTCTCGCCCATCGCGGTGTTGTTGAGTTTCACTTCCATTAAATGACTCTTGCCGTCGCTCACATAATTGCGCCCGGCGCGAATGCCTTCGCACCAATCGTCGTAGCTCCACTTCGCCGGGAGTTTCACGTAGCTGCGGCCGAGGCCGACTTTCTCGCCGTAGATGCAGGGGAAATCCGTCTCGCCGCTGATGCGCGTGCGGAAGCCGACATTGAGTGTGTGATACCAGATGTTCAGTTCCCACAAATGCGGCGTGTCCACCATCGAAAGAAAATCCACGGCGGGCACGAGCTTGCCCGTGGGGCCGGGCACGGTGTGCGTCACGTCCATAATGTATTCGTTGGCGCCGATGCCGTTGAAGGGCGGGATGACGTAGTTGGGCAACGTGTCGGCGGCAGCGCGCACATCACCGGAAGTTTTGCTGGAGACGGGCGCGTTATTGCCCGGTGCCACCGGCTGCAAACCCCAGCCCGAATGCGCGGGGCCGACGACCGCGCCCTGCTTTTTCGCCCAGCGCAGCGTGTTCAAACCCAGCGTGGGCCAGTGATTCTTCGAGTCGCCGCCGGGATACATTTGATCGCGCAACAGCAGCAGGCACAGGTGCCCGCTTTGGTGCGAGCCAAAGCCGCTGACCTCGATGTCGTAGCGCAGGATGTAGGGGAACGCGGAGACCTTGTCGTCTTTGCCGGTGAAGAATTGTTTCTGATAATCGAAGCACGGACCCCACGTGAGATTGCAGCCGACCTTCAAATCTTCGCCGAGGATGTGGCGCATCATGTCCGGCGCGTGAACGCCTTCGGTGGGGTTCGTGTAATGCGCGCAGCCGGCGGCGTGGATGTGGTGATCGCCGGAAATCCAGCCGAGCTTGGCCGGATCCACCCAGCGTTCGACCTTGAAATCCAGCCGCTTCGTCGTGGCGGCGAGTGTCACCGTTTGCTTTTTCACCAGCGACTCCGGCCCGCGCTGAAACTCAATCGTGTAAGTGCCGTGCGGAAGTTTCACCGCCTCGCCGTCGGCGCGATACACCTGCGGATGAAACGCGAAGTCCGGCGCCAGTCGCTTCGCCTGCGACGGATACGTGCGCCCCTGCGCGTCGCGGATGATGAAGCTCGCCGTCGTCGGCTGGCCGTTCTCGTCCTTCACACCAAAGACGATTCCGGGCGCGGGTTGCGCGGTGAAGAGCACATCGGCCTCGTTACGAAAACCCAGATCCTGCGTGCCCTGCCCGACATTGAACGCGACCTTCGCCTCGCGCTTACCCGCATCGCGGCTGTAAAGTTGGATGATGCGATACTCCACTTGAAGCCCGCTGAGCGTCGGGCGCAGCGGTTGCGCGTCGAACGTCTGCAAGTCGAGCCAGCGACTGCCCACGTCGCCTTGCGGCGAATTAAAAAGCCGCTGCGCATTGGGGCTGCTCGCACGCAACGCAGCCGTGGTGCCCGATTCGTTGAGCACCTTCACCAGAAATTGCCGCCAGCCGTTCTCCACCAATTCCGGCTTGGCCGTCCCCTGCGCCACTTTCACTCGCATCTCCGGATTGATGTTCACGACGAAGAGCACGCGCGCGTCGAGCAGCTTTTGAATTTCATCCGGCGTCGCGGCCTTCTCGATCGCCGTCTTGGTTTTGGCGTCCAGCGGCTCGCCCAGAAATTCCAGCGCGCTGATGATGCGCGCCGCCTGCGCGGCCAACGGTTGCAGCTCGATGTCGGCCGCCAACACCGCCGGTGCAACGAGGATCGCCAAGCACAAAGTGAGGGTGGAAATGAAGTGGGTTGTTTTCATAATGGAACGCCTGAAATCTAGTCCGCGCGGCAAAGTTCGCAATCAGAAAACTCCAGATTCAACTTGAATGAAGCGCCAAAAATGGAGCTCAATACGGCGATGGCTCCGACCCCGCTGTGCACCGCAGTTTTCCGGCTCGCTGTGTTCCCGGCTCTGCTGGCCATTCCGGCCTTCAACCTCGCTGCCGTGCCCGCGCTGACGTTCGAGAAAGACATCCGGCCGATTTTCAAGGCGCACTGTTTTCATTGTCACGGCGAGGAAGGCAAGACGAAGGGCGGACTCGATCTGCGATTGAAACGGCTGCTGACAAAAGGCGGCGAGACCGGCCCGGCCATCGTGGCTGGCAAGCCTGATTCGAGTTTGCTCTACAAAAATATTGTTAGCGGCGAGATGCCCAAAGGCGGAAAGAAACTCGCGCCGGCGGAGATCGCCACCATTCGCGCGTGGATTGACAAAGGCGCGCCCATCGCCCGCGCGGAGCCGGAGGATCCCAACGCGGCGTTGATCACCGAAGAGGAACGCGCGTGGTGGGCATTTCAGCCGCTCCGCAAACCGGCCGTTCCGGCCAATGGCGCCAGCAATCCCATCGACGCCTTTCTCCTCGCCCGATTGAAACCCAAAGGTCTCTCGCTTTCACTGGCAGCGGACAGGCGCACGTTGCTGCGCCGCGCCACGTTTGATCTCACCGGTCTGCCGCCGACGCCCGAAGAGACCGAGGCTTTTCTCAAAGACACCGCGCACGATGCGTACGATAAACTGATCGATCGCCTGCTCGCCTCGCCGCGATACGGTGAGCGTTGGGGCCGCCACTGGCTCGATGTCGCCGGCTACGCCGATTCCGAAGGCTACACCGACACCGACCGCGAACGCGCGTGGGCATGGCGTTACCGCGATTACGTCATCCGCGCCTTCAACAGCGACATGCCCTTCGATCGATTCGTTCAGGAACAACTTGCCGGCGATGAAATGGTCAAGCCGCCGCACACCCAACTCGCGCCCGAACAAATCGACAAGCTCACCGCCACTGGTTTCCTGAGCATGGCGCCCGATGGCACCGGCCAAGGCGGCGATGAAATGCTCGCGCGCAACGAGGCCATCGCCGGCACGCTGCACATCGTCGGCACCTCGCTCCTTGGTCTCACTCTCGATTGCGCGCGCTGCCACAATCATCGTTACGACCCCATCCCGCAGGCAGACTATTACAAGATGCGCGCCGTCTTTTCGCCCGCGCTGGATTGGAAAAATTGGCGCGTCCCCGCTGCCCGGCAGATTTCTCTCTACACCGACGCCGACCGCGCCAAGGCCACCGCCATCGAAGAAAAAGCCAAGTCGCTCGACGCCGACCGCACAAAAAAGGTCGAGCACTTCGTCGGCCTCACTCTGGATTGGCAGCTCACCAAGCAACCTGAAAACCTGCGCACCGCACTTCGCACCGCCTATCGCCTGCCCGATGCCAACCGCACGGCCGAACAAAAAGCGTTGCTCAAAGATCATCCGAGCATCGGCAACATCAGCTCCGGCTCACTCTACCTCTACGACAACGAGTACAGTGGCGAAGCCACCAAGCGCGACACGGAACGCAAAACAAAACTCGCCGCGCACCTCGAGCGCGTCCGCAAAAACGCCATCGAAGCCGCGCCCGCCGACCAACGCGCATCGCTCGATGCCGCACGCCAAGTCGCCGCCGACAAACGCACCGCCGAACAGAAACAACTCCTCTCCACACACCCCGCGGCGGCAGTGGAAGAATCCTCCCTCGCCCAATTCGATGCCGCGGCTGCCGCCGAATTGAAAGCGCTCGCCGACCGCGCCCAGCAATTCCGCGACATGCTCTCCGAGAAACTCCTCAAAGAAATGGCGGCCAAATCCAAAGAAGTGCGCGACACCAAACCCGAGGAACAATTCATCCGCGCACTCACCGAGCCGGCCGGCGCACTGCCCATCACGCATGTCTTTCATCGCGGCGATTCCGCGCAGCCGAAGGAAGCCGTGAAGCCCGGCGAACTCACCGTCGTGTCGCTCCCCACCAATTCCATCCCTGAGAAAGATGCCGCGCTGCCTTCTTCCGGACGGCGGTTGGCATTGGCCAAACGTCTCACCGACGGCACGCACCCACTCACCGGCCGCGTGTTGATGAACCGCATTTGGATGCACCACTTCGGACGCGGCATCGTGGACACGCCCGGCGATTTTGGTCGGCTCGGCGAATTGCCCAGCCACCCTGAATTGCTCGACTGGCTCGCCGCGGATTTCGCGCAGAACGGCTGGCAACTCAAGCGGCTCCACAAACTCATCATGACCAGCCACGCCTATCGGCAGACTGCGCAGCGCACCAAACAACTCGACGCTGCCGATCCGGACAATCGCCTGCTCGGCCGGATGAACGTGCGCCGTATTGAATCGGAAATTATCCGCGACAGCGTTCTCGCCGCCAGCGGTCAGATCAATCTGGAGATGTTTGGCAAGCCGGTGCCCGTGATGGAAGACGAAGTGGGCCAGATCATTCTTGGAAAAGAAAACCTGGATGGCGAACGCAAGCCCGGCCAGGCGATTGATCTCCAAGGCCAGCAATTTCGCCGCAGTGTGTACGTGCAAGTACGCCGCAGCCGCGTGCTCTCGCTCTTCAACGCGTTCGACGCGCCCGCCATGGAACCGACCTGCGCCAAGCGCGCTGTCTCCACCGTCGCGCCGCAGGCGTTGATCTTCATGAACAGCGAGTTCGTCATCGATCAATCCCGCGCGATGGCACTGCGCCTGCAAAAGGCGCATCCGGAAAATCCCGACCGCCAACTCGCCCTCGCTTGGCAACTCGCACTTTGCCGCGAGCCGAGCGTGGCTGACCTCGCACGCGCGCGCGCCTTTTTGACATCGCAGTCCGCGCTCTTCACTGAACAGAAGGACAAGGAAGCTGGGCTCACCGCGCTCGCTTCCTGCTGCCACGCTCTCATCAGTTCCAACGGGTTCATCTATGTCGATTGATCCGGCCAGCAATTCCACGCGCCGACATTTCCTCGCGACGAATGCGATGGGCATCGGCGGCACGGCGTTGGCTTGGCTGCTGCATCGGCAAAACCTCCTCGCCAATCCCATCAAGCCCGACCTCGTCCGCGAGGCGCACTCGCTGCAAACCAAATTACCGCACGCCGCGCCGAAAGCCCGCGCGATGATCTCCATCTTCATGCAGGGCGGCCCGAGCCATATTGATCTCACCGATCCCAAACCGATCCTCGAGAAGTACGCCGGTCAAACTTTCCCCGGCCAGATCAAGTACGACAACGCCGCGCAGGCCAGCCCGAAAGTGCTGCCGAGTTTTTGGAAATTCCAGAAGCACGGCCAGTGCGGCATGGAGTTGTCGGAGTTGCTGCCGCATCTCGGTTCGGTCGCCGACGACATTTGTCTCATCCGCTCGATGCACAC
The DNA here is from genome assembly GCA_009695465.1 of Pedosphaera sp. Taxonomy (GTDB): domain Bacteria; phylum Verrucomicrobiota; class Verrucomicrobiia; order Limisphaerales; family UBA1100; genus SYLI01. The sequence continues at coordinate 6,242 of SIAW01000011.1, forward strand.
TGGCGTGAACAATCACGGGCAGTCCATTGACGCGCTCAACAGCGGTCGGCCGGTGAGCGGTCGGCCGGCGCTGGGCAGTTGGCTCACGTACGGGCTGGGCAGCGAGAGCGACAATCTGCCCGCGTACATGGTGCTGCGCGATCCGGCGAATCTGCCCGTGCTCGGCGTGCTCAACTGGTCCGCTGGCTGGCTGCCCTCGCTCTATCAAGGCACCGTCGTGCGCCCGCGCGAACCGCGCATCCTCAATCTCGACGCGCCCGAACATCTGCGCGGCCAGCCGCAGAAACAATTTCTGGATCTGGTGAGCGCGTTCAATCGTGAGCATCTGGAAAAGCATCCGGGCGAATTGGATCTCGAGGCGCGCATCGCCAGCTTCGAACTCGCCGCGCGCATGCAGACCGCTGCCGCCGACGCGATGGATATCAGCCGTGAAAGTGAGGCGACGAAGAAATTGTACGGCATCGATCAGGAGGCGACGCGCGAGTTTGGCACGCGCTGTCTCATCGCGCGCCGACTGGTCGAGCGCGGCGTGCGGTTCGTCCAGATTTTCACGCAGAACCAATTCTGGGATCATCACGGCAACATCCTCACGGCGTTGCCTGCTGCGTGCAAAAAGATTGATCAACCCAGTGTCGCGCTTGTGAAGGATCTGAAATCGCGGGGGCTGCTCGACAGTACGCTCGTCCATTGGGGCGGCGAAATGGGGCGGCTGCCCGTCATTCAAAATGACACCGGTCGCAACCGTGTCGGCCGCGATCACAACACGTACGGCTTCTCGATGTGGCTCGCTGGCGGCGGCATTCGCAGCGGGCACATCCACGGCACCACGGATGAATGGGGCGTCAACGCCGAGCGCGACATCGTCAACCATTACGATTATCACGCGACGCTGCTGCACCTCTTCGGCCTCGACCACGCGCGGCTGATTTACAAACGCAACGCGGTCGAGCAGACGCTCACCGACAGCCAGCCCGCGCGCGTGGTGAAGGAGATTCTCGCGTGACGCCGCGCCCGTTCACCCGCCGCGAATTCCTCGCCGAGAACGCGCTGGGCATCGGCACCATCGCGCTGGCCACGATGTTGCAACGCGAAAACCTGCTGGCCACGCCGCCCAATATTCCCCGCGCGCAACTCAAGTTCGATCTCAAGCCGAAGGATCCGCACTTCGCACCGAAGGCGCGCGCGATGATCTCGCTCTTCATGCACGGCGGGCCGAGCCACATGGACCTCACTGATCCCAAGCCGGAACTGACGCGGTTGGATGGCAAATCTTATACCGGCGATGTGGACTACAGTTTTGCCAGCGATGCCAGCCGCAATCTGCTGGGCAGCCCGTGGAAATTCCAGAAGCACGGCCAGTGCGGCACAGAACTGAGCGAGCTGCTGCCGCACACCGCGCGCATCGTGGACGATCTCTGCCTCATCCGCTCCATGCACAGCGGCCACAACGGTCACGAGGTTTCCATCCGCTACATCAACTCGGGCGTGCCCGCCGTCATCGGCCGTCCGAGCCTCGGCTCTTGGCTCACTTACGCCTTGGGCACCGCCTCGGAAAATCTGCCCGCGTACATGGTGCTCTCCGATCCCAACGGCTATCCCGTGGACACGATGTCGAACTGGAGCAACGGCTGGCTGCCCAGTCTCTATCAAGGCACTGTGTTACGCGCCAAAGAACCGCGCGTGCTGAACCTCAATCCGCCCGCGCATCTTCGCGGCGATGCGCAGCGCAATTATCTCGAGCTTCTCTCCACGCTCAACTCAAACCACATCGCGCGGTTGCCCGGCGAGAACGCGCTCGAAGCCCGCATCGCCAGTTACGAATTGGCCGCGCGCATGCAGACCGCCGCGAAGGAAGCCTTCGACATCACCGGCGAAAGCGAGGCGACACGCAAGCTTTACGGGCTGGACCAAGACGAGACGCGCGAATACGGCACACGCTGTCTCATCGCGCGGCGATTGGTGGAACGCGGCGTGCGCTTCGTGCAAATCCTCCTCGCCGGCCAGCCGTGGGACACGCACGAGAACCTCCGCGAAGCGCTTCCAAAAATCTGCCGCCGCACCGATCAACCCGCCGCCGCGCTCGTCACCGATCTCAAACAACGCGGCCTGCTCGACACCACCGTCGTCCATTGGGGCGGCGAGATTGGACGCCTGCCGCTCACCCAAGTCCGCGGCAGCAAACCCGGCCGCGACCACAACGGGCAAGGCTTCAGCACATGGGTCGCCGGCGGCGGTTTCAAACCCGGCATCGTGTACGGCCAGACCGATGAAGTCGGCCACCGCGCCGTGGTGGACCGCGTGACCGCCAACGATTATCAAGCCACCCTGCTCCACCTTTTTGGCTTGGACCACAACCGCCTCATCTACCACCACGCCGGCCGCGAACAGAAACTCACCAACGACCGCCCATCCAAAGTGGTGTCAGCCGTGCTCTCTTAATCGTTGGCCGCGGAACACCGCCACCGTTGATCCTTCCGCGATGAAAGCCGAGTCGGGTGGGCATTGCAGGTGATGGCCCAACGCATCGCCGTACAGCTTTTGGAATTCGCCTTGCACATGAAATGAGGCAGTCGGGCGCACGCGCCACACAGGATGATCCACGCGATATTCCATCGTGCCCCCGTCGCGCTGGCGTGTGTATCCCCAGTAATGTTCGGTGATAAACTGTGCCGCTGGATCGGCCGCTTGCCACGGCGCGGTGGACTCTGCCGCCAAGTGCCCCCAAGCCGCACGATCCCGCCACGCGTATTCCACATGGTAGCCGCCATTGCGCAGCGCCACGTCCGCGCGCATCGGCAGCGTGTGATAGTTCTCGTTGTACAACCAACGCGCCAATGCCGTGACAGCCCGGCGCGCCACGATTTCCCGGATGAACACAACGCCTCGCCGTGTCTCCTGCGCCGTCCGTCGCCGCACATAAAAGCGCAGGTTCACTTCGCAGAATTTCTGATGGAACGGAATCGGCACACCCCACAGTCGTGTGTCCAGAAATTGGAATCCCACGAGGCTGACAAAATGCCGGCCTTCCCACGCATCCAACTCCACACCCCGCGGCAAGTGCGGCATCAGCAGCGCGGGATCCACCGCCCAATTGATCATCAGGAGATCGCGCCACGCGGCGGTGAGGAATGGCTGGCCTTGCACGCGCGCCATGATAACCGCGCGCAGGCCATCTGCCAAAAGGATTGCCGCGCCCGATGTCCCTCATACACTGGCCCACCACATGAACGTCGAACCCACGACCGCCGCACCGCAACTTGCCAGTCCACGCACAGGCCCATCAGCGCGGCTGGCGGGGTATCTACTGCCGCCGTATGGGATTTATCTCCTGTGGCAACAGCGCGCCTCCACGTTGGCAGCCGCGTTTGGCACACTGGGGTTGCTCGTGTATCTGGTGTTGTACACCGGCTTGGGCATCGCCCTGCTGAAACTCACCGGCAAGGCGGAGATCGACTGGCGCGGTTACGGGCGGCCGCGCTTGGTCTGGAGCACCGGCGTGCGCACGAGCGCCGCGTGGCAAACTTCCAACACCGCCATCGATACCAACAGTGGCGCGTACTGGACGGATTATCGCGGGCCGCAACGCGATGGTCGCTACGACGAAACGCCCATCCGCACCGACTGGCAGCAATCCCCGCCGCGCCTGCTGTGGAAGGCCGATCTGGGCGGTGGCCACGCCTCCATGACCATCGCGCAAGGACGCCTGTTCACGATGGAACAGTGGGCCGAAGGCGAGGCCATCACCGCGTACAATGCCGCCGATGGCAAAGGTCTGTGGAAAAAACTTTATCCCGCCCGCTTCAATGATGCGTACGGCATGGGCGGTGCCGGCCCGCGCAGCACGCCGACGTGGCACGACGGCCGCGTGTATGCGCTGGGCGCGGAAGGCCACCTGCATTGTCTGGACGCCGCAGACGGCCGCGTCGTGTGGCAGAAAAACATTTTGGAAGAGCACGGGACGCGCAATCTCATGTTCGGCCTCTGCGCCTCGCCGCTGGTGGTGTCAAACGCCGTCATCGTCACTGCAGGCGCCCGCGCGGGCGCGGGGCGCAACACGGTCATCGCGTATCACAAAGACACGGGCGCTGTCCTGTGGGCTGCGGCCGCCGAAAACCAAGCCTACATGTCGCCCATGCGCGTCACGCTGGCAGGCACTGAGCAACTGCTCATCACCGGTGCGCGACAGTTGATGGGCCTCTCGCTGACCGACGGCAAGCCGCTCTGGTCGCTGGGTTGGTCTGTCAGTTATGACAATAACATCGCCCAGCCGCTGGTTGTGAGTACCAACCGCGTCTTCATCTCCGCAGGCTACGGCAAAGGCTGCGCGTTGGTTGAGATCGCCGCCAAGGACGACCCGTTCACCGCAAACAAAATCTGGGAGAACAAGCACCTCAAAAATAAGTTCGCCAGCTCCGTGCTGCACGAGGGCCATATCTACGGACTGGACGACAGCGGCAATGACGATGCGGCGCATCTGGTCTGCCTCGACGCGAGCACGGGCGAACCCAAATGGCGCGCCGACAATTACGGGCACGGCCAACTGCTGCTGGCCAGCGGGCATCTTCTGATCTCCTGCGAAGACGGCAACATGGCGCTCGTCAAGGCCACGCCGGAGAGTCATCAACTTGTCGCGCGGTTGCCGGCACTCGATGGCAAAACTTGGAACAACCCCGCGCTGGCCGGCGGCAAGTTATATCTGCGCAACGGACGTATGATGGCCTGCTACGATATCCGCCCCGATGCCAGTGCCGGCACCCGAGGCATCAGCACTGCTGGCCCCGAAGACTTGCAGGTCGTCTTGGTAGCCTTCGCGCTGATGAGCGTGATGGGCGCCACGCTTCTCGTCGGCATCACCAAATGGCGACGACGCTCCTCGGTTCAGTGATGCCGGTGTTGGCCACTGGCCAGTCTCTGGCCTTTCGAATCAAAAAGACTCCAGCCCTTCGGCGAGATTTCCAATCGCGTGCCGCCAATGTGCCGAGTGGAAAACACCGGAAGCCCCGTCTGCACCAATCGCCGCAGCAACGCCGGTGACGCGCGCTGCGTGACCGGCTGAGCACTGTCGTGAACCAAAATGATCTCGGGATTGACTGCGGCCAGCAGTGCCGGTCGCAGCGCCTCGCCGTATTCGGGCATCGATGTCACCACAATATCCGCGCGCAGATCTTGTCCGCTGCCCAGAAGATCCTGTTGCCCCTGCGCATCCAAATCCGACAACAGCAGCACGCGCACTCCGTGAAATTCACCGCGCATCACCACCGCCCCATCACCACTGCGCGTGTATTTCGCGTCGCGCGCCGGATGCAGGATGGCCCACGCACCCACGACATCACCGGCGGCCACAAACCTTTCTCTAATGCCTTGATCCACCAGCAGGCGATGCGCTTCGCGTCCAGCGGCTGTTTGAGAGTTGGCAGGGTTTAGAAACGCCTCCCGCACGGGCGCGTTCGTCACGATCTGTGCAAGTCCGCCCACATGATGTTTCACGCCGTGCGTCAGCAGCATCTGCGGCAGGCTGTCCACGCCGCGCGTCCGAATGTAACGCAGGACAACCATTCGTGCGGTGGCCTCGTCGCCCGTGTCCACCAACAGTCCATCGGCATTGCTGAATGGCTCCTGATAAATCGCCGGACCATCGGGCAACAGCGCGATGCGGACAATCCGCCCCTCTGCCCGCGATTGCCACAGAATCGCAATGAGTGACAACACAGCCATTCCGATTGCCCAAGGCCGGATGCGCCGTTCAAACACCCAGCCGGCGCCGACTCCGAACAGAACGATGTAAGCCAGCACCACCATCCACGCATCGGGGCCGCGCACGTATTGATAGGCGCTGGGCAGCGCAGCGGCCCACTCGCTGATCCCAAGAATCCACTTCATGAAAAGCCAGCCCGCATTGTTGAACAGCTCCGCCACACCCGGCCACAGTGCCCCTACCAACAGGCTGCCCATACTGGTGGCGATGACCAGACTGGCCAGCGGCACGACCAGCAGGTTGGCGAGCAACGACACTGGCGTGAACAGATGAAAATACGCTGCGGACAATGGCGCTGATGCCAACCACGCCACGACCGATGTCGCCACCAACAGCGCGACCCAGCGCAACGGCGATTGTCCCCATCGCCATCTGAGTGGCCACAGCGATCGCGGCAACAACGGATCGGGCGAAAGCCAACCTTCCAGCCACGTTGTCAATGGAGGCATGATCAAGATGAGTCCCAACACCACCACGAACGAGAGTTGGAAGCCCACATGGAAAAGTTGCTGCGGATCCATCAGCAAAATCAGGAAGGCTGCCGCGCCTGCGGAGTTGAGCATGTCAATCGGCCGGGCGAGTGCCCACGCGCAGAGCACGACGGTCATCATCGTTGTCGCACGCACGGCAGATGGCTGCCAGTCGGTGGCCGCTGTGTAGAACCAAAGGACTGGCACCGCCACGATTCCCACCCATCGCTGCGGCAGACGGCACACACACAGCAACGCCACCAAGAACCCCGTAACAAAAACGATGTTGAGACCGCTCACCGCAAAGATGTGCATCGTGCCGGAGCGCATGAAAGGCTCCGCCATCTCATCGGATTGCACCGTGCGCCAACCCAAAACCATCGCGCACAGCAGGTCGTTGACCTCCTCTTCATCAGCCAGTCCGCGCGTGAGGGTCGCCCGCGCCCAATCATCAAACCGATCCACCCAGCGTTTGCGCGGAGAAAGGTGTTCATCCAAGAAAGTCCAGCGCGAGTGTTCATCCAATCGCAGGATGAAATGGATGCCACGCCGCTGGAGATATTGCCGGTAATCAAACAGTCCCGGCGCGCGCGATCGAGGCGGCGGCGCGAGCACTCCATCCACTTCCATCAGCCGCCCTGAGAAAATTCGCTCATCAAGCGGGCCGGGAGTTTGCAGCATGACCCTGCCAGAAGCGACCAGCCATTGCTCGTTGCGCAAGACCCTCTCCACATCGAGTGCCACGCGCACCAATGTGGCGTTGCCGAAAGACTTCTCTGACACCACTCCGGTGATTCGCCCGCGCAATGTGACAATCGCAGACTCATTCCCCATCACCCGGCGCAGATCGCTGGGCGAGATGACTGCGGTGTGACGCGCCTGATTTGCCGCGCCTGCCAGAAAGAGCGCCAGCATCAATGCGATGGACTCTGTTGCCGCGACAAACCGTCCGCGCCAGTCCCGCTCACGTGTCCATTCCCATCGAGGTGCAAATATTCCTGAGATGAGGCTGACGAGCGCCGCACCCATTGCCCCCAACAACAGCCAACTCCACGGCAGCGACCACCAATCGCTGAAAAGAATCCCGGCCAGATACAAGCCTGCCACTGCGAGCATCGGCCGTTTCATTATTTAACAGTATCCCCCCGGCGCACGGGATTGGCAAGGCGACTGAATTGTCCTAGCGTGGCGACATGCTGAAGTTGGGCGTGAACATTGACCATGTCGCCACGGTGCGCGAGGCGCGGTATCGCGGCCGCGTGAGTGGCGAGCCTTGCCCCGTCGCCGCCGCACTGGCCTGCGAAGCTGCCGGGGCGCATGGCATCACGGCGCATCTGCGTGAGGATCGCCGCCACATCCAAGATCGCGACGTGCTGGCATTGCGCGAAGCCATCGCCACGCGCCTCAATCTGGAAATGGGCGACACGCCCGCCATCGTGCGCTTCGCACTGCGCGTGCGGCCGGACATTGTCTGTCTCGTGCCCGAGAAGCGACAGGAGCTGACGACTGAGGGTGGACTAGACGTGGTGGCGCATCGCCGTTCACTGGTGCGCACCTGCCAGCGGATGCGCGACGCCGGCATTGAGGTCAGCCTGTTCATCGATCCGGAGTTGCGGCAAGTCGAAGCCGCTGCGGCGGTCGGCGCACAGTTTGTCGAGCTGCACACGGGGCAATTCGCGGAACACTTTGCGCGTCTCCGCGGACGGAAACGCGAACTGGCGCGATTGACCGCCGCCGCCCACCAAGCGCACGCGCTGGGACTGCGCGTGAACGCCGGACACGGATTGAACTACGGCAATCTAACCGCGCTGCATGCCGTGCCGCATTTGGAGGAACTCAACATCGGCCACGCCCTCATCAGCCGGGCGATGGAGACCGGACTAACTCGGGCGGTGAAACAAATGTTGCAGCTCATGAAAGGCTACCGGCCATGATTCTGGGCACGGGCATTGACATCATCGAGGTCTCGCGCATCCACGCGGCGCATCAACAATTTGGCGAACGCTTTTTGCAGCGCGTGCTGCGCCCCGCTGAGATTGCCTACTGCCTTTCCTTCAAACACCCGGCGCCCCATCTGGCCGCGCGCTTCGCTGCCAAGGAGGCCGTCAGCAAAGCCTTTGGCACCGGCATCGGCAGCGCGTTGGGCTGGCAGGATGTGGAAGTGTGCCGGCACGAGTCGGGCCAGCCGTTTGTACTGCTGCATGGCAAGGGTGCCGACTTGATGGCCAAGGTGAACGGCACGCGGCTTCACCTGAGCTTGAGCCACACGGAAGGCTACGCCGCAGCGGTGGCCGTGCTGGAAAGTTGATCACGCTGGATAGAGCGCCTCGATGGCCGCGCGCAGCCGGGCGGTGATTTCTTTCTGGCGATTCTTGTCGGTTACTTTGCCGCCGCTGCTTCCCAAGATGTAAAAGCTGTCGGTGGCCGCACCCTTCTCCGTGTTGATCTTGGCCAGTTGAATATCCAGCCCCAGCTCGCCCAGCGTGTGCGAGATGACATAGAGCAACCCCACGCGATCCTCAGCCTGAATGTCCACGACGCTGAATTCTGCGGAGGCGTGATTGTCAAAGCGCACCTCGATGGGAATGCGTTCGTCCGCCAACACCGGATAGGCCAAGGTCGGCACCGGCAGACGGCTGACATCGAGCGCGAACTCATCGGTGCCGCACAGGATTTCTGCAAGGCGCGTCTCAAACTGTTTCAATTGGGCGGGCACGGGCAGATGACCGCGGCGCGCATCGGTGACATGGAAGCGATCGAGCACGACAGAATCGGCGCGGGTGAAAACCTGCGCGCTCAGAATGTTCAGGCCCGCCTCGGAAAACGCGCCGGTGATCTTGCTGAACAGCCGGGGCCGATCCCAAGTGGAGATGCGGACTTGGGCGCAGCCGCGATCGGGTTCCATTTCCCAAGCGATCACCGGCTTGAGCAATTGATCCTCGTGCTGCACCTGCGCGCGCAGGAATTGATGCACCAGTGCCATGTCCTGCGCGATGTCCTCGGGCGTGCTGGAATGCAGGTAGCGGGCGGGCAGATTTTGCAGATGCGCCGCGCGCTCGTCGGCGTCAATTTCCGCATCCAACAATTTGGCCACTCGCTGCTCGATCTCATCCCGTGAAGTTTGCTCGGCGATTTGTCCAGCACTTGTGCCCGCCAAAAGCTGTTGCGACTTCACGAACAACGTCCAGTGCGCCGCGTCCTTGAAACCGTTCCAAAGCTGGTCGCTGGTGCCCAGCGAATCGGCCACGGTATGCAGCGTCAACAGCGTGAGATTCTCTGGCGTCTGCACCAACTCGACAAACTGGCGGATGACCTGCGCATCCTCCAAATCGCGGCGCTGCGCTACCTGCACCATCGCGAGATGTTGGCGGATGACCACGTCCAGACTCTTGGCGGCCGTCTCGTCGAGCCCCAGTCGGTCCGCCACGTGCTCGGCCACCCGCGCACCTTCACGCTCGTGGCGATCGGTCTGGATGCCCTTGCCCGAATCGTGCAGCAGCAACGCCAAGTAGAGAATGAATGGGCGCTCCACCTGGTTGAACACCTCGCGGTATTGCCGCCAAGCGTTCAGCGTCTGCGAGTACAGCGCGTCGAGTTTCTCGATGCAGACCAGCGTGTGCTCATCCACCGTGTACTGGTGATAAAACTCGTGCTGCACCAGACAGGTGAGCCTCCCGAACTCCGGCAGGTAGCGCCCGAGCAATTCCAGCTCGTGCATCTGCCGCAGCACGCGCCCGACATTGCCGCGCTGATTGAGGATCTCCAGAAAAGTCTGATGCACGTGCGCGTCGCTGCGAAAGGCGCGATTCACCCGCCAAGTCTGTTGGCGCAGCAACTGCGACAGATCCGGGTGCAGTGTCAGGCCATGTCGTTGCGCCAGTAAAAATACTCGCATCAATCGGCGCGGGTCCTCATCAAACACACTGTCGCCGGCGTGCAGGATTTCCCCTTCGATCACCTTGAACCCATCCACTACTTGTTCGCTGCGCCGCCCAACCAACTTGCGCAGCGTGGTTTTCCAAGGCGACTTGGGCACTAACGCCAGCCGCCGTTCCACCGCGCGCACAATCAAGTCGATGTTCCGCGCGTGGCGATAGTAGTCGCCCAAGAACGCCTCCAACCGCAGGCTGGGCGAGCGATTGGTGTACCCCAACTGCCACGCCACCTTGGGTTGCACGGCCTTGCTCAGCACCTCCACGGGCCGATCGCACTGGTAGTGCAGCTCGTTGCGCGCGCGCAGCAGAAAGGAATAAGCCGACTCCAGCCGCTCCGCCTCCGCGCGGGAGATGATTTTCTCGCGCTCCAGATCCGCCACCGACTTGTAGCCGTGGCGCACGGCCATCATCCAGATCAGGTTTTGATAATCGCGCAGCCCCCCGCAGCCGTTCTTGATATTGGGCTCCTGCATCGTCACGGCCCCGCCATGCTTCTCGCGGCGGTGCGCCTGATCCTCCAATCGCGCGGTGATGTACTGTTCCTCGCGGCCGCGCACCGCTTTGTCCCGCACCGCTTTGACCATGCGCTCAAACAGCGGCGCATCCCCGCACAGCAACCGCGCCTCCAGCAACGATGTCTTGGACATCACATCGGCGTTGGCCACCTCTACGCAATCGTCCACACCGCGCACGGCGTGACCGACTTTCAATCCCAAATCCCACAGCGGATAGAGCACGCCGTCGGTGATGGATTGGAGAAACGGCGTCGGCCGGCCACCGCGCGCCATCTGTTTGCCATCATGGAGAAACTGGATGTCGATGTCGCTGTGCGGACTCAACTCGCCGCGCCCGTACCCGCCAGTGGCCACCAGCGCCAGCGGCGGACGCGGGCCTTTCACGGTGGCTAACACCGCGTCGAGCAGATGCCGCAACAGCTCATCAATCACTGCTGCGTGCGCACGGCTCATCTCGCGGCCCAACCCGCCTTCACGGTGCATTTTTTTCAGACGCCCAAATTCATCCTTCAGATATTTCTTGAACCGCGGCATTTCCTCCACCGGCAGACGCCCCGCTGGCAGCGCCAGCACTTCCGCCGCGCGTGTCTCGACTTGTTTAGCAAACTCACCCACCAGCGGTGAATTACCGCAACGGCCCGCGCCTCAAAAGCAAAAACGCCTGCCACTGCCGACTTGCCCGCCCATGCCGCCGGCGGTAACTTCGCCTCCGCTTTGGAGCCTATCGCATTCAAACTCTTTGGTTACACGGTTCATTGGTACGGCATCCTGCTCGCAGCGGGATGTGTCGCGGGCATGTGGACGGCCGGCTGGCGCGGGCAGCGCGAAGGATTTTCGCCCGACACCATCTCCAACCTGCTCTTCTGCGTCTTCGTCAGCGGCCTGCTCGGCGCGAAGCTCCTGTACATCGTTGACCATTGGAACCCGCGCGAGTCCTCGCTGGGCGCGGCGTTGCTGCAACGCAGCGGGCTGGTGTTTCAAGGCGCACTCATCGGCGCGGCCGTGGCGGCGGTGATTTATCTGCGCATCAAAAAACTGCCCGCGTGGAAGATGCTCGACACGCTGGCCCCCAGCATCGCGCTTGGTTATTTCTTCGGCCGCTTGGGTTGCCTTTCCTCGGGCTGTTGCCACGGGCAAGTCTGCGATCTGGGCGCGTACCAATCGGCGACCGGCGATCTCTTTTCCGGCGGCGCGCTGGTGACCGGCACCCACGCTCCGTGGCTGGCCACGGAGTACACGCCCGGCGTCGGGCTGAGCACCATCCTCTCCACGCCCGTTTACCCCACGCAACTGTACGAGGCAGCGAGCAGCCTGTTGCTCTACGCGTTTTTGGAATGGCTTTTCCGCCGCAAACGTTTTGACGGGCAGGTGTTCCTCGTTTATCTGACGACCTATTCCGCGCTGCGGTTCGCCGTGGAATTCTTTCGCGGCGATCCCACGCCACGTTTCTTCAACGATCGGCTGACACAGGCGCAACTCCTGAGCGTGGTGCTGGCCGTGGTGAGCATCGCCCTGATGTGGCGGCAACACCGCGCACACACCCGTGGCTCAGCAGCCGAGCCGCGATGATTGGCCGCAGTGAATCGCTGGTGGTGGAGACCACACAGCTTGCGTTGCGGCTGGACAAGTTTCTGCAGCGCCAGTTCCCGGATGTCACGCGCGTCGCATTGCAACGGCTGATTGACGCGGGCGAAGTGCTGCTGGACGGCCGCCCGGCCAAGCCCTCGCAGACCCCGCGCGCCGGCCAAGTCATCAGCATCCACTGGCCCGCCACCAAGCCTGATACGGCCATTGCCGAGGCCATTGCCCTGCACGTGTTGTACGAGGACGACCATCTTTTGGTGATTAACAAATCGTCGGGCATGGTGGTGCATCCCGCAGCGGGCCACGCCACCGGCACGCTCGTCAACGCGTTGCTGCACCATTGCGCGGGACGGCTCAGCGGCGTGGGTGGAGTGGCGCGGCCGGGCATCGTGCATCGGCTGGACAAAGACACCAGCGGCTGTCTGATCGCCGCCAAGGATGATGCGACGCACGTGGCGTTGTCGCAGCAGTTCGCCCAGCGCAGCATGCTCAAGATTTATCACGCCATCCTGTGCGGTTGCCCCACCAAAGCCACGGGCACCATCCAGACCGCCATTGCGCGCCACCCCACGCAGCGCAAGAAAATGGCGGTCGTTGCCACTGCTCGCGGCGGCGCCAAGGGACGGGCGGCGGAGACATCGTATCGCGTGCTGGCGCGTCTGCCGCACGCGTCGCTGGTGGAAGCCACGTTGCACACCGGCCGCACTCATCAGATTCGCGTGCACTTCCAACACATCGGCTGTCCGGTGGCGGGCGATACGGTTTATGGCGGACGCCCGGCGCAACGACTGCCAATAGAGCAAGCCGTGGCGAAGTTGCAGCGGCAGATGTTGCACGCCTACGCGCTGACCTTTGTCCATCCGCAGACGCGCCGACCGATGACACTCACCGCGCCGTGGCCGGTGGATTTTCAGGCGGCATGGACAGCGCTGGGCGGCTCCCATATTTCCCTTTAACTCACCGACCTTCTGCGATATTCTCCGCGCCCTTTGTTCATGGGCAAACTGGGCGTTCACAATCTTGACCTCCACGGTAAACGGGTGTTGACCCGTGTGGACTTCAACGTGCCCACGGAGGAAAAGGACGGGCGCATCGTCATCAACGACGACACGCGCATCCGCGCCACGCTGCCCACGCTGCGATTGATGGTGGCGCAGGGCGCGAAGGTGATTCTGGTCTCGCACCTCGGCAGGCCCGACGGCAAACCCGATGCCACGATGTCCCTGCGGCCGGTCGCCGAACAACTGGCGTTGCTGTTGAATCAGCCTGTCGCGTTTGCGGAAGACTGCGTCGGCCCCGTCGCACAACAGGCGGTGGCACAGTTGCAGCCCGGCGGTGTGTTGCTGCTGGAGAATGTCCGTTTCCATGCCGGTGAAGAATCCAATGACCCGGCCTTTGCTGCGCAACTGGCGGCGCTGGCCGAGGTGTATGTGAATGACGCCTTTGGCACGGCGCATCGCGCACATGCCTCCACCGAGGGCGTGGCGCGGCTCATCGCCCAGCGCGGTGGCCGTTGTGCTGCCGGGTTGCTGATGGAAAAGGAGCTGCGTTTTCTCGGAGATGAACTGGAACATCCGGCGCGCCTGTTCGTGGTGATTCTGGGCGGCGCAAAAGTCTCCGACAAAATCCTGGTCATCGACCGCCTGCTGGAAAAGGCCGATACGATTTTAATCGGAGGCGCGATGGCCTACACGTTTCGATTGGCTGACGGCAAAAAGGTGGGCAAGTCGCTGGTTGAAGCAGACAAGACCGATGTCGCCCGCGCGGCCGTGGCCAAGGCCAAGGCGCGCGGCGTGCAATTCCATCTGCCCAGTGACAACATCGTGGCCACACCGGTGCCCACGGGCAAATTGAACAAGAAGGGCAAGCCCGTGTTCGAGCTGCAGCATCCGCGCGTGAATTCGTCGCTGGACATTCCCGACGCGGAGGAAGGGCTGGACATCGGACCGGAGACCGCCGGGCGTTACGCGCAGATTCTTCGCAGCGCCAAAACGATTCTTTGGAATGGCCCGATGGGGATGTTCGAGGATGCGCGCTTTGCCGAAGGCACGGCCGTGGTGGCGCGCGCTGTGGTGGAGGCCACGCAACAACACGGGGCCAAGAGCATCATCGGCGGCGGCGACAGCGTGAAGGCTCTCAACCAACTGGGCTTGTCCGATCAAGTCACTTTTGCCAGCACGGGCGGCGGCGCCAGTCTGGAATTTCTGGAAGGCCATCCCCTGCCCGGCGTCGCCGCGCTCTGCAACGCCTGAGCGCACTCACACACTCATCATGGACAAACAACGCAAGCTCATCATCGCCGGCAACTGGAAGATGAACAAGACCGTGTCCGACGCGGCGGACTTGGTGGGCCAACTCAAGATTGATCTCGGCAAATTGACGGAGCTGGACGTGGTGGTCTGCCCGCCGTTCACCGCGCTGGCCGAGGTGTCGCGGTTGCTGCGCGATGGCACGATGCGTGTGGGCGCGCAGAACATGAGCGAGCATTCTTACGGCGCGCACACGGGCGAGATCGCTGCGGGCATGCTCAAGGATCTGCTCGTGCGCTACGTGATCCTCGGCCATTCCGAGCGTCGCCAATTCCAGCAAGAGACCGACGCACAGGTGAACGCCAAGTTGAAGACGGCGCTGGTTGCGGGGCTCAAGCCCATCGTGTGCATCGGCGAAACGCTGGCGCAGCGCGAGGCCAATCAGACCGAGTCGGTGGTGGGCACGCAACTGACCGGCAGCCTTGCGGGACTCGACGCCGCGCAGATGCAGGAAACCGTTCTGGCCTACGAGCCGGTGTGGGCGATCGGCACTGGCCTCACCGCGACGCCTGAACAGGCGCAGCACGTGCACGCTTTTATCCGCGGCTGGATCGCGGCGAAGTTTGATGACACCACTGCCCGCCGCGTGCGCATTCAGTACGGCGGCAGCGTCAAGCCCAGCAACGCCCGCGAGCTGATGAGCCAGCCGGACATTGACGGCGCGCTGGTAGGCGGCGCCTCGATTGACGCGCATAGTTTCATTGAGATCGTCCGAAACTCACTCTAACATCCCCTCGACATGACTGAACCTCTGATTTTTGTTGGCACGGTATTTCTGGTGCTCGACTGCGCCCTGTTGATTTTTCTCATCCTGATGCAACTGCCCAAGAAGGAGGCGGGGCTGGGCACGGCCTTTGGCGCGGGCGCCACCGATGCCTTGTTTGGCTCGGGCGCGGGCAATATCCTGACCAAGCTGACCAAATGGTGCGCCATCTTTTTCCTGAGCATGGCGCTGCTCTTGTCGGTGCTGCACAAGAGCAAGAATTCCGCGCTCGCCGGTGATCAAGGCGGCGGCACTCCCACCACCAAAGCTAACTCAGGAACGAGTGGCAAGGCACCCATCGACAACCCGCTGAATGGGGTGATACCAAAGGGCAACGGCACTGCGCCCACAGGGAACACCACTGCACCAAACTTGAACGCCACAGCGGCACCCAGCTCCAACTCAACTTCCACGAACACGGTGATCAAGCCCAGCGGCAACGCCACGGACTCCAACAAGACCGGTGCAAAAGAAACCAACGCCTCCGCGCCAGTACCGAGCAAGTCGTCTGAGAGTAAGAAATAGCGGACTGCGCAGACGGCGCAGTTAAACTTTCCCCTGCCGCGCGCGCAGGGTCTGCAGATCCGCTTTGGGCACGGCGTCGAGCAACGCGCGCGTGTAGTCCATCTTCGGCGCGCGATACAATTCCTGCGCCGGCGCCCTCTCCACGATCCGCCCGGCCTGCATCACCGCCACTTCATCGGCCATGAACTTCACCACGCTCAGATCGTGCGAGATGAAGAGGTACGTCAGCCCGCGCCGCGCCTGCAATGCCTTGAGGAGATTGAGCACCTGCGCTTGCACGGAGACATCCAGCGCACTCACGCATTCGTCGCAGACGATGAACTCCGGTTCCACCGCCAGCGCGCGCGCGATGCACAGGCGCTGACGCTGCCCCCCGGAGAACTCGTGCGGATAGCGCCGCATAAAGCGCGGCTCCAGTCCCACTTCCTCCAGCAACGCGACGGCGCGTGCGCGACGCGCGGCGGCGTCCGCGCCCAGTCCATGCACGACCATCGGTTCGGTGAGCATCTGCTCCACGGTGAGCCGCGGATTGAGCGAGGCGTACGGATCTTGAAACACGATCTGCATGCGCTTGCGCAGCGGGAGCATGCCCGCCGCATCGAGATGCTCCAGCGCGCGGCCGTCGAAGGTGATGCTGCCGGCCGTTGGCTCGATCAACTTGAGCAGGGCGCGGCCCGTGGTGGTTTTGCCGCAGCCTGATTCGCCCACCAACCCCAGCGTCGCGCCGCGCGGGATGGTGAAGCTCACGCCGTCCACCGCCTTCACGTAGTCGTTGGAAGTGCGGAACCAACCGCGTCGCACCGCAAAATGCACCTTGAGATCGCGCACCTCCAACAGTGGAGGCGCAACGTCACGCGCAACTGATGCTGGAGCAGCCAGAGTCAACTCGCGCAGCCGCGCAGTGTCCACGGGCTTTTCGCGCACGACCTCGCCGCCATCAGCCGTCGCGGTCACTTCCATGAAATCGGCCACGGTGGGCAGGATGCGATAGGGCGTGTCCAATCTGGGCCGGCAGGCGAGCAGCCCTTTGGTGTAGGGATGCTGCGGGTTTTCAAACACCGCCAGCACCGGCCCCTGCTCCACGATGCGCCCGCGCCGCATGACGGCCACGCGATCGGCTAGTTCAGCGACGACGCCCAGATCGTGCGTGATGAAGATGACAGCCGCGCCCACCTCGTGCGCAAGCGCGCGCAGCAGTTTAAGGATCTGCGCCTGCACAGTCACGTCGAGCGCGGTGGTCGGCTCGTCGGCGATCAAGATTTCCGGGCGGGTGATGAGGGCCATGGCGATCATCACGCGCTGGCGCATGCCGCCGGAGAATTCGTGCGGGTAACTGTCCAGCCGCGCGCGCGCATCGCGGATGCCCACTTTTTCCAGAAGCGCCACGGCCTGATTCACGGCCTCGCCTCGCGTCGCCAGCTTGTGGATGAGCAGCGGCTCGATCACCTGTTCCACGATGGTCATGTGCGGATTGAGCGAGGTCATCGGATCTTGAAAGATCATGGCGATGCGGCGGCCGCGCAGTCTGCGCAGTATCGCCTCATCCCCCGCGTGCAGATCGTGGCCGTCGAAGTGCATGCGCGCGGCTGTGATGCGCCCGGGCGGTTGCGGCACCAGTCCCAGCAGCGAGGCGCAGGAGACGGATTTGCCGGAGCCAGACTCGCCCACCAAGCCCAGAATTTCGCCGCGCTCCAAATGGAAGCTGATGCCGTCCACCGCGCGCACCACGCCGTCGCGGGTGTGGAAGTGGGTTTGCAGATTATCAACTTCGAGCAGCGGCATGGCAGTCAATCTTTCGCGGCGCGCGGATCCAGCGCGTCGCGCAGTCCGTCACCGATGAAGTTGAGCGAGAAAAGTGTGGCTGAGAAAAACAGCGCGGGGAAGATGAGCAGCCACGGATAGATGTCCATTTTCTCCGCGCCTTCCTGGATGAGCAGCCCCCACGAACTCATGGGCGATTGCACGCCCAAGCCGAGAAAACTCAGCACGGCTTCCAGCAACATCACCGCCGGCACGGTGAGGGTGGCGTAGATGATGACCGGCCCGAGCAGGTTGGGCAGGATGTGATGGGCGAGGATGCGCGGGGTGCTGTAGCCCAGCGCGCGCGCGGCCTCCACGAACTCGGCGTGCTTGAGCACCAGCACTTGCCCGCGCACGATGCGCGCCATGGTGAGCCATTCCACCGCGCCGATGGCGATGAAGAGCAGGATGAAATTGCGCCCGAATATCACCATCAACAGGATCACAAAGATGGTGAAGGGCAGCGAATAGAGGATGTCCACGGCGCGCATCATCAGCGCGTCGAGCTTGCCGCCGACGTAACCGGAACACGCGCCGTACGTCACGCCGATGAGGATGGACACGGCGGTGGCGAGAAAGCCGACGGCGAGCGAGATCTGTCCGCCCTTGAGCACGCGGATGAAGACGTCGCGCCCGAGGGCGTCGGTGCCGAACCAGTGAGTGGCGTCGGGATTTTTGAAGTGCGCCTCCAGTTGGGTCTTGTCGTAGGCGTGCCGCGTGAAGAACGTCGGCCCGAACAGGCACAGGAGTGTGATGCCCGCGAAGATCACAAAGCCCGCGACGGCCATGCGATTCTGCCGCAGGCGCAGCCACGCGTCGTGCCAGAGCGATGCGCCTTCGGGTGCGGGCGTGGTGGGCGTGGCGGTGCTCATTCGAGTCGGCTTTTGGGATTGAGCACGGCCTGCACGATGTCCACGATCAGATTGAGCGCGAGGATCAGCACGGCATAAAAAAGGACGGTGCCGATGACCATCGTGTAGTCGCGATTGAATGCGGCGTTCACAAAGAATCGGCCG
Source organism: Pedosphaera sp. (assembly GCA_009695465.1). GTDB lineage: Bacteria > Verrucomicrobiota > Verrucomicrobiia > Limisphaerales > UBA1100 > SYLI01. The sequence continues at coordinate 24,914 of SIAW01000011.1, forward strand.
AGGCCCGGGATGAAAAAGATGGTCTCGATGATGAAGGAGCCGCTGATGAGTCCGGCCATCGCCGGTCCGAGAAACGTTATCACTGGTTGCAACGCTCCGCGCAGTGCGTGGACGAAGACGAGACGCGAAGTGGAAGCGCCCTTCGCGCGCGCGGTGCGGATGTAATCCTGGCTCAACACCTCCAGCATGCCGCCGCGTGTGAGGCGCGCGATGTACGCCGCGTAATAAAGGCCCAGCGTGAGCGAGGGCAGCACGAGGTCGCGCCACGAATACCAGCCCATCGGCGAAAACCAGCCCAGCCCCGATGAGAATAACAGGATGAGCAGCGGCCCCATCACGAAAGTGGGCAGGCAAATGCCGACCATCGCCATCCCCATGGGGACGTAATCCGCGGCTGTGTTTTTGTGCAGCGCGGCGATGATGCCTGCGGGCAATCCCAGCCCCAACGCGATGAGCAGCGCGAACACGCCCAGTTGCAGCGAGACGGGGAAGGAGCGTCGGATCAATTCTGCCACGTCCCAGCCCACGTACTTGAAGGACGGGCCCAAGTCGCCGCGCAGGAGATGGCCCATGTAGCGCACGTATTGTACATGCAGCGGCTTGTCGAAGCCGTAGTGGGCTTCGATGTTCGCCTGAATCTCCTTCGGGATTTTTTTCTCGCCGCTGAACGGCCCGCCGGGAGCCAGTCGCACCATGAAGAACGTGAGCGTGGCGATGATGAAGAGCACCGGCAACGCCTGCAACAGGCGCACGAGGATGAATCTGGACAGGCTTGTTTGCACCGCGCTCAAGGGGCTTTCAGCCGGACGTGCTGGTAAGGGTGATGGTCGAGCACGTTGGGGTGCCAACCTTGCACGGAAGGATGGCGCATGGTGACGTTCACATAAAAATAGAGCGGCACGACGGGCACCTCGCGCGCGAGAATTTCCTCCGCCTCGCGGAAACAGGCCAGCCGCGCGGCGATGTCCGGCGCGCGGCTTGCCTGCCGGATCAGCTCATCGTAACGCGCATGGGTCCAACCCGTGTTGTTATTGCCGCCGTCGGTCAGCCACATGTCCAGAAATGTATTGGGGTCGTTGTAATCGCCGATCCAACCGGCGCGGCTGGTCAAGTAATTGGCCTGCATCACCGAATCCAAATACACCTTCCATTCCTGATTGAGCAGCTTGACGTCCAGTCCCAGTTTGTCGCGCCACATGCCTTGGATCGCCTCGGCGATGACCTTGTGGCTCTCGCTGGTGTTATACAGGATTTCGATGGGCGGCACGCGCGACTGGCCGGTGGCCTTGAGATAATCGGCGATCAACCGCTTCGCCTCCTCGACATCATATTTCAACCCCACCCCGGCCGTGAATCCGCCCGTGCCCGGCGGGCAGAAATGAAAAGCCGGTTGCTGGCCGCCGCGGGTGATGTTGCTCACCAATCCTGCGCGATCCACCGACAGCGCGAGGGCACGGCGCACGCGCGCGTCGTCCAGCGGTTTCTTGGTGACGTTGAGCCGGTAGAAATAAGTGCCGAGGTACGTCTCGAACTTGATCTCGCCGGGACGGCGCTCCCGCAGATCGTCAATGCGATGGATAGGAACGGTCTGCGTGCGGTGGATGAATCCGGAGCGATAGGCGCGCTCCTCAGTGTCGGCGCTGTCGATGGGATAAAAGTGGATGGCCTTGAGCGCAACATTGGCCGCGCCCCAATAATGCGGGTTGGGCGTGGCGATGATGCGCGAGTTGACGCGCCACTCGTGCAGTACGAACGCGCCGTTGCCCACGAAATTGCCCGGCCGCGTCCACGGCGTGCCGCGCTTCTCAAACGCACCGAAGCGCTCGATGGTTCCCGGATGAACCGGCCAGAAGGAATAGTGGTTGAGCAACTCCAGAAAATACGGCGTGGGATGTTCCAGCGTCAGCCGCAGTGTGTGATCGTCCAGCGCCTCGACCCCCACGGTCTCCCACGCGACCTTGCTTTTGCCTTCGTTGAAAGCACGCGCGCCGCGCAGCACGTGCAGCATGTAGGCGTACTGCGCGCCCAACGCCGGGTTGAGGATGCGCCGGAAGGAATAGACATAATCCTGCGCGGTGTGGGCGTCGCCGTTGGACCATCGCGCGTTCTTGCGCAGTCGAAAGGTGTACACCAAGCCGTCGGGCGAAATCGTCCACGACTCCGCCGCGCCGGGCTGCGGCTGAAGCGTCTTGGGATCTTCGGTCACCAATCCTTCCAGCAACGCGGAGAGGATGTTGTGTTCGGGCACGCCGGTGACAATGTGCGGATCCAATCCTTGCGGCTCGGTGCCGTTGCCCAGATGCAGCACTTGGTCGCGGTTGCCCGATTCCACATTGCTGAGCGGGCGTTGACAGGAGATTTGGAAGGCAGCGAGAAAAATGGCCGTGGCCAAACAGAAAACCTTGCGCCCAGCCCGGTTCATGCACGGCGAGGGTGGCGGCGGTGGCCCGCGTGAACAAGCCAAAACGGTGCGCATGAAATGCGCCACCCAATCAACCGCTCAACCGTTGCCCGCGCCGGGCACCAACTCAGGCTTCTCCCCCGGCTTGGGTTTGCGCAGCGGGTTCATGATGTTGGGCAAGCCCGGATTGGGCATCGCGCCTTCCTTCATTCCCAAACGCTTTCGGAGCTGCGCGGACATGGTGGGCATCACTTTGTCGGCGTTGGTCAGCCAATCTTTGAGTGCTTGATCGTGCAACGCCGTGAACGCAGGAAGATCCACTCGCCCCACTTCCGCATCGGTCTTGCGGGTGCTGTAACGATCGTACAACCGCTGCGCCGCCAGCACGTGGCCGCGGCCGCGGTCGTCCTCGCCCAGCGCCAGATAGTAGTAGGCCTTGAAAAGGAATCCGCTGAGAATGCTGGCGGTGACGCCGCGTCCGCCCGTGCGCATCTCCTCGTCAATCATGTCCAGCGCGAAGGTGTTGAAATCCATCGTCTTGGTCTGCACATCGTAACCGACGTAGTGGTGCATCTTGTCGGGGTACTCCGCGCACAGCGCCTTGAAGTGCACCATCGCCTCGGGGATGTGGTTGTGCATGTAAAGGTCGCGGATGGACTGTCGCAGGAAATTGTGGTGGGCGTTGCGGAAGGTCTCCATCGTGTCGCTGCCGACATCCATCGTGGGCGGCACAAATCTGTTGCCCGTCTTCTTCGCCATTCGCTCCGCCTCCTCGTACTTGCGCTGGAAATCGGACATGGCCTTGTTGGCCCACGTCAGTTGCTCGCGAAACGCCTTGTCCACCATCGGAATAAATTCCAGCCGCGGGCCCAGATCGTAATTCTTGCCGCCGAGGTACAGTCCTTCCGCATCGGGCACGTGCGGATTGACGATGATGCGGCCGCGCTCGCGCGCCAGGTTCATGGATTGGAAAATGAGCCGGCGCAGTTTTTTGAGGATGTCACGCCGGTCCGCATTCTCGCGGCATTTCTGTTCGCCGATCCACGCCCAGTAAATGGCGTGGGTCTCCGGCAGGCGCCATTCCAAGCCGACGTATCGCTTGGTGAGGTTGCCGTTGTCATCCTTGTCATCCACGGTGCCGTATTCTTGATCCACCTGTTTCATCCGGCGCGGATCCAACTTGTAATGCTCCACCACGTAGCGCACGCGCTGTTTGTCCGCAGACGTCTGCGGATTGGTGAGCGTCTTGAAGTCCACTTTGCCCTCTGAGAGCATGCAGGATTTGAGGTCGGGCCACAGGTTGGTGCTCATTTCGTTAATCCAAAGCCGCTTGTAATGGCGGTGCGCGGCGTCGGCGTCGTGGCCCATCTTGTGTTGAAAATGCCACGCCAACTCGTGGTAAATCTCCGGCTCGTGCGGGTTGAACTGGATGGCCTCGTCGCGCAGCAGGGAGATGCCGGCCATCACCCATTTCCAACGCTCTTCGATATCGGTGTGTTTGACCGAGATGTTGTAGCCCAAGTTCCACGCGCGATCCGTCCACACGCGCGGCATGTGCGGCTGCAGCTTGGTGATCCACTCGGAGAGCTGCATCATCTCGTAAACCTTGCCTTCCATCTGCAGATTGTTGGCGCGCATCCAAAGGACGGTGGAGAGCACGCCGCGAAATCCGCCCAAGGTTTCCGAAGCAAACTTCAAGAGCGGCGGTGCATTGGGCAGTGGCTCGAGGAAGGAGACGTTGAGTTCGCCGCGGCGGGTGTTGAGCCGATCTTGTGCAAAGGCCACGCCCAGCAACAGTGGCACCATCAACGCCAAGTACAGCGCTTTGCGTGAACCCGATTCTCCCATGCTTGCCATCTTACGACCTATGCCTTGCCGGCCAGCGCCAGCTCACGGTTATGATACACTAGGATGCCGCCCAGCACAAACACGCCACCGCCCACCCCCCAGACCAACGCGTAGGCGTGCAGTAATTGCGCCCACGTGATGCTGCGCCCTTCGCTGAGCGAATGCACCGGCGAATAATCAGTGAGCGGCACCATCACTGCTGTCATCACCTTGAAGGCGGGCAACGCGAAATAATCCACGAGGGACCGGTTGCGTTTGCCGAGCTTCATGTTGTACGTCTGCCGGATGCCGCCATCGTTCACCACTTCGGTCATCATCGGTGCTGCCAGCGCGATGATCAGCAGACCGATGCACGTGAAGGACGCCATCGGGAACGCCATGAAACTGGCGCAGGCCAAGCCCACCGCCGTCAGGATGCCCAGCCAGCAGAGAACCAGCAGTTGCGCGCGCGTGAAGTTGCCCACGAATCCGCCCTCCTGATAGAGCACCTCCATGTTCCCATCCCAGAACGGCAACGCCAGCGGCATCTGCCCATCGCCGTTGACGAATGTGAAGATGAGCGTGCCGTCGCTGTCCAGCGTGTCCAAGCCCACGGGGAATTCGTGAAACGTCCGAACAGTCAACGGTCGGCGGATGATCTCTCTGTTGGGATTTTTCAGATCGCCAATGATGAGCCCGCAGTCAAACACCTTGTCCTGCATCATGATGTTGGCGGTCTCGCGCTGATCTTTCACGGTCGTCTTCACGAACGCCTCCAGCTTGAAACGCAACCGTAGCTGCGGGGCTTTGGCCTTTTTCCCCATCCACTTCTTGAGTTGCGGCAGATGAAAGCGCCACTGCCGGTTGCCCCCCTGCGGGGCCACGGCCTCGGCCACCTGTTTTTGCTCGGCAAAGATTCGCGCCCGTTCCTTGTCCAGATCGTAGCCGGCGGCGGTCGCCTGCGGGGATTGGGCAAACTTTTTCAGATCGAACTCTGCCGGCGAGCGGCCCGCAAAAAGATCGGGCATCTGCGTCGCCAGATCCATCTTGATGACCTGATCCACCCGGCTCCACTCCGGTGCCCACGATCCGTTGGGCAGTTTGCCGTCGCGGATCAGCTGTTCCAGATCCACAAAGTCAGGCTTCACGGAGGCGCGCGAGGTCAGCAAGTCCCACTTGGCACGGGCCACTTCCAGATTCGCCAGGTCTTCGCGCAGCTCCAGCACCTCATCGGGCCGGAAGGGTTTTGCGCCGCCCATTTGATTGGTCACAACGCCTTCACGCATCGCGATGCGCACGATGTTGGTGTCCGATTCGTGGCGCAGTTCTTCGTAGCGCCGATCCCACAACTGGGCCACGCGGAAATGCACCATGCCGTACACCGCCGAGCTGGCCAGTATCAGCATCACCAGATTGATCGACATCACGCCCAGCCATTTGCCCAGCCACACCGTGGCGCGCGAGATGGGTTTGGCATCCACCAACTGCATCTGACATTCCTCCACGTCATGCGCCAGCGTGCCGCACGAAAGCCAGATGCTGGTTGTGCCCAGCACCAGGATGATCATGTACATCGTGTACGTGATGAGGATGTGCACCAGCCCTTTGGCCGTGCCGTCGTCTTGCAGGATGAAGGGCAGCAGCACCACCGTGCAGAGCAGCACGCCCGAGAGCACCCAGATCAGGCGATACCGCAGCGTGGCTTTCCACGTCAGCCAGACAATCGCAAAGATCGGCTTGAAGCGCGTGGGCATGATGTCCAACGCGATGGAATCGGTCACGGGCTTCAACTGCCCGCTGCGCACGCGCGCGATGGCCTGCACATCGGAGGCCGTCTCCACATCGCCGTGATAGACGTGGCCAGCCAGTTTGAATTTGCGGATGAGGATGCGCCCGGCGTGCAGTGCCAGGGCAAATCTCAGAATCATCGCAGGGAAGATGGGCAGATAAAAAATTACCGGCTCGACGAGCTGGGTGAATTTCATCCGGAACACGCCGGCATCCATCATGGGCGTCGGGGAAAGCGCCTGCACCAGTCCCGCAATCATCACGCCATCCACCGCCAGCAAAAGCAGAGCGCGCAGCCACAGCCGATGCTTGAGCGCCCACAGTCCGTTGATGCAAAAGGCGGTCCAATCAAACGCGTGGGTGCGGACGGCGTGCAGCCCCTTTTCGGGATGCTCGAAGATGGACCAGCGTTTGGTAGGCTCAACCATGGTGTGTGCGGCGGATCAATTGCACCATTGCATCGGCCAACATGCGCTCGTCAGGGTTGTTTCTTGTCGCCGCCCAGCAGGCTGCTGAGTTTGGCGTTGGCCTTGGCGGCATCCACCACCGCATCGGGCTTGGCGGCGGCGGGTGTTGTGTCGGCGGTCGGCTTGGCGCTGGTCAATGTTGCCAGCCGTTTCTGATCCACCTTATCCTCGGGTTTGGGTGCGACTGCGACCGCTACCGGCTCCACCTTTGCTGCGGTGAGGCGCTCAATTTTTTTATCAATGGCCGATTTGACCGGCTCATTGCCGCGCAGATATTCGGCCACCTGATTGCCGGAAGTGGCGCCGGAGGTGTCCTCGCTTTGGCGGGCGCGCTTGACGATGTTCAGGAAATAGTTCTCCAGATTCTGCGTCGGATTATCCACCTGCACACGATCAGCCGCGACATCGGCGCGGATCACATCAAGGATGTACTTCATCTTTTCCTGCGGCAACACCGGCATCGTGATGCGCACCGTATCGCGTTCGACCAGCAGGTCTTTCAACTCGCCGTAGGCTTGGATCTTGCCGCCGTAATAAATCACCGCGCGATCGCAGACATCCTCCACGTCCGAGAGCAAGTGGCTGGAGAGAATCACCGTCTTGCCGCGCTGCGCGAGCGTGAGGATGAGATCCTTGATCTCGCGGCAACCGATGGGATCCATGCCCGCGGTCGGCTCGTCCAGAATCACCAGGTCCGGATCATTGATGAGCGCCTGCGCCAAGCCGATGCGGCGCTGCATGCCTTTGGAAAACTCGCCCACCGTGCGCATCTGCACGCGCTTAAGCCCCACCATGTCCAGCAACTGCTCCGTGCGCTTGTGCCGTTCCTTGGCATCCAGTCCGAAGAGGTTGCCAAAAAAATCCAGCGTCTCCTCCGAGTCCAGATATTTGTAGAGGTAAGATTCCTCCGGTAGATAGCCGATGCGCGCTTTCATGCGCACGTCGCGCGGGGAACGGCCGAACACTTGGATGAGGCCCGCCGTCGGTTTGAGCAACCCCAGCAGCATCTTGATCGTGGTGGACTTGCCCGAGCCGTTGGGGCCGAGCAACCCGAACACCTCGCCGCGCCGGATCTCGAAGCTGACGTTGTTGACGGCTTTGGCTTTGGGGCGATGCCAGAAATCCTTGAAGATCTTCGTCAGCCCGCTGACGCGCACGACCGCCTCGGTTGACGCCTCGCCTGCCGCGGGGGCGGCGTTCGGATTCTCGTTCATCGCTGTCACCATGACTTCACTCCAAATTCAATCCAGAGAACCCGACGCTGCGCAGCACCGCGCTCAAACCGCCGGTGCCGTCTCTGTCACCGCCACGGGTGCGGCAATCGCCGTTGCGCCCGACTCCATCGGCTCCAACTCTTCACCCTGCCGCACCAGCCGCGCGCTGTTGAACACCACAATCATCGAACCCACCACGTGCAACGCTGCCGCCGTGATGGGGTTGATGAATTTCATCCACGCCAAGCAAAGCCCGCCGATGACCAGCAGGATGCCAAACAGAAAATTCTGGTTGATGACCGCGCGTGTCATCCGCGAGAGCCGAATCAAAAACGGCAGCCGGCGCAGATCGTTGTTCATCAGCGCAATCGTGGCGCTGTTGATGGCCACTTCACTGCCAGCGGCGCCCATGGCGATGCCGATGTCGCCCGCAGCCAATGCTGGCGCGTCATTCACACCGTCGCCCACGACCGCCACGCGATAGCCTTTGGCGTGGATGGCCTTCACGAAAGCCACCTTGTCCTGCGGCAGACATTCGGCCACCACTTCGTCGCAGCCGATCTCCTGGCCGACACGCGTCGCCACCGGTTTGCGATCGCCCGAGACAAGCGACACGCGGCGCACGCCTTCGGCCTTCAATCCCGCAATGGCCACGGCCGCCTCTTCGCGGGTCTGGTCCGAGAACCCGATCCAGCCCAGATATTGTCCGTCGCGCGCCACGTACACCAAGCTGTAGCCTTGCGTCTCGTCCAAGTCCACCGACTTGGCGATGTCGCCCTTCACGCCATTCTCGCGCAGCCACAGTTCGCGCCCGATCCACACTTGCGCGCCCTTCACCTTCGCGGCCACACCTTTGCCGGCGGTCTCAGAAAAACCTTCCGGCTCGGACAACTCCACGCCCACCTCGGCGGCGAGTACGCCCAGCGCTTTGGCCGTGGGATGGTTACTGTACCGTTCCGCACTGGCTGCGGTGAGAAGCAGATCCGATGGCTCCACACCGGGCACCGCGTTGAGACGGCTCACGGCCAGCCGGCCCGTGGTCACCGTGCCGGTCTTGTCGAAGACAAAGGCGTTGATGCGCGCCGCCAGCTCGATGTCGCTGACTTTCTTGATGAGGATGCCCAACCGCGCCGCCGCGGACAGCGAGGCCACGATGGCCGTGGGCGTCGCCAAGATGAACGCGCACGGGCAGGTGACGATGAAGATGGTGATGACCACTTTGAGGTCGTGCGTGAGCGCCCAGACCAGCGCGCCGATGACCAGCACCAGCGGGGTGTAAAACCCCATGTACTGGTCCACGATCTTCATGATCGGCAGCTTGGTTTTCTCCGCAGCCAAGATCAGGTTGCGCACGCGGCCAAAGGTGGTGTCCTCGCCGGCCTTGGTGACGCGCACTTCCAGCATGCCCGTGATGTTGACAGTGCCTTGGAACACCTCGTCACCCGCGCGTTTATCCACCGGCAACGATTCGCCGGTGATGTTGGCTTGATTGATGGAACCGGAGCCGTTGACGATGTTGCCATCCGCCGGGATGTTGTCGCCGGGGCGCACGCGGATGACATCGCCCACGCGCAGTTCCTTGGCGGCCACCTCTTCCTCGGCACGCGAGGTGGTCTCGTCCACGCGGCTGATGCGTCGCGCCTTGGTGGGCGTGAGTTTGATGAGCGACTCGATGGACGCCTTGGCGCCTTCGGCGGTGCGGGTCTCGATCAGCTCGGCCAGCAACATGAAGAACGCCACCAAGCCCGCCTCGCGATAGTTGCCCGACGCAAAGGACGCGCACACCGCGATGGCCACCAGCTCGTTGGTGGTGAGCAGTCCCTGCCGCAGATCGCGGATGACGCGTTGGATGATGGGAATCGCCAGCACGAAGGCGCCAATCATGGCGCTGAGATCGCCCACGCGATCGGACTCCGAGAGGATCCAGTCGGCAAGAAAACCGTTGATGACAAACACCATTCCAAAAACGATCCACGGCCATTTCACGCCCATGCGCGATTGGTCGTGGTTGGATTCCACCTCGTCGTGGTTCGTTTCAGTGTGCTCCGCAGTCTGCATCGTAAAATTAGGCTACAGATTGTCTCCCGGATTGGCCCCAAACGGACGCGGCGGCGGCGCCATCATGCGGCCTACCGGCGCCTTGGTGGCCGGTGCGCCGATCTGCATGTTCACCGCAGGCCGCATGCCTCCCTGCGAGGGCAGGACATAAAGTTGCACGTTCTCGCTGGCCAATAGGCCGCGCAGCGATTCCACCAGTCGCCGTTCCAACTCCGCGCGCAGCAAGACCGGATTATTGCCGTAGTTGCGCATCAGATCATTGAACTCTTTGGCCTCCATCTGCACGCGGCTCTTGATGTTGGTGCCCTGCACCTTCGCATCGGACTGGATGCGGATGGCCTCCGTCTCGGCGTGCAGCCGGAGGGTTTGCGACTTGGACCGCGCCGCCGTCTCGCGTGTGGACTGGCCTTGCAGGGCCTGCAGCAACTTGTTCTGTTCCTGCTGCATTTCGCCGCGCGGCAGTGCCGGGGGCGGATCCAAACGCACCCTGCTGATTTCCACGCCCAGCTTGTATTGCTGCGTCAACTCTTTCACCTGCTTCTCCACGGCGCTCAGAAATTCGCCGCGTTGCTTGTCGCGGATCCCCTCGGAAGTGAATCGCGCGCCCACCGTCGTCAGCGCATTATCAATCACGCAGCGCAGAACCGAATCCACATTCTGGAAATGGAAATTGTAACGGATGGGATCGCTGATGGTGTACTCCACCCTGGATTTGATGTGCAACATGCCGCCGCCGGCGCAGAGGATGTAGCCGTCGTTGACTTCATCAAATTGTACCGTGGGCGAACTGGAGGGCGTGTACCAACCCACCGTGGACACCACCGCCTGCTCGCCACCGGTCACGACCACTTTCTCATCGATCGGGTACGGCCACGCAAAATGAATCCGCCCTTCCTTGAGCAGCGCATCCTTGGAGGTCTGCATCGGCCGACCAAACCGCAGCACCACCGCACTTTTGCCCGGCTCCACGCGGAACCAGTTCGAGACAAAAAAATAGGCGATCAACGCGATGATCACGCCGTTGAGGATGAAAAATCCGCCGCGCAACGCCTGCGTCAACGCCTGCGTGCCGACATCGCCGCGCGAGTCCAACGAGCCGGGTTGTTGCGGGGCAGGTACGCTCATGGCTGGCTGGACTTGGGCGTTGACACCGGGGCCTTCAATTCCTTGGGCAAGCCGCCCAGAATTTCCAGCAGCGGATTTTGATCCGTGAGAATCAGCGTCGTTGGACTGTTCTTTAACGCCTCGATCGCCTTGATCTTCTTGAGCAGAATCGCCAGCTCCGGATTCTGTTTTTCCATCGCAGCGAAATCTTCCTGCACCTGGCCTTCAGCAGCCTTGATGGACTTGGTGGCGTTGTCATCGGCCGCCGACAACAATCCGCGCGCCTCCGCCTCAGCTCTTTGAATGATGCTCTTGGAAAGCGCCGTGGCCTTCTCGTTGACCATCTCCACCTCTTCGCGTTTCGTCGCGATGATCCCTTGGATGACCGCCTGCGCCACCATGCGCGGGATGCCCACTCGCTTGATGCCGATGAACGTCACCTCAATGCCGTAAGCCTTGTTGGGATCCAGATCCTTCAAGCCCTGCTCCAGCTCCTGCTCAAACTTCCCGTACGCGCTGGTGCCATTGTCCTCGCCCACAAACGCCGTGATCTTGTACTTGCCCGCCTTGGATTGGCGCACTTGGTTGATCATGCCCGCCAAGTTCACCTCAGCCAGCCGCATCATCTCCTCGCCCGTCGTGCCGGCGGCCTGATGGACGCTGCGAAATTTCTCCGCGTCGCCCACCTTCCAGCCCGCATAGACCTGCATCAGCAACGTGTCGCCATCGCCGCCCACCTGATCGAAGTTGGATTCAAAGATGTGGGTGCGGCCGTCGAGTTTGTACACCGTCTGGAACGGCCACGGCATGCGCAGGTTGATCCCCGGGCTGACGGCCACGCCGGCCTTCGCGTCGCCGGCACTGCCGAAGATGATCTTGTCCCCGCCAAACCAACTGCTCACCAGCGCAATCTCAGTGGTGCGCACTTGATAGGTGAACATCAGCGACAGGAAAATCAGGAGCAGCAGCCCCCCTACGGCGATGGTGATGATGCGCTTGGCGTTCATGGATTTCTCTTAAATTCAGCCTTCGAATCATCCTCCGGATTGACGGCCAATCGCGCGGAGATATCGAGGATGTCCGTCTGGGATTTCTTGAAATCAAAATGGATCGTGTCCAGTGCGTTGGTGCCCATCAACACATACTTGCGGATGTTGGGCGCACCCAACACGCTGGCCATCGCCTCCAGATGGCGGTAGGCGGGATACACCTGCGGCGCGGCTTTGTACATGCTCAGAAATTCCTTCAGCTCGTTGCCCTCGCTCTTACGGCTCTGGCGTTTCTGCTGGGCGTCCATCTCGCCTTTGTCGTGAATCTGCGCAGCCCTGATGTGCGACATCTCCGTCAGATGCCCCGAACGCGCCTGCGCCATCTGCGCGCTCTGCCGCTGGGTCAACAGCGCCGCCAAGTATTTCTCGTGAACGCCCGTGGGGGAATCGGATCCCAGCGCTTCCTTCTTGGTCGGATCCGTGATGTCCGTCACGGCAATCTGCGCGCGCTCCGCCGGCGGTTGGATCCGGTCCAGTCCCACATTGATAATGGTCACGCCCAGTTTGCGCGTATCCGCCGCGCGCTGGATGTGGGCCAACAACACGCTGCTCGCCGTGCTGCGGCCGCTGGCCAGCAGTTCGGCCATGCGCTTGCCCATGAAATATTGCGTGACCTCCCGGGTGGCGATGCTTTCGATGATCAGGAACGGATGCTCCTGCGATTTCACTTTCGTGTACCGCGTCCATTCCCGGATGTCGCGGATGACAAACTGCACGGGCACGCTCACGTACAACAGCCCGGCGGTGCGATCCGATGCGTTCTTGCTCGCCGACTTGCTTTGATCCGCGCGCGTGGCGAAATAGTGCCGATACATCTCCTGCTGAACCTCGGGGTTGCTGTGATCCTTCACGCGCGGCTCGTTCCAGTTCACGCCCTTCTTGACGCCCCGACCGGCCTCGGCCGCGGTCTCGTGGTAGCCCACTTGCACCACCTCCACGCGGCTGGGCACGTAACGTTGGAGATCCTCGAAGGGCCACGGGCATTTGAACCGGATGCCCGGCTCCAACAATACTGGCCCGCCACGGCGTTCAATCAACCCTTGCTCGTTGGGTTGAATGACCACCACCGCCGTCGAAATCCACAACGCAGCCACCTGCAGCATCGCCAGCAAGGCCAGACGTTCTTTGAGGAATTGATAGCCCCACGTCTCGGACACCTTGAAGCCGAACTGGTAATCCAGCGCGATGGCCGCTGTGGAAAAAAAGCTCTCAGGCTTGCTGATCAACCCCACCAGCCGGCTGTGGTAAAGTTGGCGCGCCTCGCCGCCCTTCAAGCGCGGGCGGTAGAGATCCAAAATCAATCGCAGCAACGTCTCGCCCGTCAGCACCAGCAGCAGCGCCAGTTGCGCCCACGCCATGAAAAGGTGAACGCTCTTGTATTCCGCCAATGTCGCAGCGGCCGCGATAGCCAGCAGGAAAAATTGGTACGCGCCCAGCAGCAGGAAGTCCGAGCCGGGCTGCAAGGTGATCGCGTTGCTCATGCGCGCGAGCACCGTCGCGTAACGGCCGCGCAGGAACAGGAACAGTCCGAAGAGCGCCGACACCGCCAGCACGACTTCCGGTTTGCCCAGAACGGTTTTCTGCGTCCATTGCCCGCGCAACAGTTTTGTGAAGATCACCCAAGCCGCGATTCCCTGCGCGATGAAGAGCACGATGGTGAGCGCGGGCACCCACCATTTGTCGAACTGCTCGCGCGTGCGCCGCGCGGGAAAGGCGTCGGCCTCGAACATGGAAGTGTCGGCCGTGCCTTTGCGCGCCTCATCATGCTCCATCTGCTCCAACTGCTCGCGGTCGAGCAAGTGCAGGTGGAAATAGCTGACCAACGAAACTAGGAATCCGATCGCCAGAAACGCCAGCGCAAACGCCGTGCTGGCTGAGCCGTCGCCGCTGAACCACAGCACCACCGCCCCCGCCATCAAGGCCAGGAACGAGACCATAAGGTTCAAACCACCGGCGCTTTTTATCTGGTTGTCCATCGCAAAACAGGTCTGCCCATCAGTTCAATTCGCGCTCTTCAAACAGGTAGAATGCCGCAACCAACCCAATCCCCAAATAGGTCACCACATACAGCAGTGAGTCTCTCACGTAACTCCACGGTATGGAGTGGCCCGGCCTAATCGCGTCTGCGAGCCAGAAAAGTTGCCAGTTTGGAACCACCACGTAAAGAATTTTCGCCCACCACCGGCCGCCGTGCACCACCTCCGCCATGCTGGATTGCGCACGCCCGCCTTCGCCCGCGCGCTTGGTCAATCCCTCGGTCAGCGGGTACACATAAAAGGAGAGATGCCCCGGCAAAAGGTCGCTGATGTCACGTTCCTTCGCCAGCGCCCGGCCCACTTCAGCGGGACTGCGCGTGCCTTTTTTCATCTCCTCGAACAGGCCCACTTCCAACTCCAGATTGTATTTGTGCAGCACCGCGTGTTGCGCCTTCTGCGCGGTGCTGTGGGCGGCCAGCTCTTTCTCGATGATGTTTTGGATGAGCTGCGGTGCCACTTCATCTTTCAATTCATGGAAGTGCACCGCCAGCGGTTCGTTGGGCGGGAAGTAACCCCGCTCGTCCACCGTGGAACGGCGCAGCACCAGATGGTTGGGCTTGAGCTCATTGACCTGCCCGCCGGTCTGCTGCACTTGGACACTGACGATGAGCGGCACGCGCGGGATGTCGCGGATGCCCCGCGGTTCGACTTTGAACACCGCTTTCTCTCCGGTGAAATCTCGTGGCGGCGTCCAGATCAGATGATCGCCCGCCGTCAGGAACGCTCCGCCCATCGCTTGGCGCCCGAAGAAATAATCGGACATCAACCCCAGCACAAAAAATCCGCTGCAGATGATGAGCGTCGGCAGCCAGCTCAGCCGTGTGGAGCACACCATCGCCACCGCCGCCAAAATCCACAGCGCGAACAGCAACAGCACGGCCATCGGCAGGAGGTCCCAATTGATGCCCTCGGCGAACAGCGACTTGGGATCGTGCCCTTTGCCCACGAACTGTTCGTTGGTGAAGATGTCGTAGCCCTTGTCGTTGTTGAAAATCCAGATCTCCCAGAAACGCGCGTGCCGGTCCGACTCCGGATCCCAGAAATAATGCACCACCTCCTTGTCCATGCAGCAGATGGCGACAAAACCCAGCGTCATGCCCAGCAGCACGAACAGCACGGCCCACGGCACGAATTGTTTGTTGAGGAAATAATTGAGCAACGCCGCCGCCAGCGCTCCCAGTCCGATGCAGATGAAAAACACGAGCGACCCAAAGTTGTCCGGGTTGCCGTAAGCATCGAAGGAATTGCGGCTGGCCAAGAGCACGCCCAACAGATTGGCGTAGGTCAACACCGTCAACGCGCCGGCCAGTCCCAGGAATTTGCCGAGGATGAACTGCACGCGACTGACGGGCTTGGAAAGCACCGCCAAGGCTGTGCCCGACCGAATCTCTTCCGCCAACGACGAGGAGGCGCACATCACCGCGCCGAACAGTCCGGAGACAAAGAGCACCGTCAGCGCGCCGTTCTCCACCA